>PKYH01000055.1:6692-7058 GCA_003133625.1 Candidatus Bathyarchaeota archaeon | reverse complement strand
AGTTTAAGCGTTTAAACCATGTTACTGGGCAATTTAAAGAAACATGGGGCAAAAAAGGTTAAATATTGCTTTAAAAAGAAAAAGAAGCTACAGAGGGTCTTTATGGCCGATTTAGAAATAGCAGTTGCTCCCATGCACAGATTATGTAAAAAAGCTGGCGCTGAAAGAGTAAGTGAAGCCGCAGCCAAAGAACTCGCTAAAGCCTTAGAGGAAATCGGCGTTAAAATCGCCAAGGAAGCCTTAGACTTCGCAATGCACTCTGGAAGAAGAACCATCAAATCTAAAGACATCGAAATCGCAGCTAGGAAAGTCATGGGAAAATAATCAGTTAGCTTCCCTTCTCTCTTTTTTGTCGGTCTGATTTCC
>PKYH01000055.1:0-6636 GCA_003133625.1 Candidatus Bathyarchaeota archaeon | reverse complement strand
AGGTCTTTGCACTCGAAAATATAGTTGTTGTCTCCGCTGCTTCTTAGTTTGAGGACTTTGTAGAAGCGCCCGCCGCAACGAAGAATCATAGTGCCCTTAGTTCTGCTTTCCACAGCCAACAGATTTCAATTCTACCTTAGTGTGATTTCAACGTGTAAGCGTCTCAAGTTAGAAGTAGTAGTGGGTAAGGGCTATACGACTACTACTTCTATTTCAATGCCTGAGGAGTTGCCGAGCGTTGAGGAGGCGCTTAAGCTTTTTGCTGCCATCTCAGGACTCAGCGGTACAGTCCTTGGTATTTTTGTGGGGCAGAAAGCATGAAGGGTAAACCTTGGACTGTTGAGGATGAAAAAAAGCTTGCGAAATTGGTTAAGGATAAGAAAACGCTTGATGTTATCGCTGAAACTTTGGGCAAGAGCCCTGAAGCTGTACGGAAAAAGATTGAGAGGCTAAAATTAGAAGTAGTTGACCAAGCGCTACAGCAGCGGACTACTACTTCTAACAAGTTGCCGAGCGTTGAAGAGGAAAAGCAGCTTAGAAAAATGGTTGAAGCTGGCTGTAATGCGTATGAGATTGCCGTTGAGCTCAAGCGTCAGCCAAACGCAGTTTACGAAAAAGCAAAGCGGCTAGGCTTAAAAGTTATTATTTCTCGCAAAACACGGAAAATAATAACTACTAATAGTTTACAGTTGCCTGAGGAAGCTATGCGCCAAAAGATCAGGCACCTTAGATTAGAAGTAGTAGAATAGAGAAAAAAAATACTTGTTCTACTACTACTTCTACTAGTTTGGTTTTGCCTGATGAGTTGCCGAGCGTTGAAGAGGAAAAGCAACTTCGAAAACTTGTGATTGCCGGAGGCTCTTTCGATGCGATTTCGCGGGAATTGCAAAAGAGTCCTGAGGCTGTACGGGTGAAGATTAAGCGGTTGGGTTTAGAAGTTGATAAACAGCAAGCTACAGGTTCTCGTTCATCAACTTCTAATAGTATTGTTCCTGAGGAATTGATTAGCGCGGAGGAGGCGTTGAAGATGCTTAGTAAGGTTGGTTTGAATGATGCTTTTCTTTTCCTGCGTAACTATAGGCAACTTAGTGATGGCCAGAAGTACCGTTACCGAATCGCCAAGTTAATCGAAAGCAAAAAGCAGTGGTGGCTCATGGACGAGTTCGCAGCTTGCCTAGACAGGGACACAGCCAAGATGATCGCGTTTAACCTCCAAAAAATGGCTAGGCAACAAGGCAAAGCAGTAATCGCAGCAACCACACACAGCGACTTATTAGAGGACCTGAACCCAAGCGTGCACGTGCATAAACGATTCGGCGAGGAAATCAGCGTAAAGTATTATCCGAATAGGCCTACTGCAGAATGCAGCCTTATCCGAGAAATGAAGATAGAACAAGGAACCATAGCCGACTGGCAGCAAACTCTTTTTTGAAACGTGGATGCGAATTCTTAATGAAAGCTTTTCGGATCAAGCTCAACTGCGCAGGTGACAAATTCTCAAGCTTTGCTTTGACGTAACGTTCGCTTCCCAAGAGATGCATGTCAAAACCCAACTCTAAGAGCACTTTGGAGATATGTGAAACGCTATCTATTGATGTTTGCTCCGCAATTTTTTGCATTCCTGCTTTTTCAGCAAAAGGCGAAAACTTCGCCATAACCGCAATCAACTCCACACAAGGCGTACCTGCAAGTGGCAATGTCTCACGAATCAACTTAGCGCCTAACCCCACCGTCCGATATTTAGGGTGAATAACCACACGGTTAATGGTGCTCAACTGCATATTTATCTCCTGCATAGACATGCGAGGAAGCACCAGCCGCCTTCCAAAGCAAGCCAGGAGAAGGATAACTATACACGATCACACCGCAAAGCTCCCCACCACGCACCAACCGAAAGATTCTGCGAGGAACACTCGTCTTATGGCCGCGATAATGGAACACGCTAAGTTTCTGCCAATCCTTTATGGTGCCAGGCTCAACTTTCATTTCTCGAATCAGACTACACTCTGAATGATCATTATTTGGGAAATATTTTATTTCGATCTCTTCACCAAACCGCTTATGCACGTGCACCGAAGGCGCGAGATCCTCGAACAGGTTGTCATGCGTAGTTGCCGCGATGTTTCTAATAGTCACTGTGGGTTTGGTTGCTTATAGCCGACGCAACCCACACAACTCGGCTATTCTTAAATGAGCGATACAAGCTTAGGACTTGCCAGCACGAATAGGCAAGGCAGCACCAGAAAAACAGAGAAACAAAATCAATCAGGTTTGTCTTTCACCTCGGCGCGTCGGCAATGAAGACTACACCCCTTTTTTCTTCTTTAAGTTCCGTTTTGAAGGAGGTTTCAATCCTTGTTTTGCTGGATTAGTCNNACAGAAACACCCGGCAAACGTTACCTGCGAGGGTGTACCTTTAAATTTGGGTTTTGTTTTTTCGCGCATTTTAGGCATAGTAAGTTCTTGTGTACCTTATCATAAATCAAGCCTTGTTTTGTTGTGGTTCCGCATCTGGGGCATTTTTGGTTCATTTTAGTTACCCCCTGGATAAGCTTTATAGAAGAAAAAGATGTATGCAATCACGCTTTTTCGTCGCCTCGACCAAGTTTCTTCTCAAGCTCAAGAACACGACTCAGCAACGCTTCAAGACCTTCTCTGGACCCTTCCATTTTCTGCATTTTCTCTTTAAGCTCCGAGCCATTCTTAACCAATGATTCGATGACCTGGTCTTTCTCGCCAATCTTAGACTCTAAATCGTTGAGTTTCTTAATGTTGACGTTTGACTCGCTCAAAAACTCTAAGTCAATCAAAGCAGCTTGGTATTTCTCGCGTAGTTGCTCAATCAATGGTTTGCTATATGGTGCTTCTTCTCCGGAGCATTTGCGTCCTTTGACTTTTTTAATCCAGTTGTTAGGGCATCCAGCGTTTTCAAGTGCAGTCTGAACTATTCGGCGTCCATCATGCAGGGTAAAATCAACAGTGGCTCTTTGCTGAAGAACTGTAGCTTTCTTCGATAGCATCCTTCGCGTTAGTGGCTCTCCAATGTTCCGTTTTACTGATAGGAAAACATAATCGTCCTCGCTCCATTTGTGACCAAACGTTGTCTCCATCCATTGCCGATACTCAATTACGATTTTCTTAGCTTCTGGAGTTATGAAGGTCTCTTGACGGACCCCTCTGTACTTTCCTTTGCCATGACCTTTCAGCAAGTCAGACGGTAGGGAAATATGAGGAATCTCTTGGTTTTGCCAGTTCTCTTCAAAGTGGCTAAATCGAAGTTTTGAAAGCGTCTCTAAAGCTAAAGCTGAAGTGGACCCGAGCATAACGAGAGCTTGGTCTCGGGGGTTTCGGCATGCTTTGAAGAGTGCTAAACGTTTTTGTTTTGAAGGCAGAATATGGCTTTCGTTCTGTATGTATGGCATGGAACGTCCAGCTTCAGCCTGCAACTGCCGATAATTTGCTCTAAAAAAGCCTCGAACGCACATGACGACATGCCATTTTCTTTTTTCTGGAAAAGGCACTTTAACGTTTGCCATGCTGTCGAGAAGGTGCTCGGCGTCTAAACTGTTATAGTCTTTTTTGAGTTCCAGGAGTTGGTTTGGGTTTAAGCCTGAGTAGTTGCAGAAATGATAAAGAGACATTGCAACATTGCCTTGCCTGCTATTCAATTTACCCAAATAATTCATGACGGGCTCGTATTTCTTAGCCCATTCTTCAATGATGGTTCTCTCGCTAAAACCATACTTTAAATTCTTCTGGACGCCATTATTACTAATCATGAGCTTTCAACCCTCAACTAATATTCAATATTGTTTGCCCTATAAAGATGTATTCATTTGTATTGCTTCGCCTAAAACATTAAACATTAAAGCGTTAGGCACGGCGTTGGGGTACCAGCATGTGGAGTCCCATTTCGCCTACGTACATAGAACGCTAACAAGGGAAATCGCAGTGTTCGAGAAGGTGCATGACTAAGTGAGTATTCGCGTGGTGTTTTTGGGAACAAGCGGCAGCGTNNGTGGATGTTTGACTGCGGCGAAAGCACACAGCGGCAAATGATGCAGGCAAAAGTAAGCTTTCACAAGAAACTAAAAGTTTTTCTCACTCACTTGCATGGTGACCACGTGCTGGGTTTGCCAGGGGTGCTGCAGACGATGGCGTTAATGGACCGCAAAGAGCCAGTCTCAGTTTACGGGCCGGTGGGGATTAAGGATTTTCTGCTTTGCGCTAAAGAGACCCTGAAGTTTGGTTTAACGTTCCCAGTGGAAATCAGCGAGATTTTAAGCGAAGGCATAATTCTGGATGAAGAAGAATACAGTGTTGAGGCTGCCAGGTCTAACCATGCCGTAGACAGTTACGCTTATGCGTTTGTAGAGAAGCCGCGCCCTGGAAAGTTTTACCCGAAAAAAGCCTTGACGCTCGGAGTTCCCGAAGGTGAATTGTGGTCTAAGCTTCAGGGCGGCGAAGAAATCAAACTGGCAGACGGCAGGGTGGTTAAGCCAAGCGACGTTATGGGGCCGCTCAGGAGTGGGCGAAAAATTGTTTACACGGGCGATACCAGACCGTTCGAAGCGTTTGCAAAGTTTGCTGCCGGAGCGGATTTAGTTATTCATGACTGCACCTTTGACGATTCACTGAGCGAGAAAGCAGCAGTGGATGGGCATTCAACGCCTAGTCAAGCTGCAGGACAAGCGAAGGCGGCTGGAGCAAAGCGGCTGGTTTTGACGCATATCAGCGCAAGGTATCCTGATGCCAGTGTGCTTTTGGAGCAGGCAAAAAAGGTCTTCGCGAACACGATGTTGGCTGAGGATCTTATGGAGCTTGAACTGCCGCTTAGGAAAAGCTAACATAGAAGCTGCCGCAGTTTTTGTAGGCTTTCTGGGACGTTGGTTGTGGATTCGAGGATTACAGACTTGTCATAGCCCATTTTCTTCATGGTTTGTGCGAACCAATTCCAGTCGATTTTGCCTTCACCTATGCCTAGGTGCTGGTCTTCTATGCCGTTGTTGTCGCTTGCATGTACGTGGATGATTTTGTCCGCTAGCATGTTGAAGAATGGCTCTATTTGGGCTTCGAGGTTAGCGTGGCCGAGGTCCATGACGATGCCGATGGGCAGGTTGGTTTCGCGGTAAAATCGTGCGAATTCTTCTGGTTTATTCATAAGGAACCAGTATTTTGCCGGCAAGTTTTCCAAGGCAATGTTAACTCCGTATTCTTCCGCTGTCTCGTAGAGTTCTTGGATGCTCTGGTTGTTTTGTTTCCAGTCGACGCCAGGGTAGAATTGACCGATACCTGTTTGCGTTCCAGGATGGAAAACCCACAACTTCGCATCCAATGCGTTAGCATAGCCCATGGATTGTTTAAGGCGTTTCATAGCGGTGTTTAGCATGGGTTTGGATGGTGAAGCGATATTGATGTCGGCGAAGGGCGCATGTAACGAGTACTCTAAGCTGTACGATTTTGCGGCTTCTTTGAGCATGGCGACGCGTTTTTTGTCAAGTTCATGCTTGCCATCATCTAAAACTTCAACATAACGCGTGCCTACAGCGCCTAACCGCTTAACCATCCGATTGAATGGCTCACCTAAGCAGTAGAGCATTGAAACGCCAACTTTAGCCTTGGGCATACAACAGTTACCTCACTTGTTAACAGGATAGTTTGCTGGTTAAGAGTTTAAAACTAACTTAATAACCTAATCGAGGCAATCGGGAAAAACTAATGCTCTAAACAAGCCGTAATTTAATTCTTAGAAAAAAGCCCTTTTTTATGGGAATAATCGTCTGCCCCATTGTTGCTGCCTAAACGCGACCGCCCTAGTCGTTTTATACTGCACCTGCCTTACGCCCAACGCTAGTTCAGCAAACTCTCTTATGGTTGTGTAGCGGAAGTCCCATGTTGGCGTGCCACACCGTAAGCCGCTGCACATCGTGTCCGCGTAAATGTACAGTCTCATTCCGCCATAGTCGTATGCTGCTTGGTTTGGCTGCCCGTATTTTGGTTCTGAAAGCACTTTGAAGGGCCAGAGTTTGCATGCTTCAGGCTTCATGTTCTGCAAGCCGCAGTAGTAGTTGTTTGTGTGGTTGCATAGGAAAGCGCAGGAGCCATCACTGACCCGCTTAATGTAGAAGCGGTCTAAGCCCGCCACAGTTTTTTCCATCCCAAAAGTCTTGGCAATCCTCAGCCATTCCGTGAAGTCTAAGACGACGCTGTAGAGTTTGCAGCAGTAACCGCATGCTTTGCAATGCCAGTCAGCTATGTTTTGCCATGGAATAAACTGCATCTTTAGTAAACACTCTTTTTGAAAGTCATGAAGATAAGAGACTTAAAACCTTTTTTAATAAATAAAGGGAAAAAACTATGGCTTCCTAAACAGATAAATTGTGTGTGAAGGATAGCCTAACTGGGGGTTTTCACAGAAATTCTCAACTTTCTCAGGACGCCAACCAATAATCTCGTAATCATGCGAAACCACGCGTGCACCCTTCTTAAGGTCACTCTCAAGCTTGGGCCTGATTTTCTCATTTGCACTCGTCGTCAAATACAAGTAAACCACGTCAGCCGAAGTTAAGTTAACGTTAAACATGTCACCATTCACAATTGTTACTCTATCCTCAAGACCATTCTCATGAATAGTAC
>PKYH01000069.1 GCA_003133625.1 Candidatus Bathyarchaeota archaeon | reverse complement strand
AATGTACTGATTCGTTCATGAAGCCTGGAAGGTTGTAGAGGCCTTGTTGTATGCGTGCGGTTCCCCATTTGAAGGTGGTTCTCAGTTTTAAAATGGACAGCTCAACTTCGATTGTGACTTTGCTTTCTTTGGGTTGTCTGGGCTTGTCTTTGAAGGTTTCCGATCCACGATGCTTGCCTCTTCCTAGCCATCGATACACGGTTTGTCTGGTGGTGTTAAACATTTGTGCTATGCTGGTGACTGTTAATTTTGTCTTGGCAAGCTTTCTGAAGGCTCCCCTAATGTCAGGAGATAACCTCACACCATCACCAGACAACCTATTATGCTTGCACTAAGGATAAAAGGTGTAACGTTAGAAAGTTGACTTTACAGTATTGATGGTTGGAGCGCAAAACGTGGCAAGCATTACGTGTGGTCGCAATGATTTCCATCTCACAAGTGCTTTTCGTTTTTGATAACTTATTTTTTCGTTTATCTTTAGTGGCAGGTCTTTCATAAGACTTTTATATTGGGTGATGGGTTCTTGGATATTACAAGAAATGTACTAGGACACGGTAATATGATGGAACCAAGCAAGAAACCGTTGAACGTTCTCATAAAACAGTTGCACGGAAATATTGAAGTTGTTCTCAAAAATGGCTATGAATATAAGGGAAAAATGATAAAATGCGATGGGCACATGAACATTCTTCTTGAAGGCGCAAACGAATGCAAAGAAGAGCAATTGATGACAAATTACGGTAATGTGCTGCTCCGCGGAAACAACATTCTCTACATTGTGCTAGACGCCGACAAGCATTAAATAGCCAAGCTTCTGGCTTTTCCAATTACGTAATCGCAGGCTTCCTTAACTACCACTTTTACAGTGAACTTGCGATTGAAAAAAGTAAGTATATTTTTAAGGTCACGCTCAAGCAAATCCTCAGCATTCGCGTGATTTGTCTTTACATATTGTGGCCAGTCAATAATTAGGATGTGCCCATCTGGCTTTAGGATGATGTTATACTCGCTCAGGTCTGCATGGATAACGTGCGCTTTTAAGTAAGTCTTCCTTACATTGCGTAAAATTTCTTTTAGGATTTTTTCAGGTTTTGGTATTTCTTTGTATTTGGATAATTCTGCGCCTTCGATCATTCCCATAGCTATTACATGCCTGTTTTGGCTTATGGGCTCTGGCACTGAAACGCCGTTTTTGTAAACAAGTTGCATTGCTTGGAACTCTTTTTCTGCTGCTACATGCGATTGGAAAAGCCAAGTGGAGTGTTCTCGTATATAGCCTCTTTTGCGTCTTGTTTGCCTAAAGCTTATTCTTCCTAGCCTGTGAAATTTCACCGCTATGCGTTTGCCATCGGGGCTTAATGCGTCGTAAACGTCTGCTTCCTTTCCTACGCCTAAGGTTTGCCCGAAAGATTCGATTACTCCCGCCTTGACAAGGGTGTTTATTGCTAGGCAATCGTAGCCAGCATAGTTTAAGGTGTGTCCAACGTAGGCTCCTTTTGTTTGGTAAATTAAGCCTAGCTTGTTTAGTTTGCCCAATGTAAATTCTATGCGGTCCATGGGAAGTTTAGCGTATTTTTGTATTTGTCCTGTTGGTACAAATTCGCGTTTGCTCATAGCTGCTTCGATAATGTGGAGTATTCTGAAATCTTCGCTTTCCAGTTTGCGGAATACTTGGACTGCTACTTCAGCACTTGACATACATATAATATAGGTTGCTTTTCACTATTAAGAGTGTTTTTCCCGTCATTATCAGAGTTTTTTGGGTTGGACTTATATGGGAGTATTATGTTTATGGTGCTGTATGTCAAAACCGTCCATCATTTACATGTTTAATTGTAACACTTGGTTTTGAAACATGGCAGTAGATCAAGAAAACATTTCGAAGATACTTTCAATCCTTTCGCATCCATTGCGAAGGGAAATATTACTGAACCTTAGCGAAAATAGCGAGGCATCTTTCACTGACCTGCTGAACTTGCTAAAGGTTGATACTGGAAAGCTGAGTTTCCACCTTCGCTCGTTAGCGGCTTTCATAGAGCAAACCCCTACGGGCAAGTACAAGTTAAGCAGGGCTGGTGAAAGCGCCGTAAGAGTTATTCATGATGTCGAAGGTTGGGCAGAAGTTGCGGATGTGCAAAGAAGAGAAAGCCAACTTCCGCTTGCTTCTTTTAAAAAGAGAGTTTTAGCTTTTGTGATTGATTTCGCGTTTATGTTAGCAATTACGATGGCAATCATTTTTCTTCCACAGGTCCTTTCTCTATCCATAACAACTGATTTCAATGCAGGAACTAGCACAGTTCTTTTCATTACTGTGGGTCTTCTTTGGCTTTATTCTACTTTGCTTGAAGGATTTAATGGTCAAAGTATAGGCAAACGCATTATGGGTTTAAAGGTTGTTAGAACTGACGGAAAGAAAATGTCTTATGATAATGCAGCAGTGAGGAACTTTGGGAAAGTTTTACCCTTGTTGCCCTTTGACTTAATTGTTGGGTGGCGACTGAAAAACTGCACGTTCATGAGGTACTTTGACAAGTTTGCCGGTACAACCGTTATTGACTTGCGTTTTCATCTTATCTAGCTGTTCCCTTTCTTTTTTAATGTAAAATCTTATTTGCTGCAGATGCAATAGCTTTCTACTGGAGAATTCACATGAGCGACAAGGAACTTCGGGTTTCAAAAATCAAAGACGGCACTGTCATTGATCATATTAGCGGCGGATACGCGTTGGATGTTATCAAGATTTTAGGGATAACAGGTAAGGAGAAACGGGTGATCACCATTGCCATTAATGTTCCAAGCAAACGTTTCGGGGTTAAGGATATTGTGAAGATTGAGGGTCGAGCGCTTAACTCGCAGGAAGTTAATAAGATTGCTTTGGTGGCTCCTCACGCATCAATTAACATTATTCATAATTACACGGTTGTTGAAAAGTTGGAGGTTAAGTTGCCGAAGGCTATTGAAGGGATAGTTAAATGCGTAAATCCTTGTTGTATAAGTAACAGTGATGAACCCGTAGTCTCAAAATTTTACGTTAAAAATGAAGACCCCTTATTGTTAAAGTGCCATTATTGCGGTATTACTTTGGAACAGGCTGATGTTCTCCAGCAACTCTAACAATGAGCTTTATCCCAATCTTTCTTGCGCCAGTTCAAACAACTTTTTAAAATCTTTTTCCTGAACCACTTTTCCCTGGTTTATTCCCGGGCACTCAAGCGTAAAATCAAAAATATGCAGCAACTTGTCTTTGTCAAATTTTAATTCAAACGGGTAAAACACGCAAATCAAAGGTCTTAACAGGTAAATGCTGCATCGGTTATCTTTTAAGAAGACGCATTTGCCTTCACTAGTCTTTTTAATCTCATAAGCGTAAGGAGGCTTATCCACAATTTTGCTGGAAAAGTCAGGTATGGGCAATGAAGTTTCTGCTGATATTTTTTTGGCTTCGGTTTCTAAGAGGAGAATGTGCCTTGTTTTTTGCTTGGTGTCACCGCAGCATAAACCACATCTATTACAGTCGAAACGTATGTTAACGGGATAGGTGAAGTCCACTTTCGTTCAACATGCTATAGTTTAGAGGAGTGCAATAAAAACTTCGTTAGTTACTTTTTGTTTTCTTAAGGCTGTTTGTTGCGGTGGCCTTCACCGTACTGGAAAGGGCGGTTAAGGTTTTTTTCAAGTTTTCTCTGGAATACTTCGTCCATGTTTATGTTTGGGCATGCTAAGCGGCTTGCATCTAAAACGTAAAAGACGACATCGATTAGTTCTTCAGCTATTTTTTCCTCAGGCAAACCTTTTTTCCAAGCGTCACTGGCTTCGCCTAGCTCTATGAAGGCAAAAAGCAGTTTTCTAGGAATGTCTTCAGGCTTATTATAGAACCCTTTCGCAATGACAAGCGATTCAATTTCCTTCTTCATTTCTTCTAAATGCAATTAGTTTTTCTCCTCAGGTGCTTACAAAAAACTATAGCTCCCGTATTTATAGTTAAATCTTGGCAGCGGAAGCTTGCAACGCTTCTTGTGACTGTTGGAGCACTACCACAAATTTTTATTTTCCTTTAAATGAAGTAGGATATTGTCGATGCAGAAAACGAGTCGTTTGGCAGGCAAACCTGCTGTCGTGATATGGCTCTGTCCCAAATCGGCACTATGGGGCTTAGGCTCCCAAATGTGCGTTTTTGGGCATCCTATAGACAGTTAGAGAGTCTGCCAAACGGCACCTAATTGCAATTCAATTTTAGCAAAAATTTTTGTTTTGGCTTAATTTTTGGGGGTTTATTGGTCTTGTTTTTTCTCACTTTCCAAATGAAAGTGATGTAAAAATCTGTGTACGATTGGAACAGCAAAAATTCCAACTGCCACCAACTCAACTAATCCGCAGTATAAAGCGTATAGTCCAGCGAATATTTTTCCTGCATCCGAATGCAACGTTCCGACAGGCCCCATTCCGCCCATCAACATAGTCGCGTTCAGAAAAGAGTCAACCCACGAGTAACCTTCAAACACGCGGTAACCAATCATACCAATCACCAAAGAAACAATAACTAGACCAAGAGAAATCGACGCATACTTGGCTAAGCGCTTAAGAAACGTGCGCCTAGGCAAAAGCTTTTCGTGGTGGTGCTCAAACATTTACATTCAATCCCTTGCTTGATAACTATTTTCAGCATGTGCCTTTATATTTTTCATATGTTAACAAACCGCTTGCTTCATCAACTTGACAAAAACAATTATACGAATATGCATCGCGTTATTCTACCTAAGCAAAGCAACCTTCCAAAGAGAAGAAATACCTACTAAATGGAAATAAACCCCAAAACAACAAGCTTTCAGCAAATCTAAGAGATAACGTTAAGAAATCCCTTTAAGAGCAATGCGTTTTTATTGTAAGATTCAATGGCGGCATAGTTCATGGTTGAGTCGAGATTCCAAAATAGAAAAAATTCAGGCAAAAAGCTAGTTACCTCTATGCAGCCAACCTTAAGCTCTGAAGACCTGCTGAGCCTTCCAATCGAAGAGATTATGGGTCGTTTGAAAGCTTCACCGCGCGGTATTAGTTCTGAAGAAGCAGAAAAACGGCTTGAAATTTATGGCCGCAACGAATTTGCCAAGAAAAAGAAACGCGCAGCTATTTTAATTTTTCTTGCACGCTTCAAAAGCCCGCTCGTAATAATACTAATGATTGCAGGAGCAATCTCCGCTGCCCTTCATCAGTATCCAAGTGCAATAGTAATCTACATCATGGTTTTCTTAAGCGCGTCTCTAGCGCACTACCAGGAAACTAACGCTTCAAAAGCAGCCGAATTACTAAGAGAAAAAGTCGCCACATCAGCAACGGTTCTAAGAGACAATGTCAAACAGGAAATAAAGCTTCCATTCATTGTTCCAGGCGACATAATCTATCTTTCAGCAGGCGACATCACACCCGCAGATGCACGGATTATCGAAGGAAAAGATCTTTTCGTCAACCAATCTGCATTAACTGGCGAATCATTTCCAGTCGAGAAAACTTCTGCAGCCATAAAAGCTAAAGAAGCGTCGATAACCGAATGGAACAATTATCTATTCATGGGTACTTCGATAGTCAGCGGAACAGCCACAGCGGTGGTTGTGCGGACTGGAGGTTCAACTGAATATGGAAAAATCGCTCAAAAGCTCGTCGAGAAAGCGCCCGAGACCGAATTTGAGATAGGCACCAAAAAATTCGGTTTTCTCATAATGCAAGTTACTTTTTTCTTAGTGATGTTCGTTTTCATGATAAACGCGCTCTTGCACCCGAATGCCCAAGGCATATTGCAGGCTCTGCTATTTGCAGTCGCGCTTGCCGTGGGTTTGACGCCTGAGCTTCTGCCCATGATAATTACCATAAATCTTTCAAAAGGCGCTCAGGTCATGTCTAAGAAAGGCGTCATTGTAAAGCGACTATCATCAATTGAAACCTTTGGCAGCATGAACGTTCTGTGCACAGACAAAACGGGCACACTCACAGAGAACCAGATAAAACTCATACTGCACATAGACATGGAGGGCAAAGACGATGAGAAAGTATTATTATACTCCCTCCTAAACAGTCGCTTTCAGACTGGACTCAAAAGCCCACTTGATGAAGCTATACTTAAGCATGAAGAAATTGACCTATCAAAATTCCAAAAAATTGATGAAGTGCCCTTTGACTTTGTGCGACGGCGCGTCTCTGTCGTAGTTGAGCAGGAAAAGCAAAGATTTTTCATAGCTAAGGGTGCTCCAGAAGAAATCCTCAAAGTCTGCTCCTTCTATGAACTGGAAGGGCTAATTTCTGACATCTCTGAAGGAACTCGGAAGAAGATCGAGCAGAAATATCTTGACTTAAGTGCTGAAGGGTTAAGAGTTTTAGGAGTTGCATCCAAGAAGCTCAAAGAAGAAAAAGCTGTTTACTCCATAAACGACGAAAGCAACATGACATTTTTGGGGTTTGTGGCGTTCCTTGACCCGCCCAAAGAAACAGCCAAGCAGTCCCTTCAACTGCTCAGCAAAGCAAAAGTGGAACTGAAAATTCTCACAGGTGACAATGAGCTTGTTACCCGAAAAGTTTGCAGCGAACTAGGCTTTGAAGTAAAAGGTGTAGCTTTGGGAAACGAGATTGCCCAGATGTCCAATGAAGCCCTTGCAGCTGTTGTGGAAGACGTGAACGTATTTGCAAGGGTAACTCCTGCCCAAAAAGACCGAATCATAAATGTTTTGAAGAGTAATGGTCATGTCGTTGGCTTTATGGGTGATGGCATCAATGATGCGCCCTCTTTAAAGACGTCAGACGTAGGTATATCTGTTAACAACGCGGTTGACGTTGCCAAAGAATCCGCTGATATCATCTTGTTGAGGAACGATTTGACTGTTCTGGGCGAAGGTGTATTGGAAGGCAGAAAAACCTTTGGCAACACGATGAAGTACATTATGATGGGTGTAAGCTCAAACTTTGGCAATATGTTTAGCGCAGCTGGCGGTTCAGTGTTCTTACCATTTTTGCCAATGCTACCCATCCAAATCCTTCTAAACAATCTGCTCTACGATACATCACAAACGGTCATGACCACCGATAATGTTGATGCAGAGTACATCGAAAAGCCCAAGAGATGGGATATTTCCTTCGTAAGAAGGTTTATGATAATTATAGGTCCTGTAAGTTCTCTGTTTGACTTCGCGACCTTCTTCATCATGCTCTTCATATTCCTCCCCATGATTCCAGCGTCTGCGCCCGCCCACACGGCAGAGCATATGTTCCAGACAGCCTGGTTTATCGAGTCCCTTTGCTCACAAACGCTCGTGGTCCTCATTATAAGAACAAGGCGAGTACCCTTCTATAAGAGCAAGCCAAGCAAATATTTAGCCATAATGCTCCTTGCGGTCATCAGCTTTGCCATAACAGTACCATACACGCCAGTAGGTGCATTTTTCGGATTCGTGCCACCTCCACCTGCGTTTTACTTAGCTTTAGCTGGAATCCTCGGCGCATATGCACTGCTTGCTGAAACGGTCAAAAGATGGTTCTACAAACGCTATGGTCAACGCGTAGAGCAGGTTTTAGTGCCGAAAAGAAAAACTGTTTACTCTGGAAGAACTGTCAGATTCATGCAGGACATGATTGCAGTGATAAGTCTTCGCCCTGAAGACGAATACTCAATTGAATCATTTACCGAAGACTTGGGCAGCACAATTAACTATCCAATAAACTCGAATGAAATGATACGGAACATTCAGTACATGACACGGTCAGGCTTAATTAGCGTTGATTGGAACCGAAGAATCATAAAACGTGAAAAATCATTATTCGAATATGTTAAAAAGAATATCATAAGCGGCGAAATGTGGTCTACAGTGGGAGAAAACTGGCGTAAAATAAACGCTGTAATACTTAACAAGCATGGAAAAGTTAACCCTGAATACCAAGAATTACTGACAAAACAATGAAAATAATGCCGAGTGCTTAAATTACGAGTTAAAACAGGATAAAAACATCATTAGTAACATTATATACAGCAAAATATCCTCTTCAGAGCCAATAATAGCGAGCAGCCAAAACTAACCTAAAAATTATATTCTTTTTCCTTTGTCCCAATAGTAGAGAAATAGGTCTCTCACCCAGTTATGGAATATTGGGTCCTTTCCGAAAAAGCCAGCGTAGTCCACCCTCCCTCCCACTTGGCGAAAGCATATGCCTCCCTCTTTTTCGGTAAGTACTACTATTGCTGGGAGATCAGGGAGACCCCTTGTCTCCATGTTTTTTGCTGTTGCAGTTGGGCTTACACTGGCTGAATGGAGATTTTCTGGAATAAGCATTTTGAGTTTTAATCCTTTCAGGATTCGCTCATTCATTATTGGAATCATGTTTATAGGAATGGTACCTTCTGCTATTCCCCACCCGTACTGCTCAGCATCCATGAACGCGCGCTCACCATTGTTCAAGTTCTCAACCGTGTCCATCACCAATTTCGCTTGCGAAAGCTCGCCTAACCTGTTCACAAATTGGAAGGGAAGACGCATTACGTCATGCGTCGAGAAGTAATCCCTGCGCTTAGAGACAAAATCCAATGAAGACGCAAGCTGAAGCACCAGTTTGCCATACTCCGCAATGGCGAATGTGCCGTCAGGCTGCCGCTGAACAAGCAATGCAGCACTCAACCGCTCCAGCTGCCTAAAAGCCTCCGTTGCAGTCACATCTAGTCGTCTGGCGATCTCCTGCATCTTCAGATTTTCACTTTGCAATTCACGGAGTATGCTGAGCCTACTTTCGCTTGCAAGCTCAAAAAACAGTCTCTCTATACCCTCTCGATTTTCCAATTTCTTTTTCACCGACACTAAAGTCTACACACTGATACTTACTTCTAAGCATCTGTATCAAATAAAACTAATCACTCTTCAAAGCCTTCTCAGTAATTGAGGCAAAAAATAATGCAAAGAAAAACAAGCAGTAAAGAACGTGTCTTCTCCATTGAACTCAAATCGAAGAGAAATCTCAAAAACATCACATTAACCAACGGCTCAAGCGACAGCGTCCTCGTCGAAGGCACAATAGGCGAATTGGTGCAAGCCACGTTCGCTGAAGGCATAATCCTGGAAGTCATCGGCAAGGATGGAATCCTTCGAGTAGACCTAGGAGAAGACGAAATCAAGAAAGCATCAAAACAAAACGGAAGTGAGGCGAAAAATCAATGAGAAAACTAGTAGCGGTAGCTTCAATTGTAGGCATTTTTGCTGGACTGAGTGGTGCATCTCATGGACCTGGCGAAATGTTGCAGGGCAATATAGTTCCAAGCGGAATTATGATAAAGGCTTGGCCTGACTTGACCGTGCTGGGTGGGGAGCCTGCGATGACAATCGTTCCTAGCTTCCTCATAACTGGCATCCTCACAATCATCTTCGGCATCATGGTTGCAGCATGGGCTGGTGGGTTCGTTCAGCGCAAAAACGGCGGTTTGCTCCTGATTCTGCTATCAATCATAATGCTACTTGTCGGTGGAGGCATAGTTCCGCCATTCTTCGGTGTCGCAGCAGGAATTATCGGTATACTAAACAATTACAAAGCGGCAAAGCAGGGGGCTGTTAACTGATGACTAAAGCGCTAATTGTTTATGGGACTCGGTATGGAGCAGCAGCCAGCACTTCTGAAGAGATAGCAAAAGTATTTCGCCAAGAAGGGTTAGAAGTTCGAGTAGTAAACGCGAAAGAAGAAAAAGTCAACAACATCACCGACTGTGACCTTGTCGTCGTTGGCAGCGGAATACTAATCAACAAGTGGACAAGCGAACCCGAAAAATTCCTAAAAAAATTCCAAAAAGAATTGACAAGAAAGAAAGTGGCCCTTTTCGTCTGCTGCGGTTCAGCCTCTTATGCAACAATGGCCCAGCCTGAAGTAGCCGCAAAAGCAAAAAGAAAATATCTTGAAGAAAAAGCCGTCCAGTACAATCTGCAACCTGTCGCTTTAGGCTTCTTTGGAGGCGTCTACAACTACAACAAAGAGCCATGGTGGGCCAAAAAAGCTATGGAAGCAGAAAGGCCGAAAATAGAAGCTGCCTACAAAGAGACGCAACCAGGAGTCTACGACACGAGAGACTGGAATGCCATCAGAAGCTGGGCGAAAGAACTCGCGCAGAAGGCTAAATAGCAAAGAAACTCTACGGGTTAGTGGTAAGTTCTGTCAGTTGCTTCTTGGTTAATCCAGCTCCTGGCGTAGCATCGAGTCTCTTGTATACTTCTCCTTTTTTGAAAAGCAGCACGGTAGGGTAGTAATCTATCGAGTATTTCTCGCATAAATCGGGCTTATAATCGACCATAATGCTCATGCACTCAAGCGGATTGCCTTTTGCATACTCTGCAAATATCGGCAGGAACATTTGGGAAAACGGGCACCAAGAAGCATAGAAGAGAACAAACACTTTCTCTTTAGACCTCAAAACATCATCAATGTTTTCTTCGATTTGCTCCTGCTTTTTCTCACTCGATTTTTTCATTCTCTTCAACGCTCTCTATCCTCTTCCGGATAGTGACTGCTGTCGCAAAACGGTTTATTTTGGGATTTTCCGCAGCGGCAAAGAGTCGCGCGATTTCGAACTTCATAGAGTTTTCCATCCGCTGAATAAATTGGAATACCACCGCGAATCCAAAACGGTCCACCGACGCCGATGCTTGGGTCTTTAATTACACCAATCGATTTCTCCAGTTCAGGCTCAATTTTCATGCCTGTCTCTTTATCTATAACGACAAGTCTGCCTGATGGGCAATCGCAAGCATTTTCTATCGCGTTTTTCTTGGCTTTCGGGTTGTCTGATTCGGGAATTACCTGCCAAATGTTGCCTCCTCGATGGCAGAAACGTGCGGAAGCGCAAAGCATCTCAATATCAATTAACTTTAATTCTGGACCATCAATTTCTTTGGATTCACTCGCATAAGACTTTACGCTTGTTTCTGTTCCATCAAAATTCACTCTCAAGTGCGTGCCGTCACAGAATGGCTTGTTAGCGGATTGCCCACATCGGCATAAAGCATAATTTTCAGGAGTCTTGAGCTTTTTTCCCATAACCCATTTAACTGGGATTCCATGCTCGTCGCATTTTATTGTCATATACAATAAAGGGATGCCTCCAGAAACTAGATATGGCCCATGCTTGCTAACTTTTATGTTGCAATTCTCTTTTGCGCTGGAATTCTTTGGCAATTTCATTGCCTCACCTTTACTGAATCAACATAAAAGTAATAAGGTTACTCCTACACTGCTCCCAATAAAATAAGCAAGTCACATTTTTTTGATAGTTCGAAGCCATCAGATGAACAAATACCCTTCTCCCTTTGAAGAAGTTATTACCATTTGGATTTATAACTTTTTGAATCGCACAAGCAACACTAAAAATCTTCAGGACATGTAAATGTACGATACACGAATGGGACTGCTGGCATTTGGTTGAATTAACCGAGACGGCCTTGATTGGTTACTCACAATACCCTCTGTATGAGCAAGAAAAAAGGGATGGCGGAAGCATTAAAGAAGCACAACCGCATGTGCTTTACTTTAACTAAGTTCTTGTCCGCAATGTGGGCAGTACTTGACGTTTTCGTCAATAACTCGACCACATTTGGTGCATATTCTTGTTATAGGTTGCGGCGGCATTGGTCCAGCCATCGTTTCAACTGTGTGTGGCTTCCATACTAAGCCCCATATTCCTCCGATTATACCAAAGAGTCCCGTGAGGCCTATAATGGAAAAGACTAAGATTATTGCACTCCATTTTGTGTGTTCAAGCGGATAGCTGTTGAGTTTTACCGCGGAAGCAATGATTATTGCAGCTGTAATGATTCCCCAAATGCCGAGTCCAGCGAACAGCATTAATGCCGCTGTGTAACCATAGTAACCTCCGTAGCCTAAAACTCCTGCAAAGGCCACTCCGATTAGTAAGAGTACTATGCCGATTATGAGTCCTAGAATTCCACCGATTAAAGACAAGACAAATGCTCCTGTTGGTTTTTCTATAGGTTGTGCGACCATGTTTTCAGAACCTTATTCTTACTCTAATGTTTCTGAATAAAAGCTTAACTGTTTACAATTCCATCTAAAGCTGCTTTTTCTGGATAAAATAATTCCAATTTTTAAAGCGCAAATAGAATGTAATAGGTAATATTATAAACTGTGTGATTGAAATGTAAGTAGACTCTCTATCGCACCTCTTGGATGGCTAAATAAATGGGCAGTAATAGCATAGTTGCAATCAGTCATAGCGACAATCTAAGTGGTTCACCGACAGACCTTAATGAAAAAAGCTTAAACTCTGTGGCTAAATTAACAAAAAAAGCGATTGACAAATCATGTAATTTCATCAACTTGGTTAAAGATAAGACAGTCCTCCTAAAACCAAACTTGGTCAGATCAACCCCTCCAAACATCTTTGCAACAACCGACCTTAGGGTAATTTATTCAGTTGCCAAAATGGCGCTAGACGCGGGTGCCAGCAAGGTAATCATAGGCGACAAACCAGGTTGGAAAAAGTCCGCCAGATCTGTCTTCGGAGAATTAGGGGTAGACAAAATAGCAAACTTACTCGGTGTGGAAACATGTTTTTTTGACGAGGATCAACTTTTGGAGTTAGATCTACCAGCTTCAAAGGTTTTCAACAAGATCTTTGTTCCTAAGACAGTAATGGATTCAGACGTTCTAATTAATTTGCCCAAGGTGAAGACCCACATTCACACAATCGTTTCTTTAGGTATAAAAAACCTCCATGGCATAGTCATGGATAACCAAAGACTAATCAACCACCGTAATGATTTAGCCTACAAGCTTGTTGACATACTCAGAGTAAAAAAACCCTCGCTGACTGTTTCTGACTGTATTTGGCCCATGGAGGGGCAAGGTCCGCTAAATGGACGAAACATTAAGAACTTTAACGTTGTAGTGGCAGGAACAGATGTAGTGGCCGTTGACGCGGTTACTTGCTTAATCATGGGTATAGACCCTTCAGAAGTAGACACAATACGAATAGCGTCTGCAGAAGGGTTAGGATACGGAGACCCCAAGAAAATCAGTATAGTCGGAACTAAACTGACCCGTGTGAAAAGACATTTCAAGCGTCCCTGCATTAGTGCAGCTGGGGTATACTCAAACGTGTTATCTATGGAAGCAGGGGTCTGCCAAGGATGTCTCTCTTGCGTTCGGCATTCCCTAGACAGGTTGGCATTTGAACAAAAAATGCAACGCGTAGGGCAAATCACAGTATGTAGTGGGAAGCATTCTTTCGAAAAACCTGAATTGCTGCCCGCTAAAAACGAAGTGTGGCTAGTAGGGGATTGTGCAAGTGAAACGTCAAGTAAAAGCTTAATAGGGAAAGTGCATAGGGTGCCAGGCTGTCCCCCACACATATACGAATTATATAACAGTCTTCACAAAGAACACTTTGACAGTTGAAGGGAAGATATTCAATGAATTATAATGAGGACGAATATAATCAGAAATTGCTTGATTCGATTAACTACGCATATGGGAATGTGCCTTTCTACCAGGACCAACTGAAAGACAAAAAAATTAACTCAGTTAATGATCTAAAGAGTTTGCCCATATGTGACAAGACATGTTTTGAAAACAAACCAATATCTTACATCACAGCTGTAAAACCCGAAGAACTCGGCATAAGTTTCTCGACAACGGGAACCACAAAAACCTCCTACACCGTTCACCTAACACGCAATGACTTCATGCAATGGTTGGTGGCTAAGACCCGAGATGCTCTGGTAAAATTTATTGGTTTGACTGACTCAGACATAATCGCGAACACTTTCGGGTTTGGGCTTGTGCAACCTGGGTGCGAATATACTTTCGGTGCAATTGAAGCGGGAGCTCACGTTTACCCTGTTGGAACCGGAACGTTAACGTCCAGCAAAGAAACCATTCGGATAATAGGTCAAAGAGAAGTAACAACAGTTTTTGCCACGCCCTATTATGCGATGAGGTTGACTGATGTTGCCTTGGAAATGGGCATAAACCCTGCTGATTTATGCGTGAAACGTTTTGTGGTTACTGGAGAAACCTTAACTTGCGCCGCCAGAAAGCGAATTGAAGAATCATGGTGTACGGAAGTCTTTAACGTTTTCGGCATGGCTGAAGTCGGTGTTGTAGGCGCCGNNTTAGGTATGCCGTTTGTGCGATATAACACCTGCGATTTGGTAGCTTTAACAAATGACAAATGCTCATGCGGTTTCTCAAATACGTCTATAACAGCCCATTATGGGAGAAGCGACGGAATGATAAAGATCAAGGGAAAAGGAGTATACCCTTCACGAATAGAGGAGGCACTGTTAAGCATTCCTGAACTTTCTTCAGAGTATAAGATTGTCATAGACCATGGAACATACTTTGACTCCATCACAATTCTCGCCGAAACTCAGAAAGGTGTCAAAGTGGATGAAATGTTCATAGAAACACTGACAAGAAAAATAAAAGATGAAGTCGGCCTCAATCTGGCCCTCAAAATTTGCGATTATGGAAAACTGCCTCGTTCAGAGGGTTGGAAAGCGAAAAGGATAGTGACCAGTTGTTCGGAAGAGTACTCACCATCGACCTAACAAAAAATAAAATTTGTCGGCAACAGATCAGAACTGATATTCAAGGGAGATTTTTAGGTGGCAGAGGACTAAACTCCTTTCTTCTGTATCGTTTCTTACAACCAGAAACAGAACCTTTAAGCCCCGACAACCTGCTAATTATCAGCACTGGACCCCTCACGGGAACTCAAACTCCAGCAAGTAGCCGTTTTACAGTCAGTGCCAAATCTCCAGAAACTGGAATTTTGGGAGACAGCAATTGCGGCGGCTTTTGGGGCCCCATGTTGCGTCGCTCGGGGTTTGACACACTGATAATTAAGGGAAAAAGCATTCGTCCAGTTTACATCTTGATTGAGGAATCCAGAATTGAAATATTAGATGGAAGCGAAATCTGGGGAAAGGATACAATCGAAACCCAAAAGGTTCTAAAGAAAAATCACTCAGGCTCAGAAGCTATCTGCATCGGTCAGGCAGGAGAGAATCTGGTACGTTTCGCCTGCATACGAACAGGCTTAAAAAGCGCAGCAGGTCGAACCGGAATGGGTGCCGTCATGGGATCCAAAAACCTCAAGGCAATCGTCACCAGAGGATACAGAGAAGTCGAAGTGGCTTGCCCAGAAAAACTTGAGAAAGAACGAATTGATCTGACCAAGAAAATACTGGAAAGAAAAGTTATCCACGCCTTGGCAAAGTATGGAACACCATACTTGGTAAGCATTCTTGATGCCGCTCAAAAGCTGGGAACGAAAAATTTTCAGTTAAGCCATTTTGACCAGGTTGACCAAATTAGCGGTGAAGAATTTGAGGCTACCTACTCTTTGAGAACTGTAGGGTGTTTCGGCTGTCCAGTACGTTGCCGACATGTGTATGACTTGGATGGGGAAACTGCAGAGGGCCCCGAATTCGCGACAATTGGTTGCCTCGGCGCCAAATGTGGAATATCAGACTTACGGACCATACTGAAAGCTAACTCTCTCTGCAACAAATATGGACTTGACACCATAACAACAGGAAGCCTGATTGCTTGGCTTATAGAATGCGTAGAAAAGAAAATGCTGGCTGGCGCTAAAGTTGATCCAAACCTTAGATGGGGAAACTCAGATGCCGTTTTGGGGCTGATTGAAAAAATCGCCTTCAGAGAAGGCATAGGAAACATATTGGCTGAAGGCGGACTTAGAGCAGCTCGGAAGTTGAATCCAAAAAGCGAAAAATACTTAGTCCACGTGAAGGGGCTGCCCATAGAAGCGGTTGATGTTCGGTGGAACATGGGTTTTGCACTTGGTTTAGCTGTAGCTTCCAGGGGCGGAGACCATCTTAGAAATAGACCAACGCTTGAAAACTTGGATTTGCCAATGACATTACTGGAAAAAATTTTCGGTGGCATAGTCTCATCGAATCCTTTGAGCTGCAAGGGAAAACCATTAATGGTGAAATGGGCTGAGGAGCTTTACGCAGTGACGGATTCATTGGGGATTTGCAGATTTGTCAGCTTATGGAATAGCCCCAACCTCCTTGGCTTTGAAGAGTTGGCAACATTGTACAGCCTCGTTACGGGCTGCCGATGTTCAGGTTTCGACTTGGCAAATGTGGGCGAAAATATAATCAACGTAGAAAGGATGTTCAACCTAAGAGAAGGCATAACGAAAAGGGATGATCAGTTGCCTTTGAGGTTTTTTGAATCACCAATTGAAGGCAGAAAAGGCAACCTTACAGAAGCGAAAATGTCGTCCATGTTGGATGAGTACTATAAACTGAGAGGGTGGACAAAAAAAGGCATTCCAAAAAAAGCTACAATTGCTAAACTTCAGGCAGATTTTGACCATATGCCAGTTTTTGTATAAAATAAACGCCGCCCTAAGGATTTTTTTAGAAATAATCGCCAAGAGGCAAATACCAGTTTACGCGATTGGACAGCTGTCGCAGTATTTTGACAACCCTTAGGGTTTTCGTGACAGGTTTGATCTTAATTCTTCCGAGAAAAAGAGCTGTTAGAGGATCGCGAAGAGCAAGTATGATTTCGCTGAAAGTGACTATGTCTGTTTTTATACGTGCATAAGGGTTTTCGCCGCTTTCGCCTTCCTCAACAGAAACAGTTCCATCAGGATTGATTCGGGCTATAAACACGCCTGAATACGCTAGAAGCCTCTTATTGCCCAAATCCACCAAGATATTTTTAGAGCCTTTTGCATGTTTCGCTAATACTGGCTTATTATTCGATTCAAGAGTTTTCTTTATGAAGTCTATTGATGTGACTCCAATAGAAAAGACGCTTTTACCCACATTGAAGAAGCCAAACTGGTATAGGGCTTGGTTAATTTTGTCTTCACTGCTTTCCCACGAGACCAATGCAGTAGCGTTCATTTGCTTTGCGAAAAACTGTGCTTGATTGAGCAAGGCATTTGCCGTTTCCTGCTTTCTTTCCCAGACGCAGAGTTCTGATATTGTTGCAATGCGTGCTGTCGAGTAAAGGTGCAAGGCAACAATAAGATAGCCTAGGGTTCGGGTATCCTCTTTTGCCAAAAGCAAATGTGACTCTTGATTGTTGTATATTTCTGACCATAAAAGGGGAGACCGAAGAGAGAAACCGCTAAGCTCGCTTGTTGTCTCGTTGAATTTCTGAGAAAGCTGATATACCTCTGGGCTCTTCAGTGAGCATTCAACTATGCTTATCGGCGTCTTTTCACACCCTCAACCATCAGTGTTACCAGCTTTGGTACACTTGAACCAGATATCTTCAGACTTATTCTTCTGAGAACAAAAGCCGCTAAAAGGCGTCGTTCATCCGACAAAGCATCTGACAAAATTCTAAGGCGCGTCTTTACTGTTATATCGGGTTCGGACAAAATCTTGCATAGTTTTATTCCGCCAGATATACAAAGGTCAATTGTA
>PKYH01000025.1 GCA_003133625.1 Candidatus Bathyarchaeota archaeon | reverse complement strand
TGATTTGAACCCTCACCAAAGTGGAGATGTCACCCGCAACTCCCAATTTTTATTTAGCGCTCGCTAACAAACATTTGGATTTTTTGAAATCTAATTGGGTCAGGCGAAGTCTCACGAATCTTTGTATCTAACCCTCTACAAAATTCGCATTGCAAATTCTCAAAAAGACATTCAAGGATATGCAAATAGTTTGAATTATAATTCCTAAAAACTAATTCGCTTAGTCTTTTGTTTGCCGAAAGAGCATCAGTTAGAAAGGGAAACTCCGTTAATACACAACTCTCCTACTCTCTCTTGTTTTGAGCAATAAGCGGCATTATATCTTGTTCGAAGCTTCTTTAAGTTTTACTTCGCTCGAAGCATGCAGCCAAACTATGGTTTCAGTGCGCCGAGGGTCACATATGGCTGAAGAGTCAGCGGTCGATATCACTCAGTCGTCAAAAAGGAAGGCAGAGCTTCTACTCGCGTGGCTGTTTTGCCGCAATCATGTTCAAAGAATATCGGCAAAAGGCGAAGGTCATTTATGGCAGGACAACTTACTCTTACTCGGTGAGGGTTTAAACTGAATTTCGGAAAACCCGTAAACTTGCGGGCTAAATTAAAATTTAATCCAATCAACCAAAGTTTCAAGATTCTAATTGCAAAGAAGAAGGTTGCTGTTCTCTTTGTGGAACAATATGTTCCTCAGTGAGAGTTAAAAGACAGTTATTACATGTGGAATGAGTGGTGGCAACAGATGAAACTCGCCTGCCCGAGACTTACCTCTGCAGTGAGGTTGAAACGTCAGGTTTTCATCAGTATCCTACTAGTATCCTTAGTATTTGTTTTTCTTTTTTGTTTACCCACTAAGGCAGATTATGCTCCTCAGTCAGCAACCACATTGAACCTAAGTGCCCCATTTAGTGGTGCTAGTTGGGCAAAAGATGATGTTCCCTATTCTCTGGTAGCCATAAAGGGGGCTAATGTTACGTTTCTCGCGGGATACACTTCCTCTTTTGGCGCAGGCGGCTATGATGTTTGGCTGATTAAGACATCTCAGCAGATTAATGTTTTTCCAGGGTTGGGTAGCTACTTTATGGATTCGATAGAGTGGAGAAAAACTTACGGCGGAACGCAAGACGATATGGCAAAAAGCATAATTCAAACCAGTGATGGTGACTTCGTTTTAGCAGGTCAAACCAAATCCTACGGCGCAGGCGGGTTCGATATGTACTTGCTCAAAGTAGATTCAGACGGCAACTTGCTTTGGAATGCCACGTATGGTGGCTCTCAAGATGACGGAGCAAACTGCGTTGTCCAGACAGCAGACGGTGGCTTTATCCTTGCAGGCTACACTCTATCAGGTGTCTCCTCTCAGAGTACCTGGTTGGTTAAGACCGACGCTCAAGGACAAATGGAGTGGAATTCCACCTACCCTGGGTTGGAAGCCAATTCTATAGTTTATACTAGCGACGGGGGATATGTATTAGCAACAAGATACCCAAATGCGTTTGAACTCGTCAAACTTAATTCAGCATGTCAAGTAGAATGGAATCAAACTTACTCTGAACCAAGTAACGCTGAAGCTGAATCAGCGATTCAAACAAACGACGGTGGATACGCTGTAACAGGTTGGATTAGTTCTGCTGCTGGTTCATACTCAGCACGGCTCATCAAAACTGATGGATTAGGGAACGTTCAGTGGGATAGAATCTATGCGGGGCTCGGTGCTTATGCAGTGATTCAGGTCGAAGGGGGTGGCTTTGCGCTCACCGGCGACCGCGCATTTTTGCTTATTACTGATTCCTCGGGCAATGTGCTGTGGAACCGTAATTATGATGGGCTGTCCGACGATAATTTGCATTTTACTAGGGTATATGCTGTAATTGAACCCAACCCTAATCAGTTTGTTTTGGCAGGGACTCAGCAGAGTTACGGTCAAATATTAACTGGACTTGACGGAATGATGATTAGAGTAGGTTTAAGAGCAGGAGATGTTACTCCTCCAATAATCACTGTTTTGTCTCCTGGAAACAAAATCTACACAACGAGCAGTGTGCCACTCATTTACACCGTTGACAAGACAGCTATTTGGACCGCTTACCAGATAGATAATGGACGAAACGTCACAGTATCAGGGAATACAACTATTACTCTGTCTGATGGGAATCACAACATGACAGTGTACGCTGCCGATGCAGACTACAACAATGGAGCCTCAAAAACGGTTTTCTTCTCGAACTTTGCAGTAGATACTGTTCCAATAAACGTTCAGGTCTCAACGATACGAAATACAACTTACACGAGCAATGATGTTCCTTTAAGTTTCACAGTGGACAAATCTGTCTCATGGGCAGCTTATAGTCTGGATGGACAAGCAAACACAACCTTATCCCAAAACACCACTCTCACAGGATTATCCTTAGGCTCGCATACATTAACCGTTTACGCTCAAGACACGCTTGGTCTTGTCGAAGCCTCGGACCCAATTAGTTTTGTTGTGGCTACCAACACAATTCCAGAATTTCAACCCTCGACTATACTGCTCTCATTTGCTTTACTGTTGATTGCAACTGGTTTGTTTGTTCACTACAAGAAGACCAAGCAAGCGTAGTTTAGTCAAGAAACCTTGACTAAAGGCTATTTTGTGTTAGTCAAGAAAGTCTGACGAAAAAACTCTTAAGCTAAGAATAATACAGAAGGCATTCGATAACTTTGAGAAAGATACTTTTCGCTCTAACCGCTATCTTAATAATATTTTTCTTAATGGAGCCATTAGCTCAAGTAGCAATGGTAAAAGCAATTTGGCCATATTCACACGTATTTTTTTACTCTCCAGTTCCTTCATCGGAAATGATTTATCAAAACACAACTCTTCCACTCAACATTACCGTTGGAGTAGAGAAAGATTCACCAGCAATTGCTAGTATTTCCTGCAGCTTAGACGGAAAAGAAAACAAAGCACTGAATAGTTTCAAGGAAACGGACATTTTGTATTCTGCTACAGATGTTCTAGCAAATTTGGCTGAAGGGAATCACACATTAATGATATATGCTTTTGATGTTAATGGAAAGGTAGCAGTTTCAGAAGGAGAAATTTTTACAGTGGATACAACCTTTATCTACCCATCAATCACCACTATTTCACCCCTAAATCAAACCTACAGCACCAATGAAGTCCCATTAATTTACAGTATCGATGCAAAAATTACCTGGTCATACTACAGTATAGATGACGCAAAAGACGTGACTTTCAATGGAAACATAACGCTGACAGACCTTTCAGAAGGTTCACATAAAATTAAAATCAATGCACTCTATGAATCCGACAAATACTCTTTTAGCAAATACACATCCCAAACAACTTACTTCACTGTAAATTCAGACCACATTAGTAATCCTTTAACCATAGATAGCCAAACAAGCGCTGCTGTATCAGCTATAGTTGCAATTGCGATAGTTCTGTCTGTTGGTTTGCTGGTTTACCACAAAAAACACAAACGTAAAACCGCTTAGTCAAGAAACCTTGCCAGATTTTGGTCAAGAGTCTTTTACGAGAAGTCTTTTATTGCAATAGGGTTCTATCAGCTAACTATGGGTACTGTAAGCAAGAGTTTTGTTCTGGTTATTGTTGCTTTATTCCTAACATCTTTAGTGTTAATGCCACATGCCACAGTGAAAGCCCAATCCAAAACAATTGCTGTTCCAGATGATTACCCAACTATCCAATCGGCTATTGGTAATTCAAGTACAGGTGACACAATATTTGTAAGGGCTGGAAATTATAGCGTCTTAGGATATGATGGAATACTTATCGATAAGTCGATATCATTAGTAGGAGAAAATAGCCAGAATACAGTAATCACGGTGGGGCAATACCGTTATGCTCGTGATGCGATTCATATTACAGCTGATAATGTAACCGTTTCTGGTTTCTATATAGACGGTGGTGGAATCCAGATGGGTATAGATATTGAGGACTCCTATTCGCATGTTCCGATTGGCTGCAAAATAATTGGTAACTCTATTCATAACTGCGGGGTTGCTATTGATGCATACGGGTCCACAAGTACTTTAACGGGTCAGATAAAATACCTGCCCTCTTACCTAACAATCTCTGGAAATATCCTGAGTGGAAATGATAGAGGCATCTATATGAGTGCATCAAATTCAACGGTGGGTGGAAATATTATCGATAGTAACAGTGATTTGGGCATGATTGTCGATGACTGTGTTTTTCTTAACGTATATAATAACACAATTTCTAACAACGGTTTAGATCCTTATGATGGAAATGGAACTGGCGGTGGTATATGGCTCAGATGGTGGGGACCATTCTACATAAACAGGAACATTGTTACTGGCAATCATGGTTACGGCATAGGGTTTGAGGAGTTTTGTAATAACTCTACAGTTTGGGGAAATGAAATCTCCAATAATGATTTCGGGATTCGTGAATACCTTGTTCAAGATGGCGGTTCTGGAAACGTGGTTTATGAAAATAACTTTATAGATAATCAACGTCAGGTTGCAGTTAATCAGACATTGTACTCTGCAGTCAAAGTAAGTCAAGTTGATGTTGTTGCGTTAGACAATGGGAAAGTCGGAAATTACTGGAGTGACTATAAGGGTTCTGGAGTTTATATGGTGGATGAAAATAACATTGACCACTATCCACTCAATCAACAAGTTGATATCTCTAAAACAGTTTCAACACCATCGAACTACCCAAGCACAACTCCTACCGTTCCAGAGTTCTCCTCGAGGACAATTTCCTTACTCCTAAGTATAGTGTTGGCAACTGCTGGATTATTAGTCTACCACAAACGCAAAACCAAAACTGTTTAGTCAAGAAACGAGACTGTGTGAAAAGTCTGCTCTAGCTCGCCTAGCATGCCGTTAACCTTAAATCTAGACCCATCGCCATAACAAACCAAGACCAAAACAAGTGAGCAGACAATGAATGAAACCGACAGCTACATAGAAGGCTTATCCAGAAACCAAACTTTCCTGCTACCAAAAACAATAGACCTTTATTCTCTTTGCAAGCGCTCGTTGATTAAACGCTTTATCCGTGGAGTTGACGGCTTTGAGTTTGGTGCCGTCCACGGTTGTCATGGAAAAATCAGTGAAGCATTATCTAGAAGAGTTGGATGCTGCAGATGAGCAGGAAGCATCTGACGAGCAGCAAGCTGGTAGTGAATTAGGTGAAGAGGCAAAGGTTTTTG
>PKYH01000070.1 GCA_003133625.1 Candidatus Bathyarchaeota archaeon | reverse complement strand
TAATGTTATCGTTATTAAGTATCGCGTATAACATTTTGGTTCTAACTTTCGGATCAGATACCTGCTTCTTAAGGATACTACGTACATGTGACTGTAGTTGAATCTCCAGCAAATCCTCAGGTGTTATCATTTTCTCTATCCTTTGCCTTAGTAGCCTCGCCATGACTGGGCTTTTTCCCGAAGTGGAAACTGCAATCTTCACCTCGCCCACTCGCGCCACAGCTGGCAATATAAAATCGCTCAAGGCTGGATTATCAACAGAGTAAACCATGCACCCTGTAGACTTAGCCGCTTTAACCAGCTCAAGGTTAAGTTTAGGATCATTAGTGACGGCCAAAAGCACATCTGGCTTAGGATTAAGACTATCAACAAAAGCCTTGGCATCTTGAATTTCAGTCTTAAGCAAAGCAACCTTTTTTGCTTCATGCAATTTTTGGATGCCGCTTGAGAAGGCTTTGCTTATAACCCAGATTTTTGCGCCTGAATCTACAAAGTTTTGGGTTTTTCGGTAACCCTCTGAGCCTCCACCGACTACTATAACGGTTTTTCCGTCAAGTTTGAGGTCTATGAGCAATTTTGTACTTTGCCACCTTCAGAAGCGTTAAGCCTATAGTTGGTTAGTAAATTTTTGAATTTTTCCATAAATGCCACATAATCAACTTGGTTTAGCCTCGGAGCCTCTGCAATTCTCGTCAGAGCATCCAAGTTTATGTATTGTTCTGCTGCTTCAATGGCTTGGGCTCCAAACTCTTCATATCTTATTTCAATTTCCGGTATCATACCTCTTCCCTCCACATCCATACGTGGCACAATGCCTAGCAATTCGACGCCGACGTTTTCGAAGGCACGTTTCATGGTGAGTTTGATTTCGTCGGTTAGGTAGCTTACGCGCACCTTGTTTAGTATTACACCAGTTATTTTTACTCCAAGGCTCCTGAGAAGATTAACGTAATTAAGCGTGTTTATCAAGGCACCTTCTACGCCTTCTTTATCACAGCCAACCACAACAATGGTGGATGCACCTAAAGCCGCCGCAACCTCAGCTGTTGACGTAGGCCTCTCCACTTTATCATTTAATAATCCAGTGAAAGCGCTCATGGCTCCTTCAACAAGGAGAAAATCGTGATTTTGACTGGCTTCCTCTACTGCTTCAGCTAAGGGTTCCCAGCCGCTTTCCCCAATTTTAATTGACGAATACCCCTTTATCGGCTCTTTAATCAGGTACAACGCTGGCACTGCGTCTCGTATGTCTCCCCCAATTTTAATGACTCCAACTTTGAATCCTCTCTTTTTTAATGCGCCAGCAATGCCTGCAACGAGGAAGGTTTTTCCTGAACCGCTTCCAGTTGCCGTTACCAACAGTAAACGTGGCTCTTTTGGGTTGATCGTGCCTTGCTGGCGAATGTTGGTTGAGATTCCAATTTCGCTTTTGATTTGCTCTAACAGTTTAGCGTTTGCTTTTCGTATTGCTTTGAGCTCGATTGCGTTTATGTTTAATGATTTAGTGATGCTTTGGATGATGGTTGGGTTCTGATCTAATAGTGCATGTATGAAAACTCCGACCACGTTGCCTTCCTTGTTGGCTACTCCTGAAACCAAATCCTGAGGGTCCTTATGATAGTTGATGCGTTGGACGTGTGAAACAAGGATGGTTTTTGCTTCGTTATGAAGTATGATTTTGCCGTAGGTGTGGCAGTGAAATCCCGAAACTTCCTTGCCAACTTCGTCTGTGATGAAACTTTTATCAGTTATAGTGGCTTTCACTCGGTCTGTGCATATTAATGGCTTGAACTCTGCGTCTAGCAAGCCAAGTCCTTCTCTGGTTATGGGGACGGTTGATAAACGTCCGACGTCAGTTTCTTTTGCAAGTATTTGGAAGCCTGAGCAGATTCCAAGCACGAATTTGCCTGAATCAGCCATTTTAATTATTTCCTGAGTTACTTCCTTGTTAATGCTTTGTGATTCAACGAGGCTTCCGCCCGGGATGATTATCATGTCAAGAATTTGAGATGCTGGCTTGCCGTCTACAAGCCCATCAGAGCAAACTAGGTCGGTTGGCAGGTTCCCAAAGTCTTCAAAGCAGGGTAATGCTCCCGGAAGGTAAACTAAACCGATTCTGTGATGGAATTCCGTCCCAAGTAGCCCCCATCGCGTATTTAGGTAAAGCTTATATTTAAGCCGGTCGGTTTATCCAACCATGCATTCCTCGGCAAAGACAGACCATGTCATCAACGTTAGAATAACGCATAAAACAGCTCGAGTGCCATTAATGGAGGCTGTAGCGTTTAAAGACAAGGAAAAGGCGTTTGCCGAGATTCGTTCTCTTGAAAATGTCGAAGAATGCCTAATCCTTCAGACATGCAACCGCATTGAACTCTACATTGTAACTGAAGATGAAAAAAACACTGTTAATTTGGCAAAGGATTATTTGGCAAAAAGAGCCATGGCAAACGCTGAGGAAGCATCTAAAGCCATAGAAACTTCACTGGACAACGATGCTTTCAATCACCTCTTAAGAGTCACTTCGGGATTAGAATCAATGGTGATTGGCGAAGATCAAGTTCTCAATCAAATCTGGGACGCTTACTTAGAAGCGGAAAACGCTAAAACGGTCGGTCCAATCCTAAAGCACCTGTTTAATCGTGCAATGACCGTTGGCAGACACGTAAGAAACGAAACAGGCATCAACAAAGGTGCTGTATCAATTGGTTCGGCAGCAGTTGAATTAGCCGTAAACTTACTGGGCAACTTGGAAGAAAAGAAAATATTGGTCATGGGCGCTGGAGAAATAGGAACTCTTGTCGCTAAAGCCTTAGCACGGCGCTGCCTTAGCCCAATATTCATTGCCAACAGAACCTATGACCGAGCGGTAAAATTAGCTGAAGATCTTTCAGGAAAAGCAGTAAAGTTCGATCAGTTTGAAGAGGTGCTCGTTGATGCAGATGTGGTAATTTGCTCAACTTCGGCACCGCATTACTTGTTAACCAAAGAGATGGTTTCAAGATTAATGAAGCAACGTACAAACAAAAATGACCTTGTAATTATTGATATTTCAAATCCTCGTAACGTTGAGAAAGCCGTGCAGGAAGTCGCTGGAACACAGCTCAACAACATTGATGATTTGCAGTTTATTGCTGAAAAAAACAAGCAAGAACGGCAAAAAAACATTCAGAAAGCAGTTAAAATCTTAGATGAGGAACTTGTTATTCTTAATCAGGATATGAAAAGACTCTCGGTCCGCCTGATAATTTCGTCGCTGCTTTCTCGTGCTGAGGAAGTTCGGCAAAAAGAACTTGCAACCGCTCTTAACATGATAGGTAATGTGAATGGGAGAGAGCGAAAAATTCTTGAAGATTTAACGTCTATTTTGCTTAAGCAAACGTTTGTGCCGATTGTTGAAAACTTGCGGTTAGCCGCAAAAAATGGTGACATGCAACTTATTGATATGGCGGTCAAGTTGTTTGAGAAAACGGAGAAAAACTGACGTGGCAAAGGCAACGTTGGATAAAGTTGGTTTAATTCTGATTGGGCACGGAAGCAAACTGCCTCATAACAGAGAAAACCTCGAAAAGATAGCTGAAATTTTGCGTAAACAATCCAAGTTCAAAATAGTGGAAATCGCCTTCATGATTAGAAACACGCCAACTATACCCGAAGCAATAGATACGCTTGCCAAGAAAGGCGTATCAAAAATCGTGCTGGTTCCCGCTTTCCTCGCACCAGGCGTACACACAACACAGGAAATTCCTGAACTCATAGACGTGAAAGACAAGGAATCTCAGCTTTCCGCAAGAGGAATCCAATTGTTTTATGGGGAACCCATAGGTGCGGATGAATGTATTGCAGTAATTCTGGCTGAAAAAGCGCTAAAGGCACTAGGTCAAAAAGGCGCAGAACATCAGCACGCCTCCTTTAGCACAAACACAAATGCAAAGCAAGAGGCGTCTGTCAGTTCAAACAAGATTTATGAAGCCAGCATGAAACTTATCCGCCCTGAAATCAAGGACATTCTAGCAAAAGCACCCAAAAAACACGTTCCAATAATCGAACGCGTTGTTCATACTACCGCTGATCCTGAATTCGCTAAGCTTTTGGTCATAAGCGACAAAGCCGTCGATGCTGGAATAGCTGCTATTAAAGGAGGCGCAAAAATAGTCACCGATGTCAAAATGGTTAAGGCTGGCATAAATGAGGCAAGGATGAAAAGGTATGGTGGAGAAATCCTTACCTACATAGACGACCCACGAGCTACCAAAATGGCTAACGATGAGTCGATTACAAGGTCCACTGCGGCTATGCGTCTAGCCGTTGAAGACGGATTAGACGGCGCCATCGTGCTTATTGGGAACGCTCCCACTGCAGCGTTTGAGCTAGCAGAACAGATAAAAAAGGGCTTGGTTAAGCCAGCGTTGATTGTGGCTGTTCCCGTGGGTTACGTGGGCGCAACAGAATCAAAAGAAACAATCGCAAAACTGCTTGTACCATTCATTATAACTAAGGGTCGCAAAGGCGGTAGCACCATTGCAGTAGCAATTTTCAACGCGTTACTCTCTATGGCTGAAGACAAGCCTTACAGTTAACGGTGGCACTCTTATGGCGAGGTTTTTGAAGTATGGCATAACAACAGGCGCATCCGCGGCAGCTGCAGCTAAAGCCGCCTTGATAGCCTTGCTTAAGGAGCCTGTTGACCGAGTAGTTATTCCCACTCCGATTGGTCTTCGCTTTGAGGTACCTGTGAAATCCAGCAGAAAACTCGCCAATGACACGGCAGAGGCTATTGTCGTTAAGGATGCTGGAGAAGACATTGATGCCACCAACAAAATGGAAATAACCGCAATAGTAAAACTAACAGGCGACGGCAAAATCACTATTAAAAGCGGCAAAGGCATCGGGAAAGTTACAAAGCCAGGGTTGCAAGTGTCAATCGGCGAGTCAGCAATTAACCCAGTGCCAAGAAGCATGATAACCGCAGCCGTCAAAGAAGTATTGCCCGCTGGCAAAGGCGTTGAAGTAACAATTAGCGCGCCTGAAGGAGAAAATATCGCCAAGAAAACACTGAACGCTAAGCTAGGCATAGTTGGCGGCGTATCTATTTTGGGCACAACTGGCGTGGTGAAACCGCTGTCTTCGGAGGCGTGTCGTCGCTCGCTGGTTCCTCAAATTGATGTTGCATTAGCGCGTGGTTACCAACGAATATTCTTTGTTCCAGGCAACATCGGCGAAAAAATTGCTAAGCAGCAGTTCAATGCGCCTGAAGATGCGATTGTTCAAACTGGCGACTTTATGGGTTATATGCTTGATAAAGCCGTTGAAAAAGGCGTTAAAGAAATTATTCTTTTGGGGCATTCTGGGAAATTGGTGAAGTTGGCGGCTAACATTTTCAATACTCACCATAAAGTAGCGGATGCACGCAACGAAGTTATCGCTTCTTATGCCGGCGCTGTTGGAGCTGACACCAAGAATATTAATGCTTTGTTGCAGGCTAACACTTCCGAAGAAGGCTCAGAAATTCTTAAGCGTGCTGACCTGTTGGAGGCTACTTTTGAGAGGATTGCCCAGCGAGTTAGCCAGCGAGTAAGCGATAGAGTGGAAAATAAAATTAAGATAAGCGTGATAATTGTTTCTATGGATGGCAAAGTCCTTGGCATGGACGAGAACGCTAGGTGCAACAAACCTTGGCTAAACTTAACATAGTCGGCGTCGGACCAGGGTCACCAGATTACGTGACGCCTGCAGCAAGAAAAACCGTGCAAAAAGCTGAGGTTGTTATTGGAGCCCAAAGAAGCCTAAACCTATTCACAGATGACATTAAAGGGGAAACGATGATTTTAACCGCTAAAAACCTAAACAGCGCCCTCAAATTTGCGGTTGAATCTGCCGAAAAAGGCAAAAACGTTGCTTTACTGTCTACGGGCGACCCAGGCTTCTCAGGGCTTCTGCAGACTGTTTTGAAGAGTGGTTTTGTTAAGGCGGTGGAAGTCAACGTTGTTCCGGGTGTGAGCTCAATTCAAGCCTGCGCTGCCAGGCTGGGCATAAGCTGGGATGACGCGTGCTTGTTTACTTTTCATGAAGGCGACGTGAGCGCCGAAGAGAAAATTGAGTTAGCCTCATGTATTAAAAAAGGGAAGGAAGTGATGCTTCTTCCAGATTCACGAGCGTTCCCTCCACGCGAAATCGCAAGTTTCCTCATTAAGGCTGAAGTAGACAAGGAAACCCCTGTTTTTGTATGTGAAAATTTAACTTTGGATGATGAGAAGGTTACTTCAAGCAGTTTGGAGGAAGTTTCAAAGCAGACTTTTCGGTCTCTATGCGTAATGGTTATCAAAGCAAACCACAAAGAAAAAGGGTAAAGTTGATTGTGAATGGCTAAAAATTGGGCTTACAAAACTCCGGGCATACCAGACGAATTATTTAACCAAAATGATGAGGTGCCTGGACCAACAAAAGAGGAAATTCGAGTTCTAACCATTTCCAAAGCTCGCCTGCGCGAAGGCTCCATTGTTATTGACGTTGGGTGCGGCACAGGCGGCTTAACGGTTGAGGCAGCTCTTCAAGTGACGCCGAAGGGCAAGGTCTACGCAATTGATGAGGACCAAGCAGCGATTGAGTTAACTAAGAGCAACGTGGAAAAGTTTGGGGTTCAAGACAACGTCATGATTGTACGTGGTAAAGCACCAGAGGCATTGCTGAGCCTTCCAAACGCGGATGTTGTCTTAATAGGAGGCAGCGTTTCATTAAGAGAAGTACTACGTACATCTAAGGATAAGCTGAAGGCTAATGGCAGAATAGTCATAAACGCAATATTACTGGAGACCGCTTGCACTGCGGTGGACGAATTGAAAAAATTAAACTTCAAAGACATCGATGTCACGCTGGTTTCAGTGGCAAAGGGAAAACAAATAAACTCCGGCACCATGATGATGGCAAGAAATCCAATAACAATAATATCAGCTTCAAAACAATAGGTGAAGAGAATTTGGCGGGCAGATTCATTGGGATTGGCGTAGGTCCAGGCGACCCAGAACTAATCACACTAAAAGCCGTAAAAGCCTTACAAGCGGCAGATATAATTTGTATTCCAAAATCGCATGCTAACAAGCCAAGCTTAGCGTTCACGATGGTTAAGAACATTCTAGATCAACGCAAGCAGCCCGCGGAAATTCTTGAATTAATATTTCCAATGACTAAAGATGAGCTTGGCAACAAGGCGTTATGGACTAAAAACGCGGGCATCATAGCAGAGAAAGTGGCAAGTGGCAAAGTGATTGCTTTCATCACTTTGGGCGACCCCATGTTTTACAGCACTTTCATTTACCTCTACCAAAGCTTAAAAGAAGAGTACCCAAAGTTGCATCTTGAAATAATTCCAGGCGTAACATCACTGACGGCTTGCGCCGCAAGCGCAAAAATCCCGCTCGCTGAGAAAGAGGAAGTTGTTTCTGTTATTCCCTCAGACTTTGACACCAAACTTATCGAAGAAACCGCTAAACACGCAGACAACTTGGTTTTCATAAAATGTGCTTATCGATTGAAAGAGTTGATTCCCATAGTTGAGCGGTCAGGTTTCAAAGAAAACTCCACGATTGCTCTGGTGCGCAGATGCACGATGCCGGAGGAAGAGGTCCTCGTTGGCAAACTTAGTGATGTGCAAAACTGGAATATATGCGAAGACTATTTTTCCGTAGCGATAATTAAAAAGCGTGCCTTCATAAGTGATAAGTTATGAGTAAAGTTGTTTTCATCGGCGCAGGTCCCGGTGATCCTGAACTAATAACTATCAAAGGCAAACGGTACCTAGAACAAGCCGACGTAGTAATTTATGCTGGTTCATTGTTGAACCCTGAAATACTCAAATATGCAAAGCCAAGCGCCCAGCTTTATGACAGCGCCAAGATGAGCTTGCCAGAAGTCCTAAAGGTCATGGTTGAGGCTGCTAAGGCCGGTAAGCTTGTGGCAAGAGTGCATGATGGAGACCCAAGCTTCTACGGGGCCATTCAGGAACAAATGGACGCTCTAGACAAAGAAAAAATAGAGTACTTCCGAATCCCAGGCGTAAGCTGCTTGCAAGGCGGCGCAGGGGCACTAAACCGTGAATTGACCTTGCCTAATATTTCTCAAACCGTTATTATAACTCGTCCTGAAGGCAGAACTCCGATGCCAGAAGCCGAAAGCATCAGCAAACTCGCAGCTCATCAAGCAACGATGGTCATATTCCTGGGCACATCGCACATCGCTCGTGTTGTAGAGGAACTTGTGAAAGGGGGTTACCCGAAAGATACTCCAGCATCTGTGGTGTATAAGGCGACGTGGCCCCAGCAAAAAATTGTAAAGGGCACATTAAACGATATAGTCGCAAAAGTTAAAGCAGCAGGCATAACCGAGACAGCGTTGATTTTTGTAGGAAAAGCTTTGAATCCGCAGGCATATGACTTATCGAAGCTTTATGACCCTAAATTCACCACGGGTTTCCGTAAAGGCGAAAAGTGAAATGTACGCTAGAGGAATTGCTGTTGTTGCAATTACGAGGCGTGGCGTAGAAACCGCATTAAAAATTAAAGAAGCACTAGAAAACGCGGGTTTAGCAAGTACTGTTTATGCGCCTAAAAAGTATAGTCAAAACGGCGTTGTTTCCTTAGAAAAGAAATTTGCAGACTTCGTAAAAGACAATTATGCTACAGTGGACGCTTTAGTCGCCGTTATGGCAACAGGCATAGTTATCCGTGCTGTGGCGCCGTATCTTGAAAGTAAACTAACCGACCCGGCAGTCATCGGCGTTGACGCCGCTGGAAAATTTGTAATAAGCCTACTTTCGGGGCATTACGGCGGCGCAAACGAGTTAACAAAAATCATCGCTAAAGGCATAGGAGCCACAGCCGTGATTACGACGGCTTCCGATGTAACTGGAAAACAGAGCGTTGATGAACTGGCAAAAAACCTTCATTTAACCATCCAGAACCCAGAGAGTCTAGTGGCTGTTAACGCTGCCATCGTGAATGGGGACAAAATAGTTCTAGTTTTAGTCGGTGACGCTAAAATTCCAATAGAGTCAATCGGTTGCTATGAAATAAAAAAAGCAGAAAACGACGTGCAAGCCTTAGAAATCGTTAACAATTATGAAGCAGGCATCATAGTCACTCCTGAACCCTTGCTGATTGACAAGTTTGTTAAGCCCTTCACTATACTAAAAACAAAAAAAGTAGTTGTTGGCTTAGGGGCAAGGAAAGACTCAAGCGCAGACAGCATAATTAAAGCAGTGGATGCTGCTTTGGAACGGATCCATGTGCCTTTAGCCAGTGTTAACCGTTTCGCCACAGTTGACATCAAACGTGATTCTCCAGCTATGCTAAAAGCTGTGGAACAGCTGGGTAAGCCGCTTGAATTTTTAAGTGTCGATGCACTTCGTTCTCTAAGTCACAAGGACCTTTCGCCTGATTCAAAGATGGTTCAGGAAAAGATTGGTGTTGGAGGAGTTTGCGAACGAGCAGCTTTACTGATAGCGGGAAAAAACTCGAGGTTAATACTGAAAAAATCCAAGTTGAACGGGGTAACGGTGGCCATAGCCGAGGGCGAATAAGCGTAGTCGGCATTGGACCCGGCAGTTTGGAGCATTTGACGCCTAAGGCTAGAAGAGAAATTGAAAATGCCGATGTCGTGGTCGGTTATGGTACATACGTTAAGTTAATCCAATCCATCATCAAACCTGATGCTGAAGTAGTTTCTGGAACGATGGGCCGAGAGGTTGAACGAGCAAAAATCGCCGTGTCAAAAGCTTTGAAGAACAATCGTGTCGTGATGGTTAGCAGCGGTGACCCAGGTGTTTACGGCATGGCTGGCATAATTCTGGAAGTAGCTGCCATAGAAAAAGCAGATGTGCCGATTGAGATTGTTCCTGGTGTTACGGCTGCTACGGCTGCCGCGTCAAAGCTTGGTGCGCCATTGGTAAGTGATTTTGCCGTGATTAGCCTAAGCGACTTGTTGACTCCATGGGAAAAAATCGAGCGCAGATTGGAGGCTGCTGCAGCTGCTGACTTTGCCATTGTATTATATAATCCTCAAAGTCAGGGACGGATTGAGCCGTTAGCTAAAGCGTACGAAATACTGCTTAAGCACATGCGTCCTGAAACTCCTGTGGGCATTGTTAAGCAAGCTGGCCGAGACGGCGAGGGGGTCATTATCACCACACTTAAGGAAATGTTAAACGCTGAAATCGATATGGTCACTACGATAATTGTAGGTAATTCGGCAACCAAGGTTGTTAACGGCAGGATGGTTACTACTCGGGGCTATGACCTTTTGGGTTAAAATTAATGCTTGCTGTTTGTTTCTATTAATTCGAGAATCTGTCTTCTTGCTTCTCCAATAGTTAATGGGAACTGCTTATTTGTTAAAAGCTGATTTCTCTTGCTTAAAATTTCAAAAAGGTGGGTTATTCTTGGTAGCCGCAGGTCCATGCTTCGTATCAGGTCTGTTTTTGCAAAGACTTCTTGTGGTGGTCCTTGCGTTACAATTTGCCCCTTGCTGAGGATGCAGATTTCGTCAGCGAACAGCGGAACCAAATCCACATCATGCGTAGCAATTATCAAAGTTAAGCCCAGTTCCTTGTTGAATTGAAGGAGCAGTTTTAGGATTTTGCTGGCTGTCCGTGGGTCAAGATTAGCCATAGGCTCGTCTAGGATGATAATTTCGGGCTTCATGGCTAACACGCCAGCTATAGCTGCACGTTTTTTTTGTCCTGTGCTTAGGTTTTGTGGAGCTTTGTTTTCTAAGCCTTGAAGTTCAGTGACTTCTATAGCCCACTTCACCCGTTCCTCAATCTCACTGCGTGAAAGACCTAGGTTTGTTGGTCCAAAAGCTATGTCTTGACTTACCGTGCGGGCGAACAGTTGATCGTCGGGATCTTGGAATACTAAACCGACTTTTTGCCTGATTTCGTCTATGTTTTTTTTGGTAACTTCTTTTTCTAAAACGTAGACTTTGCCGCTGGTGGGCATTAATAAGCCGTTGAAGTGGTGAAGGAGGGTGGATTTGCCTGCGCCGTTTGGTCCGAGGAGGGCGATGTTTTCGCCTTGTTGAACGGTGAAGTTTATGTTTTGTAATGCTTTGGTTCCGTCGGCGTAGGTGTATGAGAGGTTGATGGTTTCGATTGCTTTCATTTTGAGTTCTCCGTTTAGAGCACGAATATGTCGAGTAGGACTAAACTGATGCTGGCTGAGATAAATAGTATGCCGATTATCCAGTCTCGTCTGGGCATTTGTTTGTGTTGATAGGAGAAGAGACTGTTCTGTCCTGTGTATCCTCTTGAAGCCATGGCGTCGCCTACTTTTAATGCTCGGTCAAATGACCTCACTACAAGTGAACCTGCTATGGTGCCGTAGTTCCGTATTTTTTTGAAGTAGTTTACGGTGTGGCTGTGTCCGCATCTGGATGCCTGCGCTTTGTACATTCTTGCGCTTTCCTCGGATATGAGTGAGATATAGCGGAACATGAGCATCATGGTGTCTAAGATGGCGGAGGGTACTTTGAACCAGGCTAGAGAGTCCATTATGGCTGTTATGGGTGTTACGAGTATGAGGAGGTTGAGTATGGAGACGGCGGCGAGGCAGCGGGTGAAGATGAGGATAGCGAATGCTATGCCTTCTTGGTAGATTGGAAGTCCCAGCCAGGGAACTGTGGCGGCTATTTTGGAGCCGTAGGTGAAGGGTTGGACGATGGAGACGAAAATGATGATGTAGCTTGGGTAAAGGAGCCTTTTCAGGTAGACTTTCAGAGGTGCTTTGGATAGCGCGACTAAACCTAAGCAAGTTATGAACACGATTAGTGCCATTTCCCAGTGGCCTAAGGCAACGACGCAGAAAACCGCTACAAAAACAACGATAATCTTGACTCGCCCATCTAGCCTATGAAGGATGGAATTTCCTTCAATGTCCTCTTCAAAGTCTAAATGCATCAAGGTTGGTTTTTCCTGTCTTGTTTCATTCGTTTAAGTGCTAATTTTCGTCCGATGATTAGGAAAACGAAGAAGAATATCGTTGTTAATATGCCTGATAATGGGTCTCCTGCTAGCCATTCAAGCATCAGTTTTCCTCCCTTGAAGGGGCATCTTTATTTTTACTGAATATTGTTGGAAAACAATACCCTACGATAAATCCGCCCATTACTCCTGCTAAGCTAAAGCCGATGTATTCGCCCATTTGACCGAGTGCATCGGCGGTGAATGGAAACCCAAACCAAGATGTTGTATGAGCCGCAGCCGCGCCGTTTACTGTGGCGTCTGTTCCTTCCATACCTGCCTTGAAAACGACGGTGCCAAGGTAGGTGCTAACCGTCATGATTGTTACGATTACGATCATGGTTAATAAAGCGTATTTTGTGAATTTGTCCATTTATTTCATCCACCATTTCAATACTTCAGGTTTATGATCTGCTATGTACTGGATGGCTGCAGCCGTAAATGCAAACTCAAGTATCGCCAAGGGAATTTGGGTGGGAAGGAATCCCATTGTGTACACACCCCAGTAAATTAGTAAGTTTGAAGGATGGATGGAAAGTGCTATTTCCAAGGCTGCCACCACATAGGTAACCAAGTCTCCGACTAGGCCGCCTAAGCCAGCTGAAAGCCAGATTGAAGCGCCTGCTTTTTTCACTGCTCGGAACGTGAAGTAGCCTGTGAAAGTTCCCATGATGCCCATTGACATTAGGTTTGCGCCAAGTGTGGTTAATCCGCCGTGTCCCAAGAACACTTGGAAGAACAAGGCTATTCCTGATATTACGACTGTTGCAAATGGTCCAACAATCATTGCAGCTAAAGGCGTACCAGTAGGATGTGAACATGACCCTGTTACAGGAACCGGTATGTGCCAGACGGATATGACAAATATTGCTGCGCCCATTAACGCTATCATCGACATGTAAACTGGATTTGCCTTGCGCCTGCGCGAAATTTGTATGGCGCCGACTACTACGAAAATTGCTGCTAATGCGTACCAAATCACGCACCATTCTGGCGAGAGTATTCCGTCTGAAATGTGCATTTCTTCCCTTCCCCTTTTGGATTATTTAGCGAAGATTTATAAACTTTCGTTTAACTAAAGTTAAAGTCAGGTTGAACAACTTGCGTAAACCTCAAAACATCTTCCTAAGAGACAAAGGCGAATTCACCAAGTTCCAAATCCTCCTCGAAGTGATGCGCAACCAACCTCACATCAAACAAAAGGACATAAGCGACAAACTAGGCATAACCATCCAAGCTATATCAAAATATTTTAAAAAACTCTCAAAAGAAGGTCTACTCGAAGCAGGTTCAGAACGCGCAGACTACCGTTTGACACCTAAAGCAGTAACTAAGCTACGCGAAGATGTGCGAACTCTCGAAAACTACGTCACCGAAGTAAAGCATGACCTAAAAATTGAACACGCCTGGCCAGCTATAGCAACGCAACCCGTGAAGACAGGACAAGAAGTAGGCTTAATTATGAAAGAAGGAGTCATGTACACTACAGCCATAGATAACACTGTCATGGAAGCAAAAGGCATAGCCCTTGCCGATGCTAAACCAGGTGAAGACTTAGGCTTAAAAGAACTCCGCGGAAAAGTCAAAATCAAACGAGGAAAAATCCTCATCGTTAAACTACCCAGCATACGCAAAGGAGGCTCAAGAGCAGCAGACCTATCGAAAGTCAAAGCGTTCTACGACGAATTCAAACCCGACCGTATCGGCGTCATGGGAGCCGTTGGAAGAGCCGTCCTAAACAAGCTAGGGCTTAAAGCAGACATCGAGTTTGGAATCAGCCGCTCAGCCGCCATCGCTGCATCAAGAGGCTTAAACGTTTTCGTCCTCGTAGTAGGCAGAATGGTTAACCGCATGATCCAAGAGATAGACCAAATAAACATGAAAACCAGCGCAGACATAATCTACGAAGTAAAAGACGCACAAGCTACTTAACAGTTCATATCTGTGTTATCGTTGTTTAATACAAACGCTTAGCTTTTCTTTTACTTTTTTGCTAATTAAAAAAAGGAATGGGTTGGTTTAAAGCCAACACTTTGCGGTTTATTTTAACTGGTTGCGAAAGTCGAATCAGGTATTGTAGGATTCACACTGATGTTGAAGAGTGTGATGGCTTCCCCGCTTGGATCAGTATACGCGTAGTTTCCGCTTCCGGACCAGTGGGCAAGGTTATCTACGTAGCCTGTCCATAGGGGACTCCAGGATATCCAGTCAGCGGTGAAATTACCCTGCGTCCACGTAGCGCCACTATCAGTGCTGCTCCACGATTTTTCTTGGCTTGCGTTCATGATGTAAACGTAGTTAGCGAAGTCAACACGGATTGTCATATTACTCGAATGTATGTCTTTACCATACCACTTGTATTCTGTGGTTTGTCCCTGACTTGTAACGTTAGCACTAAACTGCAAAGTAGTAGCATCCGCAACACCTACTATTGGAGTAGGAGTGGGAGAGGTTGTTCCGCCGCCTCCGCTATTGTACAGCAACGCGTACGCCGCGACACCTACAACAATGATAACAATTAAAACCGCAACAATAATGTATATTGTCTTCTTGTTCATTGAATCACCGATTTTCTGCGTTACCCATTGTTAAATGAAAGGGGATATAAACTTTTCCAAGCGCTCTAAAGCTTGTAAAGAAAAATGGGAAAATCAAGGCTTTTCCATAGGCATTTACTTTTCCAGATACTATTTTTATCGTTCAATTGAGATTTTGCTTACTCCAGCGTCTTTTTCAAGAGTAACCACGTGGTCAGCTTTTCCTGCGAATGCTTCACTATGGGTAACTGCGATTATTTGTTCTATTGCTTTGAATCGGCTTATGGCTTCTGCTAACCGCTCTATGCTGCCGTCTTCGCTTCCAAGATTTTCTGTGGGTTCATCAAGCATTAGCATGCTTAAGCCGTGACCAGTTCGCGACTGCATAATCAACTGCCCCAAACCTAAACGGTAAGCAAAAGCCAAAAGCGTGCGTTCTCCGCCTGAAAGATTTGAAACCTCACGGTCAACGCCTGTTTCGCTTTTAACGTAAGGCGTATAAGTTTCGTCGATAAGCACGTTGAGCATGGGTGTTTCTCCGCCAACTAGACTATCGAGGACTTGCTGAACAAAATTGCGCAAAACCTTCACAAACTCGCTTCGAAGTTTGGGCTGAATACTGCGGTAAGCATCACGAATGGCACTTAAAAGTTCAACGGTTCTACGGATTTTCTCCATGCGCTCAAGCTTTTCCTGCGCAAGATTAATCCGCTCCTTAGTTTCGTCTAAGCGTCTGAAAAGGTCCTTTTTGCGGTTCTCTTTCGTGCGCAAATCCGACTCTAACATGTAATACTGCTGAAAAGCCTGTTCACGCTGTGCTCTTGCCGCATCAAGTTCTGATAAGTCAAACTTGCCGATTTCAAACTGCACCAGCTCAAGCTGCAAACGCAGACCAGCTTCAAGCTTCTGTTTATCCTCAAACTCGTTTGATAGATTATTAAGGTTGTTTTCTTCTTCGCTCAGGCGGTTTTTCAATTCTTCAACTCTTGTCAAGCAAGTTTGCAAGTTCGAATAAGCTTCAGAAGCTAAAGTTCTTGCTTTCTGCAAACTATCAATTTCAATTCGTAGTTGACTGATTGCTTTTTCGCGTTCACTATTTTCCTGTTGAATCCTTGAAAGCAGATTACTTTTGTATTCACCATCTAACGGTTGCACACAAAGCGGGCACTTACTCTCCTGCGACAACGAAACAACTCTCTTCTTATCCGTTTGCAAGTTCCTTGATGTCGCTTCTTGATCCGCTCGTAAACTGCTGATTTTATCATCAAACGCTGCCAAAGAAGAATGCAATGATTCAACAGGCTGATTAATGGGCAAACCTGCTTGCTCAAGTTTACCCAGGCACACTTTAGCTTGAGCATCAATTGAGCTTTGGCGCTGATGCAAATTATCCACGATCGTTTTTTTGCCTTCCATGCGCTGAGTTAGGGAAGCCAAAGTGTTAGTCATGTTAACAGCGTCGGCATGTAGTTTTGCTTCTTTTCGCTTAAGCTCTTCTATAACTTGGCGTTTTTCTTCCAGCTTTTTCAGCTTTGAATCTGCTTCATCCAGCGCTTTCTTGGCAACCGATAACTTTTGCGTTGAGTTGTCAAGGTCCATTTCTAGAAGTGCGTATTCTTCACTTGCCCTGTTGTATTCGTTGCTGAGTTTTTCTAAGCCATTAACGTCTGGGTCTTTCTCGTAAACCCGTTTTTCAGTCTCATAATCTCGTTGGTACTGCGCAATATTGCTCCATGCTGTTTCGTAATCGGATAAACCGAATAATTCGTCCAAACGTCTTTGCCTATCGCGTGGTTGAGCATCCAATAGCTCTTTGAGGTGTTCTTGCCTAAACCAAACTATTTCTCGGTAAAGGTCCTTGTCTAAACCTGTGATAGCTTTAAACTGTTCAGCGATGGCGTCGGTTTTCATGCTGGCGACAAGCGTTTCATCCTCATAGAGTTTGAGTTCTTCAAAATTTTGGCTGATGCTTTTGCCCTTTCTTTTTAATCCACGCGTAAGCTTGTAGGTGCTTCCGTTCTGCATAAACTGGACAGTGACCCTGCCAGAATCTGCGCCTTCACGCAGCAGATACTCAAAACTCCTACCTATCGACTCACCGAACAAAGCGAAGTCAACCGCATATAAAACGCTGGATTTTCCACAGCCCAAACCGCCGACAAGACAGTTAAAACCGCGTGTGAAAGGCACTGTGGATTTAACGTGGCTGCGAATGTTTTCCAGTTGAACTATTTCAATTTTCATTTTGCCAGCTCCTCAATGGTTTGCTTGACTTTCTCGTCTTGCTTTCGCGTTAAAGGCTCTATGAGACTGAGTGCGGAACGTGCGATTTTGTCAGCTTCTTCGCGACTGTAGCGTTCTGAGAAAATCTGCAGAAAATACTCAAAAGCTTTGGTCTTTAAATCCTTAAATTCGCTTTCAAAAATTGAACGCACTATTTCGTCTGACACAACGCTTTCTTTTAGCAATACGATGGGGTGAACAAGCAAAGCTTTCTCGCCAGCACTTCGGATTTTGGCTATGTCGATTTCTGCTCGGCTTGCTTCAGCTGGTAACGTGCCTTTCAAAACTGGAATTATGATTGCTCCTTCAGAATCAGCGTCTTTTACAAGTTGAGTGGCTAATTCTGTGATTTTTGCTGATGCCATGCCTGAGAAATCTTGCTCAAAAATAACGAATTTACGAGTAGATGTAAGTTCTATGAATTCTGGTTTTACTTCGCCTTTCTCGTTTACCGTAACGTGAAGGAAGCCTTTCGGGTACTTGGCTTCCCGATAATCAGCTGTTTCGGTGCAGCCACTGTATGCTAGAAAGCCATCTTTGAAC
>PKYH01000008.1 GCA_003133625.1 Candidatus Bathyarchaeota archaeon | reverse complement strand
GCTTTAGGGCTCAAAAACAAAGGTCACTTAGGTGTTGGTGCTGACGCTGACATTGCAATATACAATATTAATCCTGAAACAACCGATATAGCCCGAAAGTATAAGACTGTGCGCAGAGCGTTCAAGCATGCGGCTTACACGATAAAGGATGGCAAAATCGTTGTTAAAGACGGCGAAGTAGTAGGGCACGCTGACGGCAGAACCATGTGGCTTGACGTTCAAACAAATGAGCCCTGCAAGATTGACGAAGACATGAAGAGCAAATTCAAGCAGTACTGGACTGTTGAATATGACAATTATCCAGTGTACGATCATTACGTTAAAGTTAAAGATCCAATAATTGTGAAGGCGAGCGTTTAAAATGATAATCTTAACTCCGCTAAAAAAATTCCAGTTTCCAGTCCAAGCTGAATGCATTAGCCCTGATGTATTTCAGGGTAAAGATACCGCTGAAATCGCAAAGTTGCCCGTGTACGAAGGAAACAAGCCAAAAAAACTTGGCGACCTCTTTAAAATAGAAGAAGACGGCGCTGAAACTCCGAGCATAACCATTAACGGTGACGTAAGCGAAGTGAGACGGATAGGTCAAGGCATGAAAAACGGAGAAATTGTCATCAACGGCAATGCAGGAATGCACCTTGGCGAGAAAATGGCAGGCGGCAAAATCACAGTAAACGGCGATGCAGGTCAATGGACAGGCGGCTCCATGAAGAATGGCTTAATTGAAGTTCACGGAAACGCAGGCGATTATTTGGCTTCACCCTACCGCGGAATTAGCGAGGGTATGCGTGGAGGCAAAATAGTAGTAGACGGCAATGTCGGTAGCGACTCAGGCTGCTACATGCACGGCGGATTAATCAAGATAAAAGGCAGCAACACTGGTCAATTCTTGGGCTTCCATATGCGCGATGGCATTATTCACGTTGAAAAGGATGCCAGTACAAGAGTCGGCACCAATATGACTGGCGGAAAAATTATTGTTTCTGGAAAAGTAGAAGAAGTTATGCCCACGTTTACCATTGACAATGTTAAGCCTAAAGTCAAAATTGACGACACTGAATCAGCTGCTGGGCCCTTCTACGTCTTTCTCGGTGACCTTGCAGAGAAAAGCACGGGAAAACTCTTCGTATCAAAAGCAAATAATCCGCATCTTAAAACATACGAAAAATACCTTTAATTCTAGTTTGGGCAACGCTTCGGGCGTGAGCCTCGCTTCTATTTCTTTTAAACGTTAATTTACTGCTCCTTTAGGGTATTTTTTTGTGGGTTAGGTTCGGCTATTTCGTTGCACAGAACCGAGTGATTCGCGATGTTTTATTCATCAGCGCTTGATTGTTTTTGATTTGCTGCGGAAGGTTAGGGTGTAAACGGTATTGTGCCAATAATAATATTTTTTTTTTATGTCTTACTGCGGTTGTTTTGCGTTTATTTTGGTTAACAGGGCTTGACTCGGTCTTATTTTCAACGTCACGCATGTACATGGATACTAGTCACTCATGTCCATTGTTGCCTGTCACTAATTTTATTAATTGGCTGATTTGAGTAGCGTTTAACGCGTAGACTCACTTTCTTTTAATCAATCTCTTAGTTTTGAAGCCCATTCTTTCTGAGTCCTTATGGGTTGACGGCGGCTACCTGAGGCATAGGGAAAGCATTTATGCGACTATTTTGGATTCTGAAGGAAAAATCATTAACTAAACAAGAATGGACATGAGAAAGTGCTACCTTACCTCTCGCGCTCGCAGAATCCTGGACGACTTAGGCGCGAAGATGTTTTTGACTGCGAACGTGTGCTTGTCTTCCAAAATTAATCTTGCTCAATGGATTATATAAATGCTCAATGCTGTTGAGCAACATTCTTAATCTAATTTATAAGCGCTCAACACTATTGAGCAGCGGTTCGCAGCCCAACAAAGGCTTTGATTTGAACTGGATATTAAAAAGTAACTTTTATACGCCTTTTACTCCATTACTTACAAGAACGTTCCCATTTAATATGTATGGGCTTTCTGCCTTAGTCTACGTGGTATCAGCGTTGATTATCCCGCCTACAGGCGTAGAAGCCTGTGCAACGGCAAAATGCACGGTGCCAACAAAACCAACCCAACAACCATGACTATTGAAAATGTGGTTAAGAGCGCTTTCTTCATTGCCACCCCACTCTCAAATAGTTAAGGAATTTAAAGCTAGAGTTTAACGATAAATAGCAGCTTTGCAGGTTTTATAAGGCCCAAATCCAAAAGGGAACAAACTTTATTTTTAAGTCATCCAAAGTTTCTTCATTTTCATAATCATATGTTATTACTTTGCAGTCACTTAGACCGAATGTTTTAGCGGCTTCCACAAGAGCGGAAGTCTCCCGTTTCCGCGCTTCAGATGAGGATACGTCATATGAAACTTGCAGTAACTCTGTAATCTTTCCTTTCACTATAAAGTCTACTTCCTTGCCTGATTTCAGTTTCAGGTAGTAAATTGACTCTCCGATTTTTTTGTGCCTCAATAATTCGATGAAGACTGCGTTTTCAAGTGCTCTTCCCTTATCTACATCGCCGAACAACTTTGAAAGCCCTATGTCTATGACGTATGTTTTCTGTTGTCTTGCAAACCGTTTCTTGGGGCTTTTGCTGTATTGTTCAAGTATTGCCGCAAAGAAAACTGATTTTGCATACTCTAAGAAGTTAAGAATGGTTTTCCTGCTTACTTTCAAGCCCACACTTGAAAAATAATTGTAGGCTTTGCTGGAGCTGAAGTAGACAGCGTAGTTACTTGCCAATATTCTTAGGAAAACACTTAGGTCGCCCGTTTCCCTGAGCTTGTATCTTTTTACTATGTCTCTAAAGAATATGGCGTCAAAGTAAGAAGACAAAAGTTCCATTTTCCTTCCGTCATCTTTAGTTAGAGTCACTTCTGGAAATGACCCGTATTCAAGAAATTCATCGAGCTCTTTAAGTACGAGTCCTCTCTTCGCCGAGTATTTCAAGTCTTCTTTTTCTTCCTTTATGCCCTTTGCCTTTATGAATTCCCGAAATGAAAAGGGGTAAACTATGTACGATAGATTTCTTCCTGCAAGAGTTGTTGCTATCTCGATACTTAGCAATTCAGATGATGAACCCGTGATGACAATTCGGTGCTTGTGAAGGTCGTATATTTTTCTTACCCATTTATCCCAGTTTTCTACAATCTGTATCTCGTCTAAGAAAAGGTAGATAATTCCTTGCTCTGGCGCGAATGCCATGTTATGCGCAATTAGCAGGTTATCTAAGTCTGTAGCTTTTGTGCCTATTAACCGCTCATTTTCAAAATTTACATAAATTATGTTATCCTTTTTTATGCCGCTGTTTAATAGGTCTGTTATGCATTGGAAGATTAGGCTTGTCTTTCCTGACCTTCTGACTCCAGCAACTGTGATTATTTTATCAGCGTTTATATCTATGTCGATTTCTCGTCTAACCGTTGTGGGAATTTCGAAATTTTTCCAAAGGTTGATTACGTATCGGAAGTCTTCGATTGTTGCCATGCTCGTTTACTATAGTAAACGAAAATATAAGAATTACGTTTACTATACTATACGAATCCCAATGTCTAATAGGTGCTTAAGGATTAATAGTGAGCTACCTGAAGCTTCCGTTGTCTCTATGAATCGGTTAAGATGCTTTTTAGAGTATTAAAATAGTCCTAAAGGCTGGATAAGAGCAATTAGACCGCTTTTTTTGCTTGCTAATTGTAGGACAGGCGGTGAAGGTTAATTAGTTTATCAATGGTTGCTTCTTCTTTCTCTCTCACACCCTACCCCCTCGGTCACTAAAATCTTATACCGTTAGTAAACCATATAGAAGTAAAACCTTCAAACAAAGAAAGGATGAGCATGGACATAACAATCATAATTACCATTGTGTTTAGCACGCTTGCCTTCGTAATTTCTATTATCAGCTTAGTGTATACGAGCCAACAAGCAAAAAGCTCAAAAGAGCAAGCTAGGTTATTAAAAGAAGATTCAGAAAATAAAAAGACGCTTGCAAACGCTTCGAAAGCAATTATTCAGGCTATTGATGAAATAAAAAAAACAGCGAAAGTAGGTATTCTAAGTCCATTAGACCTTTCGAGAGATGATGTATTAACGTACCTTCATGACAACCCAAAGGAAGTAGATATAAGTCTAACCATTACACCTGTAAAAATTCAGGTTATAGCGGATGGAAAATTTGTAACAGTAAAACAATCACAAGACCTCATTGATATATTAATGGAAAGTGTGAAAACATCAGCAGTTGGCGGAAACTTCAATTTCTATGTATTTCCGCATATTTTTAAGAACGAGCATATCGAACTAGGAGATTTACTCTATGAGATTAGGGCATATTATATTGCTTATGATTTCCTGAAAGAACATGAAGAGGTTATACGTTCATGCGATAATGCAATAATTGATGATTTCAAGGTCATTTTAGACCAGATAATTGAGATGCTTATGCTTTCAATGTCTAAGGAACACATATTGAAGTTCGATTCAAAGGATAGGTCAACTGATATCTTGAAAAAACTTAATGAAGGCATAATTGACATGAAATTGATACGGATGTTAGAAGACCTTTTAAGGAAAATGTGTGATGACAGACTAGTTCCAGTTCAAAAAAAATTGTTCGAGATGGCTTTACAGTAAATTAAGCAGTATGAAAAAACTAAGCAGCCCTCTTTATGCGTTAGTTTTTAGTCTTTGCGCTTTTTTGCATCGCTAAGTTGCTTGACTGAATTGTAATAGAAAAGCTGAAAAAGCAAACCAATCTATAAGATGACAGGTTAAAATGCCCTATATTATTCGAAAGAAAATTGAAGGAACTGATAACAATCCACTCATGCTTCAGCTTAACATAGATGATGAAAGAATCGCCAAATATTATGAACTTGATACTGGAATCGAGACGTACCTTAGAAGTACTCTAACTATATTAGTGGATGAAAACTGCTGTGTTAAGCGTGTTATAAATAAACCGTTTGATTTTCGAGTAGTTTCAAAGGGATGGTATACTGGCAACGGTAATGATGTAACTTACCTAAGACGTTTATTACTTCCACCCAATTTTGTTAGAGACTATGCAATAAAAGCAAATATGGGGCTTGAATTAGAGATAGATGAATTAGTTTACAAGAGCTTTCAAGGCACAAGTCCACCACAACTATGTTCTGAGGCTAGCAAAATTTTTTCTGAGGAAAGGGTTGAAGGCTCAAAGGATTTTGAAATAAAAGGTACTAGTGGAGAGCCACTACATAATTCTGAATTATTAATAGATACCATGTTTAACGATAAGTTCTATGATGACCTTAAATTTGAGATAAACACCGCCTTCCGTGTAGGGCTATATACTGCCACTATGGTGTTAGTTAGAAAATTATTTGAGAGATTAATAATTGATTTACTTAGGCAAAAGTACGGTATGGCTCGAAAGGAGCTTTTTTATTCCGATGGATTTCTTAATTTGAGTACACTTATTCGTAATTTGAGGGATAAATTAGACGATTTCAAGCCTTACGATTTCTTCAAATTAGAGAAAGAGAAAGAATCATTTGTTAATTTCCTATTTGACGTAAAAGAAGAAGGAAATGCAGGTGCACACTCTATTGAACCCTGCTTAGACTACAACGAAATCAAAGAATTGAAGCCTTCAATCAATAAGTATAGTGACCTATTAGTTAGAATGTATCGAAAGGTAAAGGAAATACCAAACTGAGGATGCAAAAAAAGTCTTAGTGTTTGCTCTTTGC
>PKYH01000123.1 GCA_003133625.1 Candidatus Bathyarchaeota archaeon | reverse complement strand
CTTGCTCCAGCAGCGCTCTTGCCCGATTTTATGACTACGACGGGTTTTTTTACTGTAACTTTTTTTGCTATTTTTAGGAATTCTCTTCCTTCTTTAATGTCTTCTAAATAAACGAGTATGACTTTGGTTTCCTTGTCATGAAGTAAATAGTGAAGTAGGTCTGATTCGGTCACGTCGCATTTGTTGCCGAAGCTGACGAATTTGCTAACGCCCATCTGTCGACCTGTCAAATAGTCTAGGGCGGCAACACCGAAGGCTCCACTTTGAGTGATCATGGCTATGTTGCCGGGCATTGGTCTGGGCGTTGCTACAACTTCGTCTCCGGTTGTGAGAATTTTTGTTTCTGGAAGAAACAGAGTATCTATACCTGTTTTTGAATAGTAAACTCCAAGGCAGTTGGGTCCTAAAACGCGTATTTCGCCTTTTTTAGCTGCGGCCACTACTTGTTCTTCTAGTTCTGCGTTTCCAGCTTCTCTGAAGCCTGAGCTAATTATGATGGCGGCTTTGACTTTTTTGGCTGCTGCTTGCTCCATGATGCTGGGCACAACTTGCGCTGGAACAATAACTACAATTAATTCCACTTCGTCAGGAATGTGGGTTAGAGAGGGGTAACATTTGAAACCTAAGATTGAATCTTCATTTGGATTAACAGGATAGAGTTCACCCTTGAAAACTCCACGCATCTTGTTGGTTGAAAAATTTTTGAAAATCACGTGTCCTGCTTTATCAACTTTTTTTGTTGCTCCGATAACTGCGACTGAATGCGGATTGAAGAATGCGTCCAATTTCTGTAATGTATCTTCCATACCTGATTCCACTGTTTCGCTATGAGCTTGGAAGCTGTTTTTATGTGTTACTATTCAAAAAAGTTCTTTGTTCAATTAAAGGATTATTTGTTTCTTCTGTATTTAAGCGTGCGCACTTTCCCTACAGCATAGTGCGCGCTATAGAGTCAGCATTACTCAGGGAGAAGTAGGCTTTTTTTAGCTATGAAAATTACGCTTAAAAAGAGAGTATCCTTCGGATTCAGTCAGCGTCTAAAACAAGCCTGTGTATTCTGGTCATGGTTTCTTTCTTTTCTTCATAAATTGTTCTAACGCGTTGAACGCTTCATCCAGCTCTTCTATCGGCGGCAGGAAAACTGCTCGGGCGTGACCTTTGCCGTAAACTGGGTCAAAGCCTGAGCCGTTAACGATGAGTACGCCGGTTTCTTTTAGCAGTTCCACGACGAATTCCATGTCGGTTTTCCATCTTGAGCCTACTTCATGGATTTTGGGGAAGATATAGAAAGCGCCTTCAGGTTTTGTTGTACTTATGCCTTCAATTTCGTTTAATCGTTTCCACGCGAAGTCTCTTCTCTGTTTCAGCCTATCAACAATATCTTTTACGCAATCTTGAGGCCCATTAAGCGCGGCTGCTCCAGCTATCTGCACGGGCGTATTGGCACAAATGCGGATTCGGCATTCCTTCTCAACTGCCTGCTTAAGCTCGTCGAGTTGTTTGCCTTCGCCTTTAAAGTACATGTAGCCTAAGCGCCAACCTGTCATCTGGTAAACTTTGGAGAACCCGTTTAACCCAACAACAGGCACATCCTTAGACAGGTAGGCGGTGCTGACGAATTCTTTCTCGTAAGTTATTTGGTCGTAAATTTCATCGGACAGCACAAGCAAGCCGTGTTCGCCTGCTATGTCAAGCATTTCCTGAATCATTTTCCTATCGTAAACTGCGCCCGTGGGATTGTTTGGGTTAATAATTACTAATGCGCGTGTTTTATCTGAGATTTTGCTTCTCAAATCATCAAGGTTTGGCTGCCAACCTTCCTCTTCGATTGTTTCATATGAAACTGGTGTGCCGTCAAAAAATCTGGTGTAGGAAATGTATGGCGGGTAGGTTGGGCCTGGAAAGAGTATTTCGTCGCCTTTTTCAACGAGGGCTGCAAGGATCATTTGGATTCCTTCCGAAATGCCCTCTGTAATTAGTACATTGTCTGCTGAAATGTCTACGTTGTTGATTTTTTTCTCTTTTTTAGCGATGGCTTCTCTGAGGTCGGCTCTTCCTTCGGAAGGTGAATAGTAATTATCGTCTTGTTCAATTGCCTTGCTTAAAGCGTCTTTAACGTTTTGTGGCGTTTTAAAATCGAATGCCGCAGGGTCGCCGATGTTCAGGTAGTAGATTTTTTGGCCGTTTTTCACTAGCTGTTCAGTGTATGGTATCACGTCTCGTATCGCATACTCGATGTTTTTTGCTCTGCCGGTTACTTTGATGCGCGCCAACTTGTGTTACCTGTAACCCAAACATTTGCTAACCGAAAAAATAAATCTTCCTAAGATTAAACAGCATGAATAGACTTACTTATATTTTATCGCCTATAAGGAAGGATATCTGTTGCTTCTCAGCACATTTTTATTTCCGATTCTCTTTGAATAAAGGTTGGTTTTGGTGAAAAAAGGTGTATGGCTGGACTGGTGTTTTTCTTAAAATAGATTTAAGCAAAAGTAAGGCCGTTGCAGAGACATATGACGAATCTTTAGCGTTGAATTTCCTCGGCGGCAGAGGCTTCGCAGTCAAAATCCTCTGGGACACCCTTAAACAGGGAACCGACCCATTATCACCTGAAAACAAACTGATTTTTGCCGCTGGCCCACTAACAGCCATTGGCCTACCGAACAGTGGCAAACTTGTTGTTGCCTCAAAAAGCCCCTTAACCGGCGGTTATGGCGACGGAAATTCGGGGACGTGGGCGGCTGTGAACATGCGCAAGGCTGGTTACGACGCGCTCATCATAGAGGGCAAAGCGCAAACACCAGTCATTCTCCATATTAAAGATAAAGCCTGTGAGTTCGTGGATGCTAAGGATTTTTGGGGATTAAACTCCTTCGAAACACACGAACAGTTGAGTAAAAAATATTCGCGCACGGCAGGCATCGTCTCTATCGGTCCAGCTGGAGAGAACCTTATCAAGTTTGCAACCATTGTTTCGCAAGAGGGGCGCGCGGGCGGACGACCTGGAATGGGCGCTGTTATGGGCTCCAAAAATTTGAAGGCCATAGTAATCGAAGGCTCTTCCTCAATACCGCTTGCAGACCCCAACGAGATGAAAAAGTTGGCTGCCGACGGTTACCGAGAAGTCCTCGCTAAACCACTTTACGCTTTTTGGAAAAGGCAAGGAACCATGTCGACAGTGGAGTGGTCTCAGGAGAACAGTGCACTTCCCACCTTCAATTACAGGCAAGGTGTTTTCGATAGAGCTGAGGAAATTGGAGGGTTTGCTATGGAAAAAATCAAAATCGCGAACCGCGGATGCCCACAGTGCAACATGACATGCGGCAACGTTGTCAAAGACAGCGAAGGAAAAGATTCAGAACTGGATTACGAGAACGTGATTATGCTGGGTTCTAACATTGGTTTGGGGAATCTTGGGCAAGTAGCCACCTTGAACCGCATGGCTGACGAGCTTGGGTTTGATTCTATCTCTCTTGGGAACGTGCTTGGCTTTGCCATGGAAGCCTCCGAGAAAGGGCTGATAGCCGAGAAGATTCAGTGGGGACAGTTTGAAGAGACTAAAGCGTTGATTAATGATATTGCTTACAGGCGCGGTTTGGGGGCAGTCTTAGCTGAAGGAGTCCGAGCTGCTTCAGCAGCGATTGGCAATGGATCGAGCGATTGGGCAATGCATGTTAAAGGCTTAGAGGTCTCCGGTTACGATTGCCATGCTGCGCCCGGTATGGCTTTGGCTTACGGCACAAGCTCAATTGGCGCCCACCATAAAGACGCTTGGGTTATAACATGGGAGATTAAAGCTGGCAGAGGAAATTATGACGAAGAAAAAGTTGATTACCTCATTAAAACCCAGCTTATACGTGGCGGACTCTTCGAAGCATTAACCGTCTGCCGTTTCCCCTACAATTCGCTTGGCTTTGAGCTTGAATGGTACCAAAAATACTTGCGGGCAGCCACCGGAGTAGAGTTTTCTTTAGAGCAGTTAAACCAGATAAGCGATAGAATACTCAATTTAATGCGCGCTTTCTGGGTGCGAGAGTACAAGGAAAAATGGACCAGAGACTTGGATGTTCCGCCTATGAGATGGTTTAAAGAACCACTAACCGAAGGCACATTAAAAGGTTCTATGCTTGATTTTAAAAAATACAATGATATGCTGAACACCTACTATGAGAAGAGAGGGTGGGATGAACGGGGAATACCAAAGAAATCCACTTTGGAACGGCTAGGTTTGGTTGATGAGGCTAAACAGCTGGATACGTACCGTTAAATTAGAAGAAAACCAGCCTATTGTCAGTACGACCTTGCAAAATACACCATTTCTTTAGCTTTTTGCCCGCAGTAAACGCAGTTCGTCGTTGGTTCTTCTTTCTGGAAGGGTCTAACTCTGATGGTTGCGCCTGTTTCATCTTTAATTTTTGCTTCACAGTCAGCGCTGCCGCACCATGCTGCCTTGATAAAGCCGCCTTTGTCGCATATGACTTTTTTGAATTCCTCATAGTTTTGTACAGTGCTGGTTTTTTCTTGCAGAAAGGCTTTGGCTTTAGCAAACATGCTATCCTGAATTTCTTGCAGAAGCTTCTCTACAGTGGCTGGAATGGCTATTTCTTTAACTGCGGTTTTTTGGCAGGTGTCCCGTCTTACCATTACCACTTGCTGCTGTTTGAGGTCTCGCGGACCAATTTCTATTCTGATTGGAACGCCTTTGAGTTCCCACTGATTAAATTTCCAGCCCGGCGTGTACTCTTCCCGGTCATCTAACACAACGCTTACGCCTTTAGCCTTGAGCGTTTCAGCGATTTCTTTGGCTTTAGCGGCTATTGCGGCGGGTTCTGCGCCCTTGTAAGGAATAGGAACAATAACAACCTGTGTGGGTGCGACTTTGGGAGGTATGATTAAGCCTTTGTCGTCGCCGTGAACCATTACCATAGCGCCAATAAGTCGCGTGGTGATGCCCCAGCTGGTTTGCCAAACATAATGGTCCTTCTCGTCCTCACCGATGAATTTAACATCAAAGACTTTCCCGAAGTTCTGGCCAAGGTTGTGGCTGGTTCCCATCTGCAACGCTTTACCATCAGGCATCATCGCTTCTAATGCCGTAGTGTAGAGGGCTCCAGCAAATTTTTCACTGTCACTTTTTGTGCCCACGAGCACTGGAATTGCAAGGTAATTTTCCATTATGTCCCTATACTCGTTTAGGGCATACATGACTTCCGCTTCTGCTTCCTCACTTGTGGCGTGTGCAGTGTGGCCTTCTTGCCAAAGAAACTCTCTTGTTCGCAAAAAGAGTCTTGTGGCTTTTGTTTCCCACCGCACAATGTTGCACCACTGATTAATCTTGACGGGTAAGTCTCGCCAGCTGCGAATCCACTTGGCAAAGGTAGCGTACATTATGGTTTCGCTGGTTGGTCTAATGGCAAGCTTCTCCTCTAGCGGGGTGTCTCCACCCTGCGTGATCCAAGCAACTTCTGGGGTGAATCCAGCGAAATGCTCCGCTTCTTTCTTTAGTAAGCCTTCAGGGATAAACATGGGAAAATACACGTTCCGATGCCCTGTGGCTTTGATTTTTTTGTTTAGGATTTCTTGGATTTTCTCCCATATCGCGTAAGCGTCTTCGCGGATTATCATGCAGCCTTTAACAGGCGCGTAATCTGCAAGTCCAGCTTTCAAAACGACTTCCACGTACCACTCGGAGAAGTCTTGGTTTTTCTTTACGGTTACTCCAGTGTCCGACATAGCTTATTTCTCTTCTTTTCAGTTGTATGCTTGTAGCATATAAAACCATAACGGGGATAGTCACCCGAAATAGCCGTCAATAAAGAAGGTAAAACGTCTTTATTCCTTCAATTTTCAAGCTTATGGGCAGATATCAAAGAAAAACGAGGAGAATGCCTCAATTCTAACTTCTCGGCTCCTTTTTAGGGAAGTCTTGGCATTTGTATATTCGCAGTTGCCTTTGAGGTTCGATGCGACACCTCTTTCGTGCGTTCTTGCGCTTTATTAGTGGGGCAAGCTGAAAGAAAGGGCATCTCGAACAAAGGGTACTCAAGTTTTATCTCCATCAATAATCATACAACAAGTTAATTGCTAATTGCAGGTGCCTGCCGCATATATTTTACATCTTCAATTTGATTGAGCATAAAGTCCGCAATGTCAGCGCGTGAAATCCCTGTGCCTACCTCGCCTCTGCCTATGTAACCAGCTCTAACTTTTCCAGATTTAGGCTTGTTGTTAAGCATGGTTAGACGCACTATTGTCCAGTCAAGGTCGGATGCACGCACTGCTTCGGCAACGCTTACTATCTCTTCGTACACATCGTTCATAGTGCGCTTAACAAGGCCGACTAAAACCCTTACTCTGAACTCAGGTTTATCGTTAGGGTCTTTAGCGCTTAAGGTTGAAGTTATTATTAACCTGCGCACGCCCTGCTTTTTCATGGCTTCAATTATGTTTTGCATCCCTTGAGTGAGCGATTTGTTTTTTGAGCCTCCCCTAGGCCCCAGCACGCTAATGACCACATCGGCACCACTTACTGCTCGCTCGATTAATGCAGGGTCAGACAACTCACCCTGAACAATCGACAGGTGTTCATCCACGATGCCAAGCTTTGATGGATTGCGAACATAAGCAACTACCTCGTTCCGTGATGCGAGCGCCTGTTCCACAAGCTGCTTCCCTGTTCCACCGGTTGCTCCGAAAACAGTAATTCTTTTCAAACCACTTCCTCCAAGCAAGATGGTCTTAACCGAGTCTTCTCTGCATTATCACCTTGTCATCATCCTTCTGAACACTGGCACCGCAATGGCTATCATGACGACTCCGAACACTACCAGCACGATGAGGTCGGTAGATATTTGCGGGATTCCAGCGCCTAGCACCATGACTTTTCTAAGTGCGTCTGAAGCGTAGGTTAAGGGCAGGATTTTTGAGATGTCTTGCATGTACCAGGGCATCTGCTGGATGGGGAAGAAGACGCCGCTGAGGAACATCATTGGAAACATCAGTGTCATCATGAGCATCTGAGCTGTCTCTTGGTCTTTTGTAAAGGAAGTTATCACTATACCTAGACCGACGAAGGAGAATACGCCTAGCAGGAGCAGCGCGAATACGAGGAGGATGCTTCCTTGGATTGCCACTCCAAACAAGCCTACGGCTAATATGAGTATAATTATTCCTTGAATAAGTCCCCTTGCAGTTTGCCCTAAAGTCTTGCCTAGGATTATGGAGAGCCTGTTGATTGGCGCCACCATCATGCCGTCCATTGTGCCAACCTCTTTCTCTTGGGAAATAGCGACCGGCAGCCCCGTCATGACACTCATCATAACCGTCATAGCCATTATACCTGGAGCGATGAAGTCAAAGTAGCTGGGGGTGCCTGAGACGATGCCTTGGGTTTGCACGTTAAAGGGTTTAACGACTGCTAAAGTGTTTGTGGCATTCAGAGGCGCTACCTTTTGCTGCGCTATAGCGGTTCCCATTCCATCAAACACAGTTTTCAAAACGCCTTGAATGGTTGCCGATATTTGGGGATTAGACTCATCGCTAACAATAATGAGGGTGCCTTGCTGCCCAGCCATCATACTTGCAGAGAAATTACTAGGAATAACGATGCCGCCTTCAAGGTCTCCCCTTTGAACCATATCGCGTATATCCGCTACGCTTGACACGTTAGAGAGAATCAGCATGTGGGTTTGGTTGTTAATCGCTTGCAAGCCCATGATAAAAGATTGACTTGCATTTAAATTGTTAAAACCTGAATCATCATTGACCAGCCCAACTTGCAGGTTATTCACCGTGCCGTTGGACGGATAGATGAATCCAACCATGACCATCATAAACAGAGGCATCACTATAAGCAGAACTAACCCCAGTCGGTTTCTGAACAATTCAGTTAGGTCTTTCCATGCAATTCTGAAAGAGTGTGAAAGAAGAGTTTTTGCGCCCATATGTCTCACCTAACTCTCCTTGGCGCTTCCCCGAAATGCCTATGTGCCATAGGTATTTTCTGGTCTGCGCTGTCTCTAACCTGGTGCCCTGTAATGTGTAGAAACACATCCTCAAGGCTTGGTTGAAGGTTTTCCATGGAGCTTATTTTCCCGCCGTTTACTCGTATGGCATCTATGACAGAGTCAAACGCTTCATCTCCATGAACCAAAATCTTAAGGCTAGTGGAATTCTCTTGGGTGACAGCATCTGCGCATTTAAGCGCCCGAAGTTTTTCTACAAGAACCGACGAGAGGTTGGGTATATCAAGTTTTATTATAGTTGTGTCCGCTCCTGAAATCATTTTTTTCAAGTTGGCTGAGGTGTCCAACGCCACGATTTTTCCATGATCTATAATTGCAATGCGGTCACACAGTAAGTCAGCGTCAACCATCATGTGGGTGGTTATAACGACGGTTGCGCCGTTTTCCCGGTTCAGTTTCCTTATGAATTCTCTGATTTCAACTGAGGATTGAGGGTCTAAACCTAACGTGGGCTCATCCAAAAAAAGCACTTGAGGCATGTTAAGTAACGCTCGGACCACATTCATTCTCTGGCGCATTCCAGTTGAAAACGTGCCCACTTGGGCGTTCTTCCACTGAGTCAGCTGCACCAGTTCCAAAAGTTCATCAACACGCTTGGTTAAGACGTCTTTGGGGATGTTGAAGAGGCTGCCGAAAAACCAGAGGTTCTCTTTGGCGGTTAGGCGGTTGTACATTATCATTTTCTCGGAAACGATGCCGATAAGTGTGCGCACTTCAGTGTCGGCTTTAACAATATCGTAACCGCCTATTGTGGCGGTTCCCTTCGTGGGTCTGGCTAACGTGGAGAGCATGCGCAGGATTGTGCTTTTGCCGGCTCCGTTGGGACCGAGCAACCCGAAGATTTCGCCTTTTTTGACGTCGAATGAGATGTCGTCTACGGCTGTGAATTTGTTGAATGTTTTCGTAAGGTTCTTGACTTCGATTATCGATGCATTCGCCATTTTGGTAACCACATTGATGCAATATTATTCAGTGCAATATATTGCGGTAAAATATAAATATTTCTACAGACAACTATAGATTCGAAACACTATGGCAACAGAAACTGAAGAGAAGACAACGGCAAACTGGCTCAAAGAAGCCCAAAAAGGCTACATACGCATTGGAGTCCTCATCCTTCTCAACAAAAAACCCTCCCACGGCTACGAAATCATGAAAGAAATCAGCAACCGAACCAAGGGCTTCTGGCAACCCACCGCAGGCGGCGTCTACCCCATCTTACGCGACCTAGAAAAATCAGGATACATCAAAGGCGAATGGCAAATCCAGAAAAACCGCAAGCTCAAAGTTTACAAAATCACGGAATCAGGAGAACTTATCCTCAGACGAGCCATCGTAAAGCAAACCGAAATCGCCAACAACATCGGCAACCTTTTCCGGGAATTCACCAGAGACGTCCTCAACATCGAGACGGCAACATCGTCCATGCCGAACATGCATTCCTTCTTTACACCCTTTCTTGAAGAGAAACCAGACAGCGAAGAAAACCTCACACACCTGGAGCACGAGAGAAAACACATATGCGAAACAGTCAAAATGATGCAGGACCGACTAAAACTCATCGACAAGAGAATTACAGAAATCAAAAAAGAAACCCAAATAAAATCCCGAGCACCAGAATAGCGAACATGCGAAACTGTTATTTTGCCAACCGCCTCTAATAGCCTTCAAGGAAGCGAAGCTCATGGCAAGTGAACGTTACACTTACATCTTAACAGTTGACGAGAAATATTGGAACCGATTGCGGCAACGCAACAAAGCCACTCTTGGAACCCACGTTTTTATCCGAAAAAACCAAGTTGCACCCAAACAGGTTCAGCAGTTACTGTTTTATGTTACTAGAAAAAGGCAGGTTTTGGGTGCTGCAGATTTTGTTGAGCGCTTAACTGGCAATTACGAGGAGCTGTGGGAAAAGTTTGGCGGTGAAAGCTGTTTTGAATCGTTCGATGAATACAAAAAATTTGCTGGTGGCAGAGAAATGATGACTTTCATAAGGTTCAGCAATTTTAATGAAATCGCTAATCCTAAGCCTAAAGAAGAGCTTTCAAAGGTTCTTGGGTCTTTACAGGGCTTCGGAGCAGGAAAATACCTTGATAAGGAAACTGCCATGCAGTTGGTGTGAAAGAATTAAATCTGTGACCTCAATATCTCCTTAAGGTAGTGAGTACTGAATGTTCCGCGTGAGAGTAAACAAAATCGAGTCAACCCGCGATTTAGACGGCAACCTTGGAAAAAGAATCGAATTGCTTGAAGAGCGAGAAGTCAACCCCTATGTGCTAAGACCACAATCAGATGAAGCCAAAATGGCACAGGACATCATGCAAGCACTCCAACAGCAAATGCCTTTCCTGCCCCAGAGAACCCAGCTTGCCACACCAAAAATAATCCTATTCCTAACCGAGCAGGAATACGACAGTTTAGGCATAAGCTTTGATGTTAACCAAGTTTACGAAGTAATACTGGAAAACCAAGCAATACGTTTCACGAAAGTTTAATGATTTCCTTTCTCATCTGTCTCAGCGCTGAATGTTTAGGATGAAAAGACAAAACAAACATCATACTTCTCAACGCTGAACAAATCTCCTCTAAACCTGACATTTTGCCTTCATCACAGTAAAGCGGAATAGGCTCATCGCCTCCGCTTTCTTCATAGTAAACATAAATCGGCGAACCAGCCCCATTGAACCTGACCATCTCAAAATCCAAATTCAACCGTTTAGCAGTTTCTTTTACGGCAGTTCTAACAGACTCCAACCGCTTCCGGTATGAAACACCTGTTGACGCGTAAACCATCAGTTTTCCACAGTTCCCCTTGAACATGGCACACCACAAACACTCAGTCTGCAAAAAACACTTTTAAAACAAGTCATGAAACGACTCTTTCAAGCAGTAGAGAGGTGAGTGAAAGTGAAAACCTCTTAAACCGCCAAAAGAAGATTTAACCCATGAAAACCAGAGTACACGTCTTTGTAAGCGGCAGAGTTCAAGGCGTTTTCTTTAGGCAAAAAACCAAGCAGCAAGCGGACAGCCTTGGCGTTAATGGTTGGGTTCGAAATTTGCCTGATGGTAGAGTGGAAGCAGTTTTTGAAGGTGAAGAAGAAGCTGTTAAAGCACTCGTGGAATACTGCCATCATGGCCCTTCGTATGCAAGAGTAACAAACATTGATGCATCATGGGAAGATTATCGAGGAGAATTTAGCGATTTCAAAATGCGATAGGCAAAGTTACGCTTTTTTATTGGGCACTCTAAAATGTGAATCTTTTCCAGCGCTAATGTATTCACCGCCCATACCGCGCACTGCTGAAGCAATCTTTGCAAAGTTTTCTGAACCCAAAAACTGCTTTGGTTTAATTATTATGTAGTCGCCTTTATCCTCAAAGCTTAATCGAGCTTCCAGTTCTTCTGGGAATGACATGCGAATATCATCAAGCGACCGCTGTTTTGCACTAACGTCACCTGTTGCTGGCGCTTGAGCAGCTGTTGGCTGAGTAATTTGACCCACCGCAAGCGACTTCATTGAGGCAGAAACGGAACGTAAATCCTCTGAAATCTTATTTAAAGCCACAACAATTTCATTAACCTTTTCCAATAGCTGATTCAGCTTTTCTTTGTCAGTGCTCATGCAAACACTCCCTTCAAACTCCTAAATAACCCAAGACGCTTATTAATTATTTGCAAACCTCCACGCTAACTAAAATCTGGAAGAAAAAAAGGCATGATTGAAATCGACGGCAGCCAAAAAAGCGGAAGTGGCACAATACTTCGCCTCTCCGTAGCCTTGGCAGCCATCACAAAACAGCCACTACATATCAATAACATAAGACAAAACCGCCCTCAACCAGGCTTAAAACATCAACATTTGGAAGCAGTGCTGACAGCAGCCAAACTCTGCAACGCCAAAGTGCAAGGAGCAACCTTAGGTTCAAGGGAGCTTTGGTTCACGCCCAAACAAATAAAAGGCGGCAACATCGAAGCAGAAATCGAAACCGCAGGAAGCATCCCAATGCTACTACTGGCAACGTTACCTGTCTGTTTGTTCGCTGATAACCCTGTGCACTTACATGTGGCTAAAGGCGGAACAGACACAACTCATGCACCCACCATCAACTACATGCGGGAGGTGCTTTTGCCAGCGCTGAAACAAATGGGAGTTGATGCTGCCATAACTGTTCAAAAATACGGTTATTACCCAAAAGGAATGGGAGAAGCAACAATGACCACCAAGCCTAACCGCGCGCTAAAACCGATTCAGGTTGAGATTTTTGGCAAGTTAAAAAGCATAAAGGGCGTTTCAGTCTGCACTTTTTTAGCTCATAAGCAAGTGGCGGATAGACAAGCAAAAGCAGCAGAAGAACAACTCTCGCAAAAAGGCTATAACGCCACCATACAGATTGTAAACGACCAATCAAACCTTTTCCAGAAAGGAAGCTCAGTCGCTTTGTGGGCTGAAACCGACTCAGGCGTAATCATTGGTGCTGATGCAATAGGTGAACTCGGTAAAACCAGTGAAGCCGTTGGAAAAGAAGCTGCTGAAAAGCTCATCACTGAGTTATCTGTTGAGCCAACGGTTGATGTTTACTTGGCAGATATGCTTATTCCCTACATGGCGTTGGCGCAGGGCAAATCAGTCTTTTTGGCTAGAACAATTTCGGAGCATATTGAAGCTAACATTTGGCTGATGGAAAAAATATTAAACGTTAAATTCACCATTCAAAAAGTAAACAACCTCTATAGAATAGAAAAAAGCAGCTGATTGCATGCCTAAATCAACCATTTGCATAAAAGTTCCAAAAGATCAAGGCGAGAGAACAATAGCATTAGCTAACAAACTTGAACTTATCGATAAATCATTGGGAATTCAACGGGATGAAAACAATCTTTGCATCCCCTTAATTAGGCAACCAGAAGAAAACGAATTGGCAACGCTAAAAAACCAGGTGCCAAATTGTCAATTAACAACTAGCGTTTTCACTGGAAAAAAGCCTCCGGCAGAAACTCTCATTCAAGCGCTTGAGAAACACTTACCTTCGCATTTGCTGGCAAGTTTGCCTCAGGCATTAGACATAATAGGAGACATAGCTATAATTGAAGTTCCACCTGAACTCAAAACGTACGAAAACCTCATCGGCGAAGCAATCCTGAAAACGCACAGAAACATTCGAACCGTGCTCGCAAAAGCAGGCGCAATAAGCGGAACTTACCGATTGCGCGAGTTCACTTTTATCGCTGGAGAACACAAAACCCAAACTGTCCACAGGGAATTTGGATGCCAATATCACGTTGATGTAGCCAAAGCGTATTTTTCTCCTCGGCTTTCACATGAGCACCAGCGTGTGGCATCACTTGTGCAAACAGGCGAAACCGTGGTGGATTTATTTGCTGGAGTTGGACCCTTCTCAATATTAATCGCCAAAAAAAATCCAAAAGTGAAAGTTTACGCTGTTGATATTAATCCTGAAGCCGTTGAGTTGCTTAAAGTTAACGTAAGGGTTAACAGGGTTGAAAACCGAGTCTTCCCCATCCTCGGAGATGCGAAGCAAATTGCCGCAAACAAGCTTAAGGGCTTGGCAGACGGTGTAATAATGAATTTGCCTGAAACAGCAATCGAGTTTGTTGATGCCGCTTGCCAAGCAATCAAGCCTCAAGGTGGAATAATCCATTTTTATGCTTTCGTTCGTTCACCTGACTCAGTAGAAAACCAAAAACTTCGTTTTTCTGAAGCTGTAAGGAAAGCCGGCAGAAAAGTGGAATCGTTTCTTTATGCTAAAAGCATCCGTGAAACTGCTCCGTATGAGTCGCAGATTGTTTTAGATGCTAAAGTTGCTTAGCCATGAAGAATAAGTGTAATGTTGACTTTCTGTTGTGGATTTTTTAGCTTCTCCACCAATTCTCTTGGTAGATCATTTGCTGATTTGTCAGCACGAATTGCCAGCGTTCGGTTGCAAATATAATCGCTTTTTCTAATCACCATGTCAGTTGGATGAGTTAAAATCAACTTTGGTGAGCCAAAGGCGTTAATTTGCTCGGTGAAGCCGCCAGCCTCGATAATGATGGTTAGTTTAGCGTTTGATCTTTTCAGCTTGTCTTTGAATTTTTGGTTTAAGTCCGCTACTGCTTTATCGGCAGCCACTCCGATGATGCAATCGCCAGTTTTTGAAAGATGCTTTTCTCTTGTAAACATTAAAGTTGAAGGGTGAATGGCTTGAATATTTTCGTTCCCAACAGCCGACATGTTTTCTCTTGTTTCTTTAGCACTCAATTACTCGCTAACCTCAATGGAATCTACTTTGCCGTCCCCGTCTAAATCAAACCCGTGAATCACAACCGCGAAGGTGTCCTCGCCCATGTATTTTTGCAGAGTTTTCTTCCAAAAATTAGTCAAGGCTAAAACGCACGCTTTTGTTCCTACGGCTTTGTTTCCTGCTAAAACCACGATGCGCTTCGTCTTATCCCATGGATTAACAATTTTAGCTATTAACCCTGAAACATCAGAAGTGTAAACTTGCAAAGTCTTTTTTGATGATAAACCGCCCAGCAAGAATCCTTGCTCGGATGACTGCATTATGAATTTTATGGGTAAATAATCGTTTATTTCCTGTGTAAGAAGGTTGGTTCCCGGTCCACCAACGAGGATCAAATTGTTTTTTTCCTCTTTCTCCGCTTTCACATCAACGTCGAGTTTCACGACGAATTCCGTTGGCATCTTAGCAAATTGCCCAAGGAAAAACGTTAAATGAGCTGCGTAATGTCCATCTCTGGCACTGGTTTTAAACGGTCCATGCGGTTGCGGGCTGCCTACAACTATTTTTCCGTCAAAGATGCCGTTGCTAATGAATTCTTTGAAGAACTCTTGGAGCTGCTCATCTATGCTTAGAAGGCATAGGTTTTGGATTGGTTTGTAGCCATAGGGGAGCTCGATGCCGAAGGCTGGTGAAACGGTTTTGTAATATTTTGCTGTTGCACCTTTCTTCTTTTCTTCTCTTTCGACTGTTATGGCGCCTGCTTTGGCTAGTTTTCTTATGTGGTAGTAGACTTTTTGCTCATGCATTCCGAGTTGCCGTGCGATTTCTAAGGGGTACATTTCTTTTTTTGATAGCAGTGTTAGGATTTTCCAGCTTAGGCTGCCTAGTATCAGTTTTAGTTTTTGTGAATCGTTTATTATGCTGATTTCTTTTACTTCTTGGATGTTGCCGTTGTCTTGGAGTAACAGTTTTTTGTCCATGGTATGGTCGAGATGAATAACGCTAAGGTACTATAAAAAATTTATTTATAACGGTTGAAAAAATCAGGCTCCTGCTGTGCAACTTTACGCTAACACGAAGAAGCAAAACGAAAACGCTTAAAAAAAAGTTTTTAGCGGTCAAAGTTTTATCCTAAAAATCCTTATTAACAAAGCGCAGCCTTCCATAAGTTAATACCATTGTGTGAAAGCGAGGCTTCGTAAAATGTGTGGAATCTTTGGTTGCGTTTTAAAAGAAGGAAACGCTGCGCCTGTAATACGTTCATCACTTAAACGGCTTGAATACCGTGGCTACGATTCAGTAGGCATAGCAACAATATCCGATGGAAAAATTTACCTAAAAAAGGACCAGGGAAAAATAGATGATGTTCACAAAATCCTAAACCTCGACGATTTACCTGGCAACATAGGTATTGGTCACACACGTTGGGCAACGCATGGTGCACCCTTAAAAGTTAACTCTCACCCTCACGCCGATTGCACAGGAGAAATAATGGTTGTTCATAACGGGATCATTGAGAATTTTATGGCGCTCAGAACAGAACTGCAGAATCTTGATCATACGTTTGTTTCAAAAACTGACACCGAAGTAATCCCACACCTTATTGAGGAAACCCTCAAAGAGAACCCTAAACTCTCTTTTGTCGATGCGGTTCAAGAAAGCCTTAAGCGGCTTGAAGGTTCCTATGCCCTTGCCATAATCTCCACAAAAGAGCCTGACAAGATTATCTGCGCCAGAAACGAAAGCCCCTTAGTTTTAGGCATCAATGGTAACGGTGTTTTTTGTGCATCGGATATTCCAGCGTTTCTGCCAGTTACCAACAAGGCAGTCATGGTGAATAATGGTGAACTCGTTATTCTGACAGCACAAGGTTACGAGATTAAGAAAATTCGGGATTCTAGCCCTGTCAGTCGGGAACCGGTAACTATTGAGTGGACAGCGGAAATGGCTGTTAAACAAGGCTATCCGCATTTTATGATTAAGGAGATTCATGAGCAACCTGAAACTCTACGTAACACGCTGAGAATGCAGGAGCATTATTTGGATTTACTTACGACTTTTCTTGACCGGGCGAACGAGGTGTTTCTTGTTGCATGTGGAACAAGTTACCATGCGTGTTTGGCGGCTTCGTACATGTTTTCTAAACTTGCGTTTTTGCCTACTTACCCGGTTTATGCTTCAGAATTTATAGAGCAGCATGGCAAATCAGTAAACATAGACAGCACCATCTTAGCTGTTAGTCAGTCAGGCGAAACAGCCGATACCATAGCAGCTGTTACCTGTGCCCAGCAGCGTGCAGCCACGATTCTAAGCTTAACTAATGTTATCGGCTCTACTTTGACACGTATTTCTCGTGTTTATATTGGTCAGCAGTCTGGTCCAGAGATTGGAGTTGCAGCTACGAAAACTTTTACGTCTCAGCTTTCCGTGTTGGCGCAACTTGCGCTTAGGTTGGCAAAGAAGAGAGGCAAAGTTTCTCAGGATGAAATAGACAGTCTTGAAGAGAATTTAGATAAATTGCCTGATATTGTTGATACAGTAGTTAAGACGCAGGAGGAAAAAGTTAAGCAAATTGCCAAGAAATACAAGGATTCCAAAGTGTTCTTTTTCTTAGGCAGAGGAATCAGCACTGCCACCGCTTATGAAGGCAGACTCAAGCTAATGGAGATAGCGTATATTCCATCGATAGCGTTTCCAGCAGGCGAGAGCAAGCATGGCCCAATCAGTCTTGTTGAAAACGGTTTTCCGGTGGTTTTCATTTGCCCAAAGGATGATTCGCATAAGACGTTGATTGGTAACATTATGGAGATGAAAGCCAGAGGAGCATCAATCATTGCCGTTGTCGAGGAGGGGGACGAGGAAATCAAGACGTTGGCAGATGAATACGTTGAGGTTCCGAAGGGCATTCCCAGTGTTCTGTCGCCTATTCCTTTTGCGGTGCCCTTGCAGCTTTTAGCGTACTATGTTGCTCTTGAGAAAGGATACAACCCGGACATGCCAAGGAACCTAGCTAAGTCTGTAACTGTAAAGTAACTTTTCCTTTTTTTAACAATCGTATAATGTTAAAAGGGGCAAGCGTACAGTATCTATTTTGGTGTTCCGGTTTGGGGAAGGCGGAATGGGAAAAACTTATCGATGGTTTAGTGAAACAGGGCATTCTTTACTCGCCGAAAGTAGTAAATGCAATGCTTAGTGTGCCCCGCGTTAAATTCTTGCCTGAAGACATACAATCTTATGGCGCCGTGGACACGCCTCTTCAAATTGGTTTTGGCCAAACAGTCTCGGCGCCACATATGGTTTCGATAATGAATGAAGCCCTCCAATTAGAAGTTGGCCAAAAAGTCCTCGAGGTTGGTGCCGGTTCAGGCTGGCATGCTGCAACTATAACAGAGCTGGTAGCACCGAAAGATGTGCCTAGAAGTGAGTGGGGACACGTTTATACTGTTGAGATAGTTCAGGTTTTAGCGGAAACGGCTAGGAAAAACATCATGAACGCTGGCTATGGCGACCGCATAACTATAATCAACGCTGACGGGTCAAAAGGGTATCCTGAAAAGGCTCCTTACGACCGTATCGTTGTGACGGCTGCAGCTCCAGAAGTCCCCCAGCCACTACTGGACCAGTTGAAAGCTAATGGAGTGATGGTGATTCCAGTTGGCGAAATTTCGCTCTTCCAAACCCTAATGAGGCTAACTAAAGATGAGGCTGGGAAAATCAGGCAGGAGAATCGTGGGGAAGTAGCTTTTGTTCCATTAACAGGCAAGTATGGATTCGGCTAATTGGTTATCCGAACCATTTTTCCAGTGACACTTTTCCCTTCTGTTTCTTGGAGCCTTCAAGCATTTTATCCAATGATTTTTTTACTCGTTCTTCTGAAAATTCCTTTTGTCTGCATAAGAAGTCGATTACGCCTTCCACGTTTAGTTCTTTCCATTCTAACTTGTAGTTATCTGTAACTTGCGGGTGCAGAAAGATTTCTCTTATGCAGTTGGGCTCAACCGGAAAAGTAGCGTTTTTTATATTGGGTAACGCGTTTTCTAAGGTTCCATATTGTTTTATTAGTTTTAGGGCGGTTTTTGGTCCGAGCCCTTTTATGCCCACTGGGTTATAGTCCGTTCCAATTAGGATGCCCATATCTATTAGTTGCTCGTAAGTTAAGCCGCATTCGTCTAGGGCTTTGGATAGTTCAATTACTTCAGGCACAATGTCGATGTAGATGTTTTTGCTTGGAAGCTTCCGCCTACCAGAAATAGTAACGTTCCGAAGGAGTCTTGGAGCGCCGAAAAGTAGGCTGTCGTAGTCTTGGCTTGCACAGTAATCCGCATCGCCACGCCTTGTCATGTGTGCGGCTTGGGCTTCTCCTTCGCTTGGCGCTTGAACACATGGCAACCCCATGAGGCTCAGCAGTTTCATGGCGTCGTCCTTCATGTAATCCTTCATGGTCATAGTAGCCTGCGCAAACATCCGCATCTTTGCCGTATCGCCTATCGCCACCGCCTTCTCATAGTGCACGGCGGCTTCCACTTTGACTTGCCTGCGCCGCTCAATCTCAGCCGCTTTCAAGGTTGGCGGAATACCATCGAAAACGTAGATGGTTTTTATTCCCATTTCCACTAGGTTGCTTGTGCGGTAGAATAAGCCGCTTAGGTGACTGGTGACTTTTCCCGTGCTGTCTTTTAGCGGTCTCCCATCGGGCTGGCGAATGATGGCGAGGAACTGGTAGATGGCGTTGTAAGCGTCTATGGCTATGATTTTGCCGCCTAAATCCTCTAACTTGACTGGAGTTTTCGGAACGAGGTCTTTGAAGTCTACGCCCAAAACTTATCACGAATAAACATAAGGCAATACACCTTCTTAATAAATTTGCGAAATAACCTTAAATTATAAAAATGTGGTAATTTTGTATAACTGTGGTAAGAAATGATCGAAAAAGAAATGAGGGTTGGTCCAAAAGGGCAGGTCGTCATTCCGCGACCAATGAGAAAAGCTCTAAAAATAGAATCTGGCTCCAAGGTCCTATTCAGGCTAGAGGATGACAAGTTAATCCTAAAAAAGCCTGCTTTCGACGCGGTGGCTGTCTTTAAAAGAATAGCCAAAGAAGCCAATTACAATAAGGAAATAGACCCTCACGCCTACGAGGAAGAACTTGATGAAAGATACAAGCGTGCTCTATCTGGAGCTAACGTTAGCGAGGAGAAGAAACAGCAGAAACCTCAGCGTTAACTTTTAATGAAGTATTCTGGGCAATAAAGAAACATAATCTGGAACTAGCTTTTGAAGCCTGTGAAGCGCTGTTAAATTTCCCAAACTTAGAAATCATACCTGCAGACAGAGAATTGGCTTTCTTAGCTCTGCAGCTCATAAGGGAATGCCATTTAGCGCCAAGAGATGCCATTCATGCAGCAACGGCTATAGTGGAAAAAGCAGACTTCATAGTTTCAACGGATACTCACTTCGATAGGGTAAAAGAGCTAAAACGGAAAAAACTATAACAGCCGCTTAAACTTAAGCAAGTTATCGCCCAAAACAACCAACCCCATTTCGTCCTTTAAACAAGGAGGCTAGAAACTGCGCCGAGGAGAAAAAACAGCTTTATCGCAACAATTGCAACGAAAAACGCAAATTACAAGCGCAAACCAAAAAAACAGACAAACCCACGATTTCCAAGCATAGCAGATATAAGGAACCCTTACAATTTAAAACCGCAACGAAGTGTTCCCTTATGACAGAAAGAACATTATCCTTAGTCACCTGTACAAGCTGCGGCAAACCAATTCCGCCAGGCAGCGAATCCACAAAATTCCAATGCCCCAACTGCGGAGAAATCCAAATCAAACGCGACGGAAAATGCCGCAAATTCGGCCGCTTGTACAAATGCCCGAAATGCGGATTCACAGGACCATAAAGGCGATTTAACCATGGGAAGCGTTTTGGTAACATACAAGATTTTCCCAGAAGACATAGTAGAAAACTTTGACGACCTCAAAAAGAAAATCCAAAACATCATGCCCGAATTCTCCGCAATCGAAGGATACGGCGAAGAACCAATAGCCTTCGGACTCGTAGCGCTACTTGTTCAAGTTAAATTTCCAGAAGACAAAACAGGCATAGTTGACGAATTCGAAGAAAAACTCGCAAAAATACAAGGTATAAGCCAAGCCCAAACCTTCATGGTGCGCAGAACAAGCAGATAAAACGCTTAATTACCCAAAAGCCACAAGGCACCTCTTTAATATGCGCCTGAAAGTCTCAGCGCTTACGCTTTAAAGTTTATATAGGAATAAACGTTCTTTTCAAACACACACCTTTAACATCAAATTATTTGGAGGATTCTGTTTGAGCGAAATTCAATTACGCGTTGGAGACGCACGGCAAAGAGACGTGGGCAGAGGAATCGCCCGCATAGACCAGCAAACCATGCAGAAACTAGGCATAAGCGCTGGAGACGTAATAGAAATCATAAACAAACGCACAACATCAGCCATCGCTTGGCCAGCCTACAGCGAAGACCAAAACCGCGACATCATCCGCATCGACGGCTTCACACGCAAAAACAGCGGCGTAGCCATAAACGAATACGTGGTCGTGCGACCAGCAAAGGTCAAAGCAGCATTAAGCATAACACTCGCACCAGTCGACATGCGCTTAAACGTGGACGAAGACTTCACAAACTTTGTTAAAAACCGCCTCATGGAACGCACCCTCGTAGAAGGCGACACAACCCTAGTAATGATGCTAGGACATGCCATACCATTCACAGTCTCAAAAACTCGACCCCACGGCATAATAAAAATAACAACCGAATCACGCTTAACCATCCTAAACGAACCAGCATCCGAAGGCAAAGGCCTACCGAGAACCACATACGAAGACGTCGGCGGCTTACACGAAGAAATCCAACGAGTCCGCGAAATGGTCGAACTACCACTCCGCCACCCAGAACTCTTCCAACGTTTAGGAATAGAACCTCCAAAAGGCGTACTGCTTCACGGTCCACCAGGCTGCGGAAAAACCCTTATAGCCCGAGCAGTCGCCAACGAGTCAGAAGCCAACTTCTACTCCATTAACGGTCCAGAAATCATGAGTAAGTTCTACGGCGAATCCGAAGCTCGCTTACGCGAAATTTTCCAGCAAGCCCAACAGAACGCGCCAAGCATAATATTCGTGGACGAACTTGATGCCATAGCGCCTAAACGAGAAGAAGTCACCGGCGAAGTTGAAAGACGCGTCGTTGCACAACTCCTCGCATTGATGGATGGTTTAAGCGGAAGAGGAAACGTCATAGTTATCGGCGCAACCAACCGTCCAGGCGCACTTGACCCTGCACTGCGCAGGCCTGGGAGATTTGACAGGGAAATAGAAATCGGCGTACCCGACAAGAAAGGAAGATACGAAGTCCTCCAAATACACACAAGAGGAATGCCGCTCGCTGAAGATGTTGACCTCAAAAAACTCGCTGACATAACCCATGGCTACACAGGCGCCGATGTATCCGCGCTAGGCAGAGAAACAGCCATGAAAGCCCTCCGCAGATACCTACCACAAATAAACCTTGAAGAAGAACGCGTTCCACCAGCCGTCTTAGAGAAAATGGAGGTTAAAATGGACGATTTCGTTGGCGCATACAAGGAAGTCACGCCTACGGCCATGCGTGAAGTCTACATTGAAATTTCCACTGTTCACTGGGATGACACCGGTGGACTCGACGATGTAAAACAGCACCTCAAAGAAGCTGTTGAGTGGCCAATGAAGAATCCTGAAATGTTCACTAGGCTTGGAATTAGACCGCCAAAAGGCATACTGCTGTATGGTCCACCAGGCTGCGGCAAAACCCTCCTAGCCAGAGCAGTGGCAACAGAAAGCGAAGCCAACTTCATATCAATCAAGGGTCCTGAAGTTTTCTCCAAATGGGTTGGAGAATCAGAAAAAGCCATACGCGAAGTATTCCGTAAAGCCCGAATGGCAGCGCCTGCCGTCATATTCCTTGATGAAATAGACTCGCTCACGCCTAGGCGTGGCATGGGTATGTCTGACAGCGGCGTTTCTGAACGGGTCATAAGCCAACTCCTAACAGAAATGGATGGCATAGTAACATTACAAGACATTGTAGTTATCGCTGCTACCAACCGTCCTGACATGGTGGATCCCGCCGTTCTACGTCCCGGAAGGTTTGACAGGCTGATTTATGTGCCTGAACCTGATGAGAAAAGCCGCTTGCAAATATTCAAAATCTACACAAAAGGTATGCCAATCAGCAAAGATGTTGACTTGAACCAGTTGACAATGATGACTAAATACTATTCGGGCGCTGACATAGAATCCTTGTGCAGAGAAGCCGCAATGCATGCGTTAAGAAGGGATGTAAACTCCCAAGAAGTCACCATGAAAGATTTCCAGGATGCCTTGAAAGAAATGGGTCCATCAGTATCGCCTGACATGGAGAAATGGTACAAGAGCTTCATACAGCAAGTCCGACAAGTACAAAAACCAGCAACACCAGTTGCTTAGAGAAGGAAAGCTTGATGCCTCAGATAAAAACTTGGAAAACACGACCAGCTTACTCCGTTATATTGGAAATTCTCAATAAAAAGGGCGACATGGCTGATGATGACCTGTTTGCTCAGTTAAAAGACGAGTATGACGATTTAGGCTACAAAGACTTCAATGATCTGCTGCTAAGGCTTGAGGTAACCGGCAAAATCCGCACTTCTTCCATGGCGCGTGGAAAACGCCGAATCGAGCTAGTCCATTAACGTAATGATGATGACGCACATAGTGCAAACAACAGGCAATACTCCCGACGCCATAATTATTGGAGGCGGACCTGTTGGTTCATATGCAGCACTAAACTTGGCTAAACTAGGCGTTAAAGTCACAGTTTTCGAAGAGCACCCTGAAATTGGGTTACCTTCCCATTGCGCTGGGCACCTGAGCATTCGAAGCTTAAGCAACATGGGTTTGTATCCGCTTCCAAATGGGATTGTTGAAAACACTTTTAGTACAGCCAACTTTTATTCGTCCGCTGGCACCAAATTTTCACTTCACCTTTCCCGTCCAGTGACTGTCGCTGTGAACAGGGCACGTTTTGACAAGTACTTGGCTAGGCAAGCTGAAGCGGCTGGCGCACGTTTCGTCTTAAACGCCTGTGTCCAATCGCTGATTATGGCGGATGGCTTTGTCAAAGGCGTAAATATCCAACGAAACGGGGGAAAAGAAGAGCAAGTTTATTCTAAGATTACTTTGGATGCTGAGGGCGTCTCTTCTAGGCTTTTGAGGCAAGTAGGTTTAACAGCGCTTAAACCTGAAGGGCTGGTTTATGCGGTTGAAGCTGAAGTAGAAAACGTGCAAGATGTTGAGCGTGACGCGGTTGAAGTTTACTTTGGCAAGGCTTATGCACCTGGCTTTTACGGGTGGCTTATTCCAAAGCTTGATGGAACTGCGAAAGTTGGTTTAGCAACAAACAAGGGAAACCCCCAAAAGTTCCTGCGTGAGCTAATGTCGAAGCATCCAGCTGCATCTAAACAACTTGTCAAAGCCAAAATAACACAAATTGGGTATCACGCCATATCTTTGGGTGGTCCAATCGACAGGGCTTACTCGAACGGTTTTCTTGCTGTCGGCGACTGCGCTTCACAAGTTAAACCAACCACTGGAGGGGGAGTAATTTTCGGGTTAACATGCGCCAAAACAGCAGCGGAAACCGCTAGTGAAGCCCTACAGCGAGGCGATGTTTCCTCTGATTTCCTGCGGGTTTACCAAAAACGCTGTTCTGACTTGTTGGGTTTTGATTTTAGTGTTATGCTTAGGCTTAGGCGGTTTCTTGATTCTTTGTCTGACGTGAAAGTGGATGAGGTGTTGCGGTTCTGCGGAAAGTTGGGCGTGGATAAAGCATTAAGCGATGTGGATGAAATTGATTTTCAAGGAAAGCTTATGCTTAAGGTTTTAGGGAAACCTTCAATGCTGGCGGCTATGGCTTACTTTGTTATGCTTTACTTGTCTGCAAACCCTTAAAATCTTGGATGCCAACCTATAGGCGGGAAACGCGAATGAGCGAATTTGAATACAAGCAGGTCCTCGTTTTCCGTGCGGATTTGAAGATGAGTAAAGGAAAAATTGCAGCACAAGCTGGGCACGCAGCAGTTTCTGCTGCTCAAGATGCTTATGTTCATCATAAGAAGTGGTGGGAAGCCTGGCTTTTTGAGGGGCAACGTAAAATAGCTGTTAAGGTTCCCGGCGAGAAGGAACTGGGTGAGCTTGAAGAGGCAGCTGACGAGTTGGGTTTGCCTCATGCGTTGATTGTTGATCGAGGTTTAACTGAGGTTCCAGAGGGCACAATAACCTGCTTGGGGATTGGTCCTGCACCAGCAGAAAAGATTGATCGTTTAACGGGCAAGCTTAAATTGTTGTAAGGCGATTTTTTGCCTATTCCTGAAATTGACAAGTTGCTCGGAATCGAAGTTTATGCTACTAAAAGTTTGGGTGTTGGCGGTGTCATTCGTGAAGTGGTTGATGATTTTGTGGTTGAAGAGGTTCTGGTTGATGGCTCTAAAGCGAGTGTGAATGGGGTTGTTGCAACTAGGGTTTTGGGTTCTACACTTCAAAGCCAGCGGTATTTGCTGTGTGTTTTGGTTAAGCGTAACTGGGACACTTTCATTGCAGTCAAAAATGTTGCAGGGGAATTAGGCATTGACCAAGCTAGAGTCCAGTTTGCAGGGATAAAGGATGCTAAGGCTGTTACTGCTCAACATATTACTATTGAAAACGTTTCGATGGAAGATGTTGGGAAAGTTAACGTTAAAGATATAGAAGTTCATCCTGTTGGTTACGTTCGAGAAAAGTTATCGCTGTTTTACCTTTTAGGCAACAATTTCACTATAACAATCAAATCCATTAAGCATTCTGAGGTAACCGTTGAAAAACGAGTAGCCCAAGCAATACAGGAAATTGAAGCTTTAGGTGGCATTCCAAACTTTTTTGGGCACCAACGTTTCGGAACCACACGCCCAATAACACATTTGGTGGGAAAAGCTCTTGTTAGAGGCGATTTTGAGGAGGCAGCAATGCTTTTCCTAGCCAAACCAAGCGTTCATGAGCATCCAGCCTCAAGGCAAGCACGCCAAGAACTGCAGTCAACAAAAAATTTCAAGCAGGCGCTGGAGAATTTTCCAAGGCAACTTCGTTTTGAAAGGTTAATGCTGAACCATTTGGCGGATAACCCGGGTGATTTTGTTGGCGCTTTCCAGCGGTTGCCTGTGAAGCTTCAGGAGCTTTTTGTTCAAGCGCATCAGTCTTACCTGTTTAATCGTTTCCTGAGCGAGCGGGTTAAGCAAGGTTACTCTTTGAATAAGGCTGAGGTTGGGGATTATGTGGTTGGTGTTGAGCGTTCTGGATTACCCTTTACCAGCATGTCAAAAATTGTAACCGTGGAAACTGTGGCTGAAGTTAACGAGCAAATTAAGGCTGGAAAAATGCGAGTTGCTTTACCCATAGTTGGAGTAAAACAGAAGTTGTCTCAAGGTGTCATGGGGCAGATGGAAAAAGAGGTTCTTGAGGAAGAAGAAATCAAGATGGAAAACTTGCGGATTAACGCTTTATCAAGGATTGGCGGTAAAGGCGGGTTGCGAACGGCAGTTACTCCAATCAAAGACTTCAAACTGCAAAACGTTTCAGCAAATGCAGGCGGCAAAGGCTGCCAAGCAGAGTTAAGCTTCATGCTGCTTAGAGGTTCCTATGCAACGGTTCTTTTAAGAGAGATAATGAAACCATCTAACTTGATAACCGCTGGCTTCTAAACCTTTCAAATAAAGCCATAACTAGTTACAGCTCATAGCACACAGCACCCAAAGATGTCTTAGCGCAAGTGCTCCCGACAGCTTGTTCTAAATGAAAAGGGGCTTTAGTTTCTTTAGAGCCTAGAGTTCAAACGCTAACATTTCTCAAGCTACTCATTGATAAAGTTGATAAGCAAGTGGCAAATTCACTGCTTATTAGGAAGCTATTTTTATGGAAAATGAACGGCAATGTGTTATACCGCTTCACAAACCAAATCTTAAAGAATTAATCTTCTTTTTCGCTTCAGGAGTCCTCGTAAGCATCCCTTTTGCTTTGTTCTTTTCGCAGTTTTACTTTTTGTTCCCGTCAGTTTTGGCAGTAATTATTTTAGCGCCCTTCATAGAGGAGTTAGCTAAAGTTTTCCCTCTATTCTATAGGCATGGTGAAACAGAAAGATCCCTTGTAACTTTAGGTATTTTGATTGGGTTAGGTTTCGGCATTTCTGAACTGGTATTGTATGTTGCCTTTTTGGGTGCGCCTTTGATTGATAGAATTCCAGGTGTTATTTTTCATGCTTCAAGCGCAGCCATAACTGCTTACGGTATAGCTAAGAAAAATCCTCTGCCTTACTACTTGTTGTCTGTGGTGCTTCACGTAACAAATAACGTCTTTGCTTACGAACCTGCGGTGACTTTTGGTTTGTTCGTTGAATTGATAGTTTTAATCGTTGTTTATCTTCTTGCTTGGCGCTTTTATCATCAAGCTTCAAAAGAAAAAATGGTCGTATAGCGCTAAATTTTTTCGGTTCTAGCTAAATCTCTAAGCCTGTTAACCCCATCTATCTCATTAATGAAGTCAGCGACGCTTTTAGGAACAAGCTCCGTCCAACTGTCACCTTTAAGCATTTTTTCTCTAATGATGGTTGACATGTAAAGTTTCCTATCAAACAACGGAATGCTTTTGACCGGATAACCTGCTTCCATGAAAAGCCTTTGTGTCAACGGCTCATTAGAATAACAAACATTAAACTTTGGCGTATAGCCTTCAACTGCGCTAACCCAAAGCATATGCAAATGGACATCTGGAACGGGAACAATCCAAAGCTTAGAATAATCCACTTTGGCTTCCAGCAAAGCTCGGCGAATCATAACTAGCCTTTCGCCAGCAGTAAACGGGTTATTGCTGTTATGACTATACTGAGCGCTACCGATGACTATGACGAGTTCATCAACTTCTTTTAATACTGCCTTGATAGCGCCAAGGTGACCTAAATGGAAGGGCTGAAATCTGCCAACGTAAAGGCCTCGATTTACCAACGGTGCTTCCTCGCCTTTGAGGTTAAGCTCGCATGCTTTTATGATTTGCGTTTACAAAAAATTTGCAGGTTAAACCAAATTTCTTAGAACATATTCAACAGGGAAAACCTGCAGCCGACCACCATTTGCTTCTATTTCTTTTAAGGTTGAAAAACCTCTTTTCTCTCGACGTAAAAGCTCAAGTTTAACTTTTAAGCCTCCGCCGTAACCACCTAGCGTAAAATCGGATTTTACAACTCTGTGGCAGGGAACAATGGGTGCAAAAGGATTAGCTGCCATAATGTTGCCAACAGCCCTTGGACCACCACCCACAGCTCTGGCGACTGAGCCGTAGGAAGCTACATAACCAAGTGGAATCTCCGCAGTTGCTTTAAGCACTTTTTGAGTATAAACTGGCAAACGAGTCAAGGCTAAAGGGAAGCTTGCGTTGACGTTTTTTCCATCGTAGATGCTCTTCAAAGAAGCAAGAATGTTTTTGGCGAAAGCTGAGGGCTCATGGAAAACCTGAAAGGGAACATTAAACGGTGTACTTCTTAAAATGTTGCTTAATATTACCTGTTGACTTGCGCCAAAAGATGATGCGACGATTTGATGTTGAGCGCAGGCAACGCTGAACCAAACGCCTTCAATGTTTTGCGAATAAATCTCTATCATCCTGCTTCAACTATGCGGCTAGTTGTCATTTTAAGAAGCAAAGGGTATGTTAAAAGTTTCTGTGGTATAAACTTGTTTTGCCTTTACATTCCATGCAAATAGCCACTATCTTAACATTCTCCATGGGTTGCTGAGAATTCAGTAAACCCTTCCCAAGCACGGTTATGTAACCGACTGGTTTTCCACATTTCTGGCATCTTACAGGCTTAGACTCACTCATGTTAAGTCGCCTCACCTAGCTAGAATTGTTATAAGTAACCTTAATAGATTGTCTTGTGTATAACAACGGGAAAAGGCGAAAATTATGGAAGGATATGGACCACAATTACCGCAAATGCCACAGATGCCGCAAGGTCAACCAGAGCAAGCTCAGCAAGGTGGCTACGCGTGGATTCCAGGCGCCACTACAGTTGGCGCTGTCTTCTCAGGCGGAGTAATTTTAGCTTCTGAAAAAAGAGTAACATACGGTTATTTTGTTATGAGTAAAGGCGGCAAAAAAGTATTCAAAATAACCGACCGAATCGGCGTTGCCTGCGCAGGACTTGTTGGAGACATGCAAATTCTCGCTAAAGAAATGGAAGCACAAGGTAATCTTTTCAGCATGGACACTGGCAGAAAAATCAGCGTGCGCTCAGCAGCAAAACTTATGGCAAACATCCTCTTCAACCGTCGATATGCGCCATTAATTACTCAAACAATTGTTGGCGGCATGGATGAAGAAGGACCATCGCTTTACGTTCTAGACGTTTTAGGCTCACTTATACCTGATAAATATGCGGTGGTCGGTTCAGGAACAGAAATAGCCATGGGTGTTTTAGAAGAAGGCTACAAAGAAAGCATGAACGCAAAAGAAGCGAAAGAACTAGTAATGCGATCTATAAAGTCAGCAATAAGCAGAGATTCAATGAGCGGCGACGGCATAGACTTCCTTATTATAACTAAGGAAGGCATAGCTGAAGAATCCATAAAGTTTTAAACAATTTTTCTTCAAAATTTATCTTCACCTTAAAGAGATTCAGCAGCGCATGTGCGCATGTAGCTGAGAGGGAAGCGTTATGTCGTTTGAACTAAGCCTAGAAGAAGGAAAATTCTTAATTCAACTTGCCCGAAGCGCAGTAAAAGAACACCTAGAAAAAGGGAAAGCCATTCAACCTCCAAAAGAAACTCCCAAGAAACTTTTTGAGCAATGTGGCGTTTTCGTAACAATAAACAGCGTAAGGAACTGCGAGAAGGAGCTTCGCGGCTGCATAGGTTACCCTTATCCAACAAGTCCGCTTGTGGAGGCAGTGATTGATTCAGCCATTAATGCTGCAACGCAAGACCCACGGTTTTATCCATTATCCTTAGATGAGTTGAGCAAAGTTGTTTTTGAAGTAAGCGTGCTAACGCCTCCAGAACCTGTGGAAGTTAAAAATCCAAAAGAGTACTTGAGTAAAATTAAGGTTGGCGAAGACGGCTTAATTGTTGAAAAAGGCTACTATAGGGGTTTGCTTTTGCCACAGGTGCCTGTTGAATGGGGATGGTGCGAAGAAGAATTTCTTTGCCAATGCTGCATCAAAGCAGGGGTTCCCCCGGACAGTTGGCTAACGAAAGGCACTAAAATATACAAGTTTAAAGCTATAATTTTTGAGGAAGAAACGCCAATGGGCGAAGTTAAACGTCTACACCTTAGCAAATAACAATTGGCGTTAATCTAGTAGGGTTTCAATGATTGTAACTGCCCTGTCTAAACCTTTAAACTTGTTAGAAAACTCATTCAGGGCCAACATGTTTCTGTCGAAGGATTCTTTTTCCTTTTCCATTTTTTCAACAGCTTTTTCAAGCCCGCTTTTGTTTTTAACAGTTATTGAGCAGTTTAAGTCTTGAAGTTTAGCAGCGTTTCCCAACTGTTCAGGCTGTGTTGGAATGCAGATGCTTGGTTTTGCGTATTTGATGGTTTCAAAGCATGTTATGTGACCACCGCTAAAGATTACGAATTTAGCGTTTTTCATACATTCCTGCCGCTCTTCTGCAGATAGCCATGTGTGAAGCTCGCAATTGCCAATTTTTGCTGTGGCTTTTTTTCCAGGCGTTCCTAAGCTAACGATACATTTAGTTTTCAGTTTTTCAAGAACTGGAAAGAGGATTTTCATTAGTTTTGCTTTTGTGCCTGATGGCCCACTTACTGGAGCAAAAATATGTTCTTGTGATCCTTTAACGTGCGTTGTGTCAACGAAGCTTCCAATAAACTCAACTTTTCCGTTTAATCCTATTTTATCCAAGTTTCCAATGCTGTACTCTGAAATTGTGTACGGTGGCGGATTGTCTGGAATTATTATTTTAGAGCAATGCTTTACATACCGTTCAACCAATCGCTCGCCCGGATTTAGAAAAGCAGAGAAACCATAGCTTGGCCTTATCATGTTAGCTATGTAAACTGAGGGAATTCTCCATCTATGAGCAAGTCGAAGCGCGTTTATGTCACCATCGGCGATAAGAATGTCCGGCGCAATATCACGAATATTTTCTCTAAGGTCATAATAACGATGTATAGTTTCCATTGCATTGGAATTTTTTATTTCAAGCCTATTTTTTTCCATGTTAAACAATGGAAGAGGAAATAAAACGTTGATTAGTGAGGCGGAAGTGATTATGCCGTAAGCGTTCTCATACCAGGATACTGGCGTGCATTTGTAAACATTTCTAAATTCCTTTTGGAGCATCTGGTAAGCTTTGCCGCCTGAGAAAAAGAACAGTTCATGACCATTTTTCTCAAGCCTCTTTCCTAATGGTATGATACGGGAAACATGGCCTAAGCCAAGTTCTGAACAGCTTAATAGCAGTCTCATATGCATACAGATAAGTTGGTGATTTATTTTAACTATCTCTTATTGGCTGAAAAAAAGCAAGCAATTTAAAGCTTAGTTGATAAATTACAGTTATGTTTGTTCCTCGAAAAATTCTGGAAGAAAAGCTCAAGCAAATACTTGCCGAAGATATAGGGCAAGGTGATGTAACAGCCCAAGCAATTATTCCCCCAAATTTAAACGTAAAGGCAATAGTTATAACTAAAGAGGAAGGCATAGCGGCTGGAATCGAAGAAACAATCATTCTTGCTGAATACTTAGGATTAAAAGTTAAAGCTAAAGTTGCTGATGGAGAAAAAATCAGAAATAAGCAGGTATTAATGGAAATCTCAGGAGATGCCCGAACCATTCTCTCGGCTGAGAGAACTATGCTAAATCTTCTTTCACGAATGAGCGGCATCGCAACCATCACACGAACGCTAACAGAGAAACTTGGAAAAACAGGTGTGAAAGCGAAAATTGCGGCGACACGTAAATCAGCACCGGGATTGCTTTATTTTGATAAAAAAGCGGTAACCATAGGAAGCGGAGATTCACANNGTAACCATAGGGAGCGGAGACCCACATAGGCTTCATTTGGATGATATGATTTTGATTAAAGACAATCATATTGCAATAGTTGGAAGCCCTGAAGAAGCAGTGAAAATGGCAAAGGCAAACGCTTCTTTCACCAAAAAAATCGAGGTTGAAGTTACAAAAGCTTCAGATGTCTTGAAAGTTGCACAGGCAGGAGCAGACGTGATAATGCTTGATAACTTCTCAATCGAGCAGGTTAAAGATGCTGTAGGTTTGCTGAAGAAGGCGGGCTTTTTGGGCAAAGTAATTTTGGAGGCAAGCGGTGGAATCACGGCTGAAAACATTATGGATTATGCAATGGCAAAAGTCGATATTATCAGTATGGGAGAATTAACTCATAGTGTTAAAGCACTAGATATCAGCTTAGAAATTGCTGGAAATAAAGAAAAGGGTAAAAGTCTTTAGCCTGCGATAGAGATAAGCCATGTTTCAACGATAGCTCCGACCACAAGCAAAAGTGCGCAAATCCCAATTAAAATGCCAGTGTTTTTAAGCTCTCGCCATCGACCTTGCAACAGTCTGCGGAACAGCCAGATGCTTTCAGTAATGCCGATTGAGTAAGATGTAAATTCTAACCAAAATACGGGTGTAATAACCAGAAGTGCAAAACCTAAGAGCGGAGAGTATCCTTGTACGCTGGCAATAGCACCCATCGCCATGCCGGTATCAAAAAGTATCAAGAAGCCCAGTATTGGTCCAATGACGGGAACGAACATAAGCAAGCAGATATAGAAGTTGTTTAAGAAAATATATTCAGGTAATGTGCCATTAGCTTGGTTTGTGGTGAGTGTTTGATTTACGCCATTACTTATTTGCTTCGCGTCTTGAGCGCTAAGCGGCACCAAAGATCCAATGATAGTTAATAAGACCGCGATCACGAAAATTATTATTGTAGAATAGATTCTCTTGCGTTTTGATGACGCCTTCTTCCAAAAAGATAAATCAAGCTTCATGACATGAACCTTCTTTTTAGCTTAAGGGCTTAATTTTTAAGGCACGAAATCCTCGCGCACAAGGGTTTAACGTTTCTAACAATTTAACCTTTGTTAATACATTTTCAACATCTATGGCATAACTGCGCACATCATGCTCAGCAGCTATGAGTGAACTAAGATACACGCGGTCTTCTTGTATTATTGGCTGGCACAATAAAGGTAAACCCAACAAAACAGGCTCTTTTTCATCCACCGCTTTTTTGCAAGCATAAAGAATCGCTTCTGCACCAGCCGTTAACTCAGCAATCCGCACAGGAACACTCTCTTTACCAATAGCCAACATGTCCACGTCATAGAGCCGTTTGATTTCGCCAGCAATTTTCCTAAGCCTAGGCAAAATCTTGAGAATGTTTTGCCTTCCCGTTCTTGACGCACGCAAGTTTAAAAGCTCAACCGGCGATAACTCCTCAATTGAGACACCGCCAAGCGACATATCCAAATGCACAACATCAGCCTTCATTTTATCAAGCAAACTTCTGCAAAGCTCAGCCTCATGCACTATCACCTCAAACCCGCTCTCAACTTCCCTAAAAATCGGTTCAGCCAACCGAAAAGATGGCTCCCTATACGGTGGATTAACCAGCACCGAAACAGAAGCAACAAGGTACAGTGGCTTAAACTGCTGGTCTAATATTGCTGCTGCAGAATCCGCCGATATAACTCTCAAGTCTTACACCTAACAATAATAGTAGCTAAGCAGAAGAAATTAGCTTTCCTCTTCACATTTACCCTTCGATTTCAAGCCTAAAGCCAAAAGGTACATTTCAGAACTTTTAGCTCGGCTGGCCTGAGGCTTCACAATCTTAACTGTTTCAAAAAGATTCTTTACTGTTTGAATAAAATCGTTGAGCAAGTCACCTTCAAAAACCTTAACAAAAAAGTTCCCTGAGGGCCTCAGTAGGCATTGGGCTATTTCTAATGATTTTGTGGCTAAGTCGATTTGTCTTGCATGGTCAACTTCCCATACCCCAGTAATGTTTGGTGCAGCATCAGAAATTACCACATCCGCTTCGCGAGGTAAGAAAGAGCGTATTTGCTCTACTATTCCCGGCTCAGTTAAGTCTGCAACTATTGTCCTAACGTATTCCTGAGTGAAAGGGTCGATTGGTTTCAAGTCGACACCTAGAACAAAACCGTTTTTTCCAGTCATTTTCCTTGCTGCTTGAATCCAGCCGCCTGGCGCAGCACCTAAATCGACTACTATGTCGTTTCTTTGTATGAAACCATATTTCTCGTTGGCTTGAACTAGCTTGTATGTGGCTCTGGAGCGGTAGTTTTCTTCTTTGGCTTTTTTGTAGTAGTATTCTCGTTTTCTATCTTGGATCCAAGCTTTCGGCAACTGAACCATCCTCTTGTGTNNCTTTTAGGGGAAAGTGTGGTTGTTGGGTCACACCTTTCGTTGTCTGGGCAGAGCAAGCATGGGCAGTCAACGATGGTTTCTATTGATGCTGGAAGCCTTTTGGGGTAAAGCCGATAGGTCCATCTGCCTTCTTGTAGTTCTTTTTCTCGGCGGATTAACCCTTTTTCCTCTAGTTTAATGGAGACGCGTGAGCCTTCTCGGCTGCTTGCGCCTAGTTCACGCCATAAATCTGATTGAAGCACGCCTTGATAACCTGTGTTTACCACATAATGGAGTGCTTTCTGTTCAAGCTCATTACGTTTAGGCATCTAATATCAATCCAAATAATGCAATTAGAATATAAGCGTTGAATCCACATAAAAATATGTATCCCTTAAAAAACGTGGAATCCATGAAAAACATGCCGAAAAAGCAGCGAAAAGATAAAACTTACTGTTTAGGCATAGAATCTACAGCGGACGATTTCGGCGTTGGAATAGCCTCCTTCACGGGAGAAATACTCGCCAACAAATCCGACAGTTACATACCAGCGGAAGGCGGAATCCACCCCAGAGAAGCAGCAAGGCATCATGCTGAAGTGGCTGATAAAGTGCTAAACGATGCCTTAAGTGCAGCTGGCGTGAAACCACGTGACCTGTCGGTTATCGCGTTTTCTCAGGGTCCAGGTTTAGGACCATGCTTACGCACGGGAGCCACTGTTGCCCGAGCTTTAGCTTCGTATCTTAACATTCCGCTTGTAGGTGTCAACCATTCCGTGGCGCACATTGAAATCGGGAAACTCAAAACTGGCGTTGTTGACCCTGTGACCCTTTACGCTTCAGGAGGCAACACTATGGTTACGGCTTTTGAGTCTGGGCGCTACAGAGTTTTCGGTGAAACATTGGATATTGCACTTGGGAATTGTTTGGATGTTTTTGCTCGGGAAGCTGGTCTTAAGCATAAGAAGGGTTTACCGCTTGGGGCTGCCGTGGAGCGGTTGGCAACCGAAGGCAAAAATTTAGTTTCTTTGCCGTATGTAGTCAAGGGCATGGACTTATCCCTTAGCGGCTTATTGACCGCGACAACAGCTCTGCTGCACAGGGGCAGCTGCCGCTTGGAGGATTTGTGTTATAGTCTTCAGGAGAACGCTTTTTCAATGGTTACTGAAGTTACTGAGCGGGCGTTGGCGCATACGGAGAAGGAGGAGGTTTTGTTAACTGGCGGGGTAGCAGCTAATAAACGGTTGCAATCCATGCTTAGCGTTATTGCGCAGGAGCATGATGCACGGTTCAATGTGGTTCCGCTTGAGTTTGCAACTGACAACGGCGCCATGATTGCTTGGACTGGCGTTTTAGCTTACAGGCATGGTTTGGTTACGCCTTTGGAGGAGAGTTTTGTTAAGTTGCGGTGGCGGGTGGATAAGGTGGATGTGCCATGGATACAGTAGCCGAGCAAACGCTGCTTAAGAAGGGCGCGGAAGCCAGCCTCTACCTCGCGGATTGGCATGGAAGAAAAGTAGTCGTCAAGGTGCGAATCCCTAAAAAGTACCGTCCAGCAGCGTTGGATGAGCAGATTCGAAGTTACCGTACAGTGCACGAGCCGCAGTTGATACATGAAGCGAAAGCAGCTGGGGTGCCGACTCCGCTGATATACATGGTTAATGTTCCAGAAGCTTCAATTACAATGGAGTATGTGGAAGGACAGCAGATTAAGCAGCTACTAAACAAGGTTCCACAACAAAAGCGGCAGGAATTGTGCGTTAAAATCGGTGAATTAATCGGAAAACTGCACAGACAAGGCTTAATCCACGGCGACCTTACAACCTCAAACATGATCCTTAGCCCAGAAGGCAAAATTTACTTTGTTGACTTCGGCTTGGGCGAAAAAAATATCGAGTTAGAGGCGCAGGGTGTGGATTTGCATTTGATGAAGCGGGCGCTGCAGAGTACGCATTACCAGTTCTGGGAAGAATACTTCAAAGGTGTGCTGTGCGGTTACTCGTCAATTTTAGGCTCTGAGGCAACGGAAAAGATTTATGAGAAAATCATGGAGATAGAGAGGCGTGGCCGCTATGTCGAAGAAAGAAAACAATAACCAAACCTGCACTCTTAACACTAAGGTTGTCTTTTTTGCCACCGGTAACATTAACAAGTTCAACGAAGCCCGAAGCATCCTGAGTCCCTTCGGCATTGCGGTTGGAATGCTTCGCGTAAAAGGAGACGAGATACAAAGTGACAGCCTAAAAGAAATAGCTCAAGCAAGCGTCATAAACGCGTATAAGCGGTGCCGGTTGCCCATTTTTGTGGAAGATGCAGGCTTATTTATTGATGCTTTAAGTGGTTTTCCCGGTTCTTATGCGGCTTATGTGTATAAAACGATTCATAACAGTGGCATTCTGAAGCTGATGGAAAACGTGAAAGATAGGCAAACGAAATTCCAGTCAGTCATAGCTTACTGCGACGAACCCCTCTGCGAACCAGAATGTTTCGACGGCGAATCCATAGGCGAAATAACCTTAACAGAACGCAAGCAACAGGGAAAATCAGCTTTTGGCTTTGACCCGATTTTTCAGCCAATTGGAAGCAGTAAAACGTTTGCGGAAATGACTATTGAGGAGAAGAATGGTTTTTCTCATAGGGCGATGGCTCTACGGAAATTTGCTGAATGGTACAAACAAAGCTTATTCGCAAAAAAGTGATTTATAGACCTTAATCCTAATATTAACCTTATGAAAGAGTTGACTTTCTACATTACTGATGCTGAAAAAATAAACAAAAAATACAGTGGAAAACACATCGCGATAGTTGATGACAAAGTAGTAGCAAGTGGAAGCGACCCAAAGGAAGTCTGGGAGAAAGCCAAAAAGAAATATCCAAACAAACAGCCGGTTTTGGCTTTCGTGCCAAAAGAAGATGCATTGGTGCTCATAACTGGTTGAGTTTGCGTACAGAAAAGAGAAGTCGGGACTTTTAGGAGACATATTAAGACCTGTTGCTCAATCGGAGATGCGAAGTGAAAAGAGTGACTGGTTTCCAGTAATCATGTATATCGATTCTGGAGCAGATATATCGCTTGTTCCAAGGAATTTCGGAGCACTCTTAGGTTTAGACCTATCAAAGAACCTGGGTCAAATCAGGGGAATCGGAGAAGCCATAGTTCCATTGTCGTTGCAGGATGTAACCTTTAGAGTAAAAAAACTATGAGGTGAAAGTGAAAATCGCTGTGGCTTTGATTAACGAGGTGCCGTATGTGTTACGCAGATACGATTTCTTCAAACTATTCAAAATTTCATTTCAAGAATATCACTGCAAAGTTGTCATAGACAAAATATGATAAATTTGTTGCGTGAGGGTTCTTTTATTTAGCCTTCCCCGCGAGCAATATGCTTTTTTCTTCGGTAATCTTGGATTATTTTGCTTTCTTCATTAGTGTCAATTATGGGTGTGAAATTCGATGATCATTTTATTTAAGGCTATAATCAATTTAGGAATTTTCAATTTTTTGCTGATAAAGGGGATTACTTTTAAATATTCGTTGAGTATGGTTTAGGTGCAGTTTAAGGTGTAACAATGCCAAAGCAGGAAAAAGGAAAATCCCATTCAATACGCCCAGTCAGCAGGCGTCCTCCAAGCTGGTGCAAGTACCAGCCTGAAGAAGTAGAATCATTCATAATAAAATTAGCCAAGGAAGGCCACTCACTCAGCAGCATAGGCACCATCCTTAGAGATCAATACGCGATTCCACTGGTGAAGCCTATAGTTGGCAAAAGCATAAGCGACGTTCTCCAAGGCGCAGGATTAGCCCCAACAATGCCAGAGGACCTTACAAACCTCATGAAGAAAGCACAAAGCCTCGCAGTGCATCTTGACAAAAACAAGAAGGACCTGCATAACAAGCGCAGCATGCAGATTATCGAGGCAAGAATCCACAAGCTCTCGCGATACTATAAGCGTGAAGGCGTTTTGCCAAAGAACTGGAAGTACGTAGCTAAAATCGCCTCCGTAACCTAAACGCTTCTTTCCTTAATTTTACGGTTTGCTATTTGTTGTTTGATACGCCAGCTTTAAATCCAATCAGAGCCTTTTAGCCAAAGAGTGACTAAGCATGGCTGCACAGCAAACATCCATTGAACGCTTTCTAGCATCAGCCGCAGAAGCGGCAAAAGTAATTTTGGAAACGGTCCAGAACGACGGCTTCATACATGTTTTCTCGCATTTGGATGCCGATGGAGTCGCAGCCGCAGGCGTAATGGGAAAAGCGCTTTACAGGCTTGATGCTAGGTTTCGGATAAGGGTTACTCAGTGGGTTGACGAAAAAATCATCGGTGAAATCGTTGCTGATAAGCCGCAGCTTGTGATTTTGACAGATTTTGGAAGCGGCTACCTCGATCTGTTAAACGAGAAAATTCCAAACGTTAAGGTTTTAATTCTTGATCATCACCAGATAACGGGCATCTTGGCTAATGAGAATTTTGTTCAGGTAAACCCTCACTTGTTTGGCATCGACGGGGCAACGGATGTCAGCGGTTCAGGCGTAGCTTACTTTGTAGCTAAAGCAGTAAACGCGTTGAATGTGGATTTGGCGCCTGTGGCTTTGGTTGGCGCTCTCGGAGACATGCAAGACAGGTATGAGCAGAGAAAACTATGCTGCCTCAACGAGATAATAGTTAACGATGCAGTGGCTACTGGCTTGCTTAAAGTTGAGAAGGACTTAACGTTTTTCGGCAGAGAAACTCGACCAATCCATAAGACATTGGCTACGACGACTAACCCGTTTATTCCAGGCTTAAGCGGAGAAGAAGACAAAGCATTAGCTTTCCTTGCAAGCTTAGATATTCCCATCAAGCAGGGTGAAAAGTGGCGGGCACTCCGCGACCTAACCGAAGACGAAAAGAGGCGGCTGTGCTCTGCTTTAGCGGACCACCTATTGTCTAAGGGGTTGCATTTGGAAGTTGAGAACCTGATTGGGTATATTTACGTTTTAACCAAAGAAGAGCCAAACACAGCGCTGCGGGATGCAAGGGAATTCGCGGTTGTATTGAACTCGACGGGGCGCATGGACCGCCCGAGCCTTGGTATTGCCATCTGCATGGGTGACCGCGGAGTAGCCCTTGACGAAGCCAACAAAATCCTCGAAGATTACCGTAAGAACATTAGCAAGTATCTGGGTTGGGTAATGGAGAAACCCGAACGCATGCGAGAACTCCAAAACATCTACGTAATCTACGGGGAGAGTTTCATTAACGAAAAAATCATCGGCACCGTCTCATCCATAATTGTCTCTGGGCTTGCGAACTCTGAAAAACCGCTTATAGCATTTGCTAACGTTGAAAAAGAGCAAGCAGCCAAATTCTCGGCAAGAACAACTGAGGCAGCAATCCGCAAAGGCGTTAACTTGGGCGAAGTTATGCGGTTCGCTTCCGAAGCGCACGGCGGCAAAGGTGGAGGACACAACATCGCTGCAGGAGCACAGGTGTCGTTGGACAAAATCGAAGACTTCGTTAAAACTGTTGATGAATTGGTTGGCAAACAGTTGAGGGGAGAGAAGGTTGGAAGCGACAGTAACGCTTGAGTACGCTGACGAGAAGACTGCAGAGGCAGTTGCCAACGCTGTTTCACCTGACAACTTTAAAACGCCAATTGGACTGCATGTTAAAACAGTGAGGGAAGATAGGAAAGTGGTAACCGCGATTCAATGCGAAGTTAAACTCGCTACTTTCACCGCCACAATTGACGATTTACTTTTCAGCGCTTCCACCGCAGAGAAAACGCTCCGAACCATCAAGAGAATGTAGAAAAACCAATCAACCGCATGAAAAAAACAGTTTAACTATGTTGAAAAGTGGTGAAAAGCAGTGACGTTGGGTCTATGCAGTTGAATGTTGAATCATATTTGGGGCATATTAGAAGCATCTAGTAGACCGGAGGGGTAGGCTGTACACACACAAGAAGGCTCTCCAAGTACATTCAAAGGTGTAGAAGCTCGCAGTTTTGTCTGCTTCTTAGGTTAAGCTCTAAATACACCGTCGTTTACTGTAAAGTAAATAAATAAGCGAACACAACATAAAAGAAACTTTAACTTGGTGAATTCAGTGAAGCAAGTCCATGCATCCTTCATGATTACAGTTTTCTTGTTACTAGCTTTCTTACCAGTTGTTTTGCCTTCGGGAACGGTTTCTGCTCAAACCACTGGTTACACTATTCAAAAAGTGGATCATCAGGTTGAAGTAATGTATTCTGGGCAAGTTGTTATTCGGGATACAATTCATGTTTATGGACAAGTTACTGATGGCTTCATGATTGGTTTACCCTCTAAGTACAGTGCTTACATTCTCAAAGCTGTGGCGTTCGACGCAGACAACGTTTACCAAGTAAATTTAGGTGTCCAATTAGGTGACCGAAGCGGATTTTACGGCGCAGAAGTAAATTTCAACGGAAAATCACCCAGTGTTTTCACAGTCGCATTCGTTCTATCCAATAGCCTTATCACTTATGCATCAGATGCCGGCGTTTACACGCTTGATTTTCCAGCTTACCCAAGCCTCACACAAGATGTTGCTAGTTGCAATGTAACCATAACTTTTCCGAGCGCTCCCTCAAGCATAACTGTCACTAAAAGCGATGGAGAAGTAGACACAGACAATTATGTTACACAAAACTTGGCAGCATACACTTATTCCATAGGTTCAGTAGCCTTCCAAATACCAACAGGAACTCTACAGTTAACCAGTATAAGTCAGCTAAACCGCCAAATACCCATTGACCCAACTGGCAAAGTAACTTCTTCAGATAGTTACCACATCACCAACAACTCGACATCAACAATGACATCTTTTGTTTTGAATTTACCAACTACTGCCTCAAACATAGTTGTAAAAGACGAATTTGGCAGAGTATTAACAACCGCTACTAGCCCCCTCACAAGCCGCGACATTTTGCTGGCCAATGCCACTTTGATAACATTCTTAACAAGTGGCCAATCTACGATTATCACAGCTGACTACAATTTACCAAGCGCAACCATTCAAGGTTCCCAATACGTCCTAGGCGACTTCAAGCTTTTTCCAAATTTTTATTATTACGTTGACCATGCCACTTTCACTTTTATTCCACCTGAAGGAGCAACGATTGTAACGCCACAGTTATCGTCTCTTGATTCCTCCGCAACTTTGACAAGAGAATCCTTCCAAGACACCCTTACAGTAACGAGAGATGGCATAAGCTACTTGGATTACAGCAGCCCTGAAAGCAATACTGTACAATTATCGTATGATTATAATCCAGTTTGGGTTTCTTTTAGGCCTACTTTTTGGGTCTCATTCTTAGCAGTAGTTGGATGTGTAGCTGCCGTTTTCATTAGAAGACGCAAGCCAAGCGAAAAAGAACCAACCATAACTAGAACAGAACGGTTGCCAACTCAACAACCGATGCCAACAACATCTTCCCAACAGGCGAAGAGTGTTGAGCCTATAACTGGTCAACGTATTACTACAGAAAACGTTAGGGAATTCACTGATGACTATGAAGAGAAAAAACAATTAAATGCAGAATTGAAATCACTGGATGCAAGAGCGCAGAAAGGAAAGATTCCAAGACGACAATATAAGGTTCAACGCAGAGCTATAGAGATTCGCCTAGAAACACTGACAAGAAATATAAACAGAATAAAAGATGTATTCCGAAGTTCAACCAGTCTTTACGCAGATTTAGTTAAGCAGCTTGATGCTGCCGAAACTGACCTAGTTGAAGCTGAAGAAAACATCAAAAAACTTGAATCACGCCAAAGCAAAGGCGAAATTTCCCTAGAAACGTACAAGAAAAATATTGGAGACTACCAGAAACGCAAAGATAAAGCTGAATCAACCATTAACGGAATCCTGCTAAGACTACGTGAAAAAGCACGCTAAAACACCTAAACCCTTTTATTTCACGCAATAGCTTTTCAATAAAAATTGCAGAGGTAAACAAAAATGGTAAAAATAGTTGTTGATCCTAAATGCACCGGATGCGAAACATGCGTAAACACTTGCCCTGTAGGCGTATATGAAATCAAAGACGGCAAATCTGCACCAACCAAAATAAGCGAATGCTTAGTCTGCAGAGCATGTGAAGCTCAATGCCCTGAAGGTGCAATTCAAGTAATCGAGTAAATTTGAAGCTTATATTGAATTGCGTGTGTATTTCTCAATTGATAGCTGAGAGATTATTCCCTTCTTTATTAGTAACTTTTAAATGTAAACTCAATATCGCTTTCTCTTTTAATTAAAAAAAGTTTGTTAATCTTCAATATTTCTTAAAAATCGTATAATTTTTGAAATTTGCTCCACTGTAGCACGGTCGACTTTTTGTTCTTCTTCTATGTTCTTGAGCGGAATAGCGATTACCATATGCAACGTATTGGTTGCTTTCGTTATAACAATTATGTTGGCAGTTACTTCGAACTTCGAAGTAGCGGGAAAAGTGCGGCTAAGCGTTTTAACGTTTTTATGTATTTTTTTGGCACAGTATTAAAGTGAAATTGCACCGTTTATTTCAATGCTTTTTACAGCATTTGGAATGTTTTTTGCGACCATACAAGTGAAGATGTTTTTCGAAGGAAACCTGTGATTTTGAGGTAAAAGTTATATGTTAAAGGTTATGTTTAGTTCTGTTTATGCCAGATAAAATTCACTGCGCACACATACTGGTCAAAACAGAGACAGAAGCCATAAACATCAAAGCCCGGCTCGACAAAGGCGAAAAGTTCGGCTCCATAGCCAAAAACGTTTCCCTCTGCCCATCCGGAAAGAATGGCGGAGATTTGGGCACTTTTACAAGGGGCAAGATGGTTAAGGAGTTTGAGAAAGCTGCCTTCGTGCTTGAGAAGGGTCAGACTTCTGGTCCTGTTAAGACGCAGTTTGGGTACCATATAATTAAACGGTTAGAATAACCTATTGCATAATAACTAGGTTAATGCTTTATAGCGCCTTGTTATACCGCAGAGTTTAATCTATAACATTGGCACTAAAATTAGAGTCGAATTAGAAGTGAACGGTCCAAAATTATCCCGAAACGAACAGTTGCTAATGCTTATTTGCATAGTGTTTCTTGCAGGTTTTTTGCTTGCCACGTTTTTTAGATCAAGCTTTCACACAGTTGACGTTGCAGGTAACGTTTGGATTCCATCAATCCAGTCAAGCTCATTCACTGTTATAGCAGAAGGAATTGCTGTTGTTTTTGACACTGTGAGTCTCCTGCTATTTTCCTTGGTGCTTGCGGCTTATCTTTTCATCAAGAAGTATAGAGCTGAGAGCTTGTTGCTGCTTGGGGCAATGGGTGGAGATGCATTAATCGTTTCGGTTGTTAAAGGTTTAGTTCAGTCTCCCAGGCCTTTGAATGGATTAGTTGTTTATTCTGGGTTTTCTTTTCCAAGCGGTCATGCTGCTGGAAGTATAGTTTTTTGTGGTTCCCTTGCTTTTTTTGCTTGGCAGCACTGGAGAAGTACAAGAGCGCGAGCATCGGTTGGAACGGGAGTCTTTGCAGTAACGTCTGTGGTGGGTTTTAGTCGAGTATATTTGAACGTTCACTGGTTTAGTGATGTTCTTGGCGCAGGTATGCTTGGGGTTTTCTGGCTGTCTTTTGCCGTTTTAGTGTTCCAGCTCTTGCAGGACATGGGTAAGTTTCAATCGGTAAGATTTCGCTCGATTGCTATTTTTCTCTTTGTTGTGGCTATTGTTGTTGCAGTTTTTGTTATGGTGGAGAGTTTGCTTGGTTAATTATTTTCCTGATTGTGGATTGATTAAAAGATATATCTTTTTCAGATACGTTTATATTGATAAACACCAAATTCATATTCTAATATAATGAGAGAAAATTTATGACGAAAGTACGAGACCCCGTATGCGGCATGGACGTAGACACAGAAAAAGCCATAAGCCGCAAAATAGGCGACCGAACCTACTATTTCTGCAGCCAACAATGCGCCGACGTCTACACAGCGCCCGAACGTGAACTAAAAGCTATGCAGCGCAGAGTAGCAGTCACATTAATCGGCGTAGTAGCAGCCCTCGGCTTACGTGTCCTAGCAACCTTCGGTTTAGTAGCAACCATAATGGCACTAGAAGTTATCGGTGGTCTTTCAGTTTACAACCTAGCCATTTTCATTGTTTCTACGCCTGTCGTTTGGGTAGCTGGTTTACGCATATACAAAGGCGCTTACCTATCGCTTAGAAATCGCAACGTAAACATGGACGTACTCGTTACAGCAGGAGTCCTTGCAGGCTGGCTATATGGTGCCATAAACGCTTTCTTCCCAGAAATTAAACAAGGCTCAGGCTACCTAGAAGTAGCAATCGGCATCCTAGCTTTCGTCCTACTGGGCAAGTATATTGAAGAATTAATTCGCCGACGCTCAGCCGCCTCAATACGCAAACTCTTGGAGCTTCAACCAACCATGGCTAGGGTAGTCAGAGACGGAAAAGAAATCGATTTATCAATAGACGAAGTTCAAATCGGCGACACAATCATAGTTAAACCAGGCGAAAAAATCCCAATCGACGGCACCGTAACCGCAGGCTACTCGTCAGTAGACGAAAAACTCCTCACAGGCGAGAGCATCCCTGTGGAGAAAACTGTCGGAAGCGATGTTATCGGCGCCACAATCAACAAAACTGGGCTCCTAACCATCAAAGCCACAAGAATTGGCGACGAAACCGCTCTATCGCAAATAGTTCACCTTGTTGAAGAGGCACAGGCTTCAAGCGCTCCAGTGCAAAGGTTCGCCGACCGCGTAATCAGATGGTTTGTCCCAATGATTTTCACCGTAGCAGCAGTCTCATTCGGCTACTGGTACATAACAAGCGGCTTCACAAAAGCATTCCTAGCCCTGCTGGCTGTGCTGTTAATCGCTTGCCCATGCGCTTTAGGAATAGCAACTCCGACAGCCATTCTTGCAGGTGTCGGAAAAGGCGCAGAATACGGCGTACTCCTCCGCAGTGGAGAATACGTTGAAAAAGCGAGAAAACTCACAACTGTCATATTCGATAAAACTGGCACCTTGACAAAGGGAGAGCCAAGCGTTACCGACATTAAAACCTACAACGCTTATAATGAACAAAACGTACTGCGATATGCAGGTGCCGCAGAGAAAGGTTCAGAACACCCCTTGGCAGAAGCAATACTCGCCAAAGCTGAAGCTGATAAAATAAACATTCCTCAAGTCGACAGTTTTGAAGCTTTACCAGGCAGAGGCGTCCAATGCAAGGTTGAAGGCAAGGCAGTGCTGCTTGGAAATCGCAAGTTAATGCAGGAACAAAACGTTTCCATCAGCGAGTTAGAGAGTGATCTTACATCGCTGGAAACGCAGGGAAAAACCGTTATGATACTAGCTGCCGATGGCGCTGCTTCTGGGTTGATTGCGGCTATGGATACTCCAAAAGAGAGCGCTGCCCAAGCCATAGAGCAGTTGAAGGGCATGAATCTGGAAGTTGCAATGCTAACGGGAGATAATGAGCGAACAGCCAACGCTATAGCTCAACAATTAGGTATAAACCAAGTTATCGCGAACGTTCTGCCATGGCAAAAGGTAGATGCCATCAAAAAGTTGCAGAGTGAAGGAAAAGTTGTAGCCATGGTTGGTGACGGCATAAACGACGCCCCAGCATTGGCACAGGCAGACATCGGCATTGCTATTGGAAGCGGAACCGACATTGCCAAAGAAACAGGCGGCATAGTGCTGATAAGAGACGACTTGCGAGATGTCGCTTTAGGCGTTGAACTAAGCAAGAAAACCATGCGGAAAATCGATACTAACCTGTTCTGGGCTTTCGCTTACAACGTAGTTATGATTCCAGTTGCAGCTTTAGGCTTGCTGAACCCAATGTATGCGGCTGGGGCAATGGCGATAAGCAGTTTAACAGTAGTCAGCAACTCTGCACTGCTAAAGTTGGCTAAGTTTAAATCAAGCAAAGTAAATCAATAAAATGTCTAACGTGAGGTGAAAATGATTATGGCTAAAGATCCAGTTTGCGGCATGATGGTTGACGAGAAAAAAGCAAAATTCAAATCCGATTACAGCGGCAAAACTTTCTATTTCTGCGCTGCCTCCTGCAAAACCACTTTCGACAAAGACCCAGCTAAGTACGCTGGCGGCTCTGGGAAGCCGGGACATAGCTGCAGTTGCGGCCACTGCTAGGCTGTTAGCTTCTGTTTTCTTTTTTGTTTCTGGCTCTTTCTTTTTCTATCGCTTTCTCTACTTCTTCTCTGATTGTGAAGCCGCCAATATGCAAGATGGGCTCTTTAGTTTCCGGGCCAGTGTTCATGGTTGCAGTGCACGGGTAACTATGATGCGCTTTGGCAATGGCATCGTACAGTTCTTCCTTTTTTGTGGATACGCCTGCAAGTTTATGCGCTATGTACCATGTGGAACCGCATGGTGCACTTCGCCTAACCACCGCGCACTCGATGACTTCTTTTTTATCAACCATTGCAAGCGTAATTTCAAGCATTGGACGTCCAACCTTGGTTTCCTCAATAAAGCGGGCAATCGTAAGCTTATCTTTCTCAGGCTCAAGCGTGCAGAAAGGCTTAGGAAAAGCGCATTCAAGCCCAAGTTCGTTACATTTTGCTTCAACTTGTTTCCGCACTCCCAAGGGCACTTCAACCCAATCCTCGATTGGAGCAATTAACGCTTTGATTCCTGCCTTCTTAAGTTGGTTAGGCAACTCCAGCAGCAAGTCTTTATGTAATCCAGATGCTAAGCAAATGTCAGCCTTAGGCAGCTTTTTCGGCATGTACTCTTCAGGATTATCAATAAAATCTGGCAGATCCGCTGGGTTGGGCAGTTGTATGGCTGCGCGAACGTTTTTTACAAAACTGTAAACGTTGTATTTGCATGATTCACAGTAGAGTCCGCATGATTGGCAGAAGCAGGGGTCATTGATTAGGTTGCGGATTACGCGCTCCATGAAGTCTTTGCTGTAAACAAACACTAAAGATAAGGTTTCCTTGTTGCCTTTTTGACTCACGCCTTAACTGCTCCCTTTCTAGAACGCGCCCAACAGCACATGCTCAGCGAACAAGTCTTCATTGAACGCTCCGACAAACTCTATTTTCTCATTAATAATAACTTTCGGTACGCCAATAACATTGTACTTCATGGCTAAGTCTGGAAACTCGCTGCTGTCTATAACGTCTGCTTTTACCATGTCGCTTTCAATGGCTAATTTATGCGCTACGGCAGCCGCAGCGGGGCAATGGGGGCATGTTAAGGTGACGAAGACTTGAATATGAACTGGTGATTTGACTTCTGCTAGAATTGACTTAGTTTTGTCTGAAAGGTCTGTTTTGCCTTTTGAAACATTAACTATGGCTTCAATTAACGTTTGAAGTTCGTACCCGTATGGTATTCCGTAAATTCTTACGCCGTAATCTTTTTTGCCTATTATTGCTATGGCTGGAATCTTGTTGATTCCGTATTCCTTGGCTTTAACGCTATCAGCTACGAAATCATAAATCTCAACCGTTAACTTGTCATTGAGGGTAGCTAAGTCTTGTACTAGTTTTCTGGTGTCAGAGCAGAATCGGCACTCTAACTCTTGAGTAAACATGATAATTTTTACTGGGTCAACCAGTTTCTCCTTAAAATCGTTTTTAAGTAATTCTTTCTTGTCATCAGGAATCAAACTCATAAGCTTCGTCTCCATAAGCGTTCTTGCCATTTTTTGCTATTGGCAAGTTCATAAGTAAACTGATAACTCAGGCATATATTGATTTTTCATTTTTTTCACAGATCCATAATCAGCATACAAAGGCTTGTTTAAGAAGCTGACTTACTCAGAGGGATACCCTCTTTTTAGACTTAGTTTCACTATCTAAAAAGATACCTACCCGGTCAATTTTGATAGAAAAATTCAAAAACAAAAATGACCTACCCTACCTGTAAGACAACATAGTGACCAACAAGAACTTGTATGTTAGTTATGGACCACATGTTTTTTTAAAAATCGTAAAAACACAATCCATATAAACGCTTGTAAACATTCAAAACTTGATTTTTGCAACCTCAAATTGGAGCCGGAAAAATTTGACCACAAAAATTTATGCAAACGCCAAGTTAATTGAAGGTTTCCAAATAGCCCTTGATGATAACGAAGCACACAGCTACATAGTGGACCTTGCACCCGACATAGGGACAGGGCTTGGAGCCACATCCCTTGAACTTTGCGTCATGAGCCATGCAGGCTGTTATGCCACAATCTGTGCCTTGACAGCCAAGAAAATGCGTTTAGTACTCAAAGGGTTGAAAGTTAAAGTTGAAGCAATAAAAACGGAAGAAGCAGGCACCATAACTGAGGAAACCTTTGATATACATATTAAAACGGATGCACCGCAGGATAGAATTGAAAGGTTACATAAGTTAACGCTTGAAAATTGCCCTGTGGGAATACTTTTTGAAAAGGCTGGCGTTAAAATAAACTATAAATTTAACGTAACAAAGGAATGATTAAAGGAGTGAAGAAAATTATGGTTAATGTTGTTTTGAAGGAAGGCGTAAACTGGGTTGGAGTTGTTGATTGGAACCTACGAGACTTTCACGGCTATGTTACCCGCCGAGGAAGCACCTACAACGCATACTTGATTTTAGATGATAAAATCGCGCTCATAGACACTGTGAAGAGCACGTTTTCCAATGAGCTAATCGAGAACATCTCAGAGTTAACAAGCTTTGAAAAAATCGATTACATAATAGTTAATCATGTGGAGATGGACCATTCAAGCAGCCTGCCCATAATTGCGAAGCTTGCGAAAAACGCCAAGATAATGGCTTCTCAAAGAGGAAAAGACGCTTTAATCGAGCATTATGGGGCAGACTTCAGTAGGGTTGAAACTGTGAAAACTGGCGATGAGCTTAAGCTTGGAAAGAGGACATTGCGGTTTCTTGAGGCGCCTATGCTGCATTGGCCAGACAGCATGTTCACCTACCTTGTCGAAGACAAAATACTGATGCCTAATGACGCGTTCGGTCAGCACCTTGCCAGTTCAGGACGTTTTGATGATGAGGTTGATGAGCATGTGCTTATGGAAGAAGCCATAACGTATTACGCTAACATCTTGATGCCGTTTGCGCCGCTCATTACACGTAAGATTCAGGAAGTTGTTCAAATGGGGATACCTATCGACATGATAGCGCCAAGCCACGGTATAATTTGGCGGAAAGACCCCTCTAAAATAATTAATGCTTACTTGAATTGGAGCGCAGGCACAGCTAAACAGAAGGTGGTTATTGTTTTTGATACCATGTGGGGAAGCACGGATAAAATGGCAAGAGCCATAGCTGACGGCGTAATCAGCCAAGGCGTCGAGGTTAAGCTGCTTAAGCTTCGAGCTACAGATAACACCGATGTAGTAACTGAAATTCTTGATGCTAAAGCGGTGGTTGTGGGTTCGCCAACGCTGAACAATCAAATGTTCCCCACCATAGGCAGCTTCCTCACGTACGTTACTGGTTTGAAGCCTAAAGGTAAACTTTGGAGTTTCTTTGGCTCTTACGGATGGGGTGGCGGCGCCGTTAAAGGCATGGTTGAAACAGCGAAAAAGGCTGGCTTTGAAGTGTATGAACCAAGCGTTGAAGTAAAATACGTTCCAGACAACGAGGACCTGAAGAAATGCATCGAGTTTGGGCAACAAATTGCAGCAAAAATCAAAGCTTAATGATACTCTGTTGAAGATTTAGTATTGGATTCCTTCGGTTAGCTTGAAACGCTTGGGCATCTTGACCTCTTGAACCACATTCACGAAGTCCGCTCTATCGATGAGTTCCTTTGGAGCTAATCGTCCAGTCATGACCACAGTGGTCTCCTTGGGCACGCTGTCAAGCAGCTTAAGTACATCTTTGACTTCCAACAGTTTCCACTGCGTCGCCAAATTAATCTCGTCCAGCACAAGAAGATGCGGCTTCTTCTCCCTCAAAACTTGCCCTGCGAAATCGAGCGCCTTATGCGCAAGCTCCTTGTCGTGGCTTTTTACACTTTCAACGTTAAATTTCTCTCCACCGAACTCCGCTTCCTTCTCCTCTTCGCCAAGCCACACTTCCCTTCCAAACTGGTAGATTTCGTAATAAGGCTTGAGCTTGCCTTTTACCAAGTATTCGCCAATGTCTTTCTTCCACTTTAAGAATTGGATTATCACTACACTTTTGTTGTGCCCCACTGTGCGCAAGGCTAATCCAAGCGCGTTAGTTGTCTTTCCTCCGCCTGTTCCATAATACAAGTATACATAGCCCATTTTTCCTCACCTCCGTTAAGCAGGAAATGGACAGTTCATTGTGGGGCAACCACCTGCGTACTCAGACTGAGCTGAGATGAACTTTCCTTCTTTGGTCTGGATTTCGCCTATGTAAAGAACCTGCTCCGGTTTGCTCCCGTACCTAAAGATTGTCACGCCCTTGCACTTGAGCTTCCACGCCAAATCGTAAATTTCCCTGACCTCTTCAACCTTCGCGTCATTTGGCAGATTAACAGTTTTTGAAACGGCATTGTCCGTACTCTTTTGGAAAGCCGCCTGCATCTTGATGTGCCACACAGGGTCGATGCCCAACGCGGTAACAAACAGTCGTTTAACGTCTTCTGGAATGCCTTCAATCTTCTGCACCGAGCCCGTTCGTGCAATTTCCTCGAAAAGCTTGGCACTGTAGAATCCGCTCGTTTTCGCGGTTGCTTCAAACAACGCGTTGGTTTCAAAGAGTCTTGCTCCACTCAGAACATTCCGCATAAAAGACACAGCAAACAACGGCTCAATCCCTGAGGAGCAACCTGCAATTATGCTTATCGTTCCCGTCGGCGCAACCGTGGTCACAGTAGCATTCCTAAAGGCGCTGTACCTGTCTTTCCAGATGCTTTTCTCAAAATTCGGAAAAGAACCCCTCTCTTCAGCAATCTCCTTTGATTTCTTGTGCGCTTCTTGCTCGATGAACGCCATCACCCGCTCACCTATCTTCAGTGCTTCTTCGGAATCGTATGGAACCCCAACCATTATGAGCATATCTGCGAACCCCATAACGCCTAAACCAATTTTTCTGTTAGCCCTTGTAATTTCCGCGATCTCCTTTAACGGAAAAACATTCGCATCAACAATATTATCCAAAAAATGAACCGCATTCTGCACCGTCTCACGCAGTTTCTCCCAGTTTATCTTGCCTTCCTGCACCATCTTTGAAAGGTTAATTGAACCAAGATTGCAACTTTCATAAGGAAGAAGCGGCTGCTCCCCGCAGGGATTCGTAGACTCTATTCTTCCAACCTCGGGAGTAGGGTTGTGCCTGTTTATCTCGTCGATGAAAACGACTCCTGGGTCTCCGCTTCCCCATGCGCATCTTGCGATGAGGTCCCAGACGGGTTTCGCCTTAAGTGTTTTTACTTTTTCTTTGTTTCGAGGGTTTATTAGCCCGTATTCTCCGTCTGCCTCGACTGTCTGCATAAACTCGTCTGTTACTGCGACTGAAACGTTAAAGTTTGACAGGAACTGCGGGTTCTGCTTGGCTGTAATAAATTCTAAGACATCGGGGTGGTCGACTCTTAAGATGCCCATCATAGCGCCTCTTCTTTTTCCGCCTGCCTTTATGATTTCGGTGGCTGTGTCGAAGATACGCATAAAACTCACAGGGCCTGAGGCTACGCCCTTCGTCGACCTTACAATGTCACCTTTTGGTCTAAGTCTTGAGAAGTCGAAGCCGACTCCTCCGCCCGTCTGCTCTATCAGAGCCATGTTTTTTACAGTGTTGAATATGTCTTCAAGCGAGTCGCCAACCGGCAGGACGAAGCAGGCGGATAGTTGGCCGATGTCCGTGCCAGCGTTGAAAAGGGTCGGCGTGTTTGGGATGAATTCGAGTTTCGCCATCATTCCGTAGAAGGTTTTTTGACTTTTTTCCGAGTTGTCGCCATACATTTTGTCTACATTAGCTATGGCTTGGGCGACTCGTTCGAAAAGGAGGGCTGGAGTTTCTATAATGTTTTCTTTTTCGTCCCGAAGAAGATATCTCGCCTTTAAAACTTCAAACGCGTTAACTGTTAACTTGGGTTCTACCTGGAGCTTTTCTCTTAGGGCTCTTAGCTCATCTTTTTTCTTACGGTAGTCTTGGTATTCCTGTGCAACCTTTTCGTAGCCATTCTTGGTTAAGACGGCGACAACTGCGTCTTGGGCATCTTCGACTGTTGGAGTTTGTTCTTTGAATTTCTCTTCTAAAAGTTTAACAACTTCTTTTGTTATGCTTTCCGCTTTCTCACCGTCGCCGAGTTCAACTGCAAGCAACGCCTTGTGAACCGCGTTCTTAATTCGGTCCGTATCAAAATCGACGATTTTTCCGTCTCTTTTTTTAATTTTTTTAAAAAACATAGGTTTTTCAAGATAAATTGTAGTTTGGATTGAAATATAAAGTTTTTAAAAAAACATGGTGGCGGATTGCAACGTATGTTTCTTGCCACATCTATTGGGTTTTCTTGGATTTCTTTACGGCTTTGTTCCAATAGGTGGGGCAACGACAAAGTTGATTGTGCTTCTAGGCTGGTTTGAAGAATTTCTCTTTAGGTGACCCGCAGATGGGGCACTTCTCAGGCGCTGAGCCTTCAACTGTGTTTCCGCAGACGCTGCACACGTAATAGTCTACTTTGGCTAGTTCCTTTTTGTTTTTTAAAGCGTCAATTGCTTTTTGGTATAAGCCAGCGTGGATTTGCTCAACCTTGTTTGCTAAATCGAAGCTGTATGCTGCCTGCTTGTTTCCTTCTTTTTTGGCTTCAGCGATGAATTCAGGGTACATTTTTTTGAATTCGTATGTTTCTCCGGTGACAGCTGTGCCTAAGTTTTCAAGGGTTGATTTTACCTGTCCAGTTATTCTTATGTGATTTAGGGCGTGGACGGTTTCTGCTTCAGCAGCAGCTCTGAAAAGCTTAGCTGTTTGCGTAAAGCCTTCTTCTTCCGCCTTCTTAGCGAAAGCCAAATACAGCCTGTTAGCTTGGGATTCGCCTGCAAAAGCAGCCTTCAGGTTCTCATCAGTTTTAGTCATAAACTCACCAGAAAATACTAAATCAAATGCAGATAATAAGCTATACTAAAACGGGTTGGTTATCTTTAAAGTAAAGTATATTAGGTGTAAACTACTTTGGTTTTGTTTGATTTTTGGTGAAAATTAATGGAGAAAATAAAATCTTTTACTCTACCAAAACTGCCCTATGATTACAATGCTCTTGCACCCTACATTTCGGAGCAGCAACTAAAACTTCATCATGACAAGCACCATCAAGCCTACGTGAACGGCGCAAATGCAACCTTTGAAAAACTTGACAAGTCCCGTAGCGAAAACGCGGAAATCGACATGAAAGCCACGCTGAAAGAGTTATCCTTCAACGTTGGCGGACACATCTTGCACTCGATTTTCTGGGAAAACATGGCGCCCGCAGGTAAAGGCGGCGGAAAACCAAGCGGAGCCGTAGCCGACATGATTGACATGGGATTTGGAAGCTTTGAACGGTTCAAAAAAGAATTCACTACTGCTGCTACAAGCGTTGAAGGTTCAGGATGGGCTGCTTTAGCCGTTCACCCATGCATCGGCAGGCCGCTTATAATGCAAATCGAAAAACACAACGTTAACGTTTACCCATCATTCAAGATTCTCATGGTTTTGGATGTGTGGGAGCACGCTTACTACCTTGACTACAAAAATGAACGCCCAAAGTTCATCGAAGCATTCTGGAACATCGTCAACTGGGATTACGTAAACAAAAACCTAAGCCTCGTAAAGTAAGCCTTCGCTTACCTTTTTCTTTAGGTTCGTTTTTTTTAATTAATAAAAATAGAAGCGCCCCAAAAATCAGCGCTTGTCTTTTTAGGGTGGTGGAGTTATTTTTATCGCTTGCGCTGGGCATTGCATTTCGCAGGCTAAGCATTGTATGCAGTCGTTTTCGCGGGCAGGGTCAGATTTTCTCTCAGAAAGCGGGTGCCCAGGAGATTCAGCCCAATCATACAACGAGACGGGGCAAACGTCTATGCATACTCCGTCTCCAATGCAGGAATCCCAGTCTACAGCGCTGGTTGTTCCATGAATTCCCAGTTTCTGTGGGGCTTCAACTGGTCCCCAAACTTTATGTCCGTTATGTTCGCCGACAACTTGTCGCTTTGTTTGAAAATCAGGGTCTATTGGCAAGTTTTCACCAGTTTTTTTATGGAAAGAGGCAAATATTAGGCTTTCTACCTAACGGTTTTCCGCAAAACATTTTGGGCAAGGCAGCATAATCTAAAGTGGTTTGAATGGCTAGATACGACTTGCCGGCTGGCATGAGATACGCCAGTCTTGAAGAAAGAAAACAATTCTACACCCTAGAATTCAGCCTCCAAAAAGTAGCTGAGTGGTTCCAAAAATGCGATGGCAAAACAAAGTTTGCAGTAATAATAGGCAGGCACACAAGAATTTACCCAGAAAAATACAAAGAAGATGCATCAACCACCATAATAATCGACGAATACGCAAACTTAGAAGACGTGCACCAGCAAATAATTGAGTTTTTGCCTGAAGCAGTATATTATGACCGAAACGTCTACGACGAAAACGACCGCATAACGGGTCAAGAACTCGCTTTTGACCTTGACCCAGAAAACATAACCTGCCCAATTCACGGTAGCCTGGCGGATAAGATGAAGCGTGGTCAAGGTTTGAGCTTTTGCGAGTTAGAGTTTGATATGGTGAAGCGTGAAGCAACAGAACTCTACGAATATCTTGCGAATCGCTTTTCAGAATTAAAGGTGGTTTATTCTGGCAGAGGCTTTCACATACGCGTTTTAGACAAGCCAGCCTACAAGCTGAACAATCAAGAAAGGCTTAACCTTGCACAACAAGTAAAAAAAGAAGGATTTCACATTGACGAGTGGGTGACTTCTGGAGAAATGCGTTTGATTCGGCTTCCCTACAGCCTAAACGGTTTAGTATCGAGAATTGTGTTGCCACTAAAAAAGGATGAACTAGAAAGTTTCGACGCTGTTCACGACGAAAGGTGCCTACCAAAATTCCTGAGCAAAAAGCTTACTTTTTAACTTCTTTGGCTTTTTTCTCTTTCTTGGCATAGTAGGCTTTCTTTTTCTTTTCTTCTTCTGCTTTTGTTGGTTTTGTTGATTTTGCCATGAAAATCCCTAAAAAACAGTATCTTGGAAGCAACATAAAAGCGTTTCCAGAAATCAACCGTTGAAAAGTTTATTTGCCTTTTGCGCTTCTCTCTAAACGTCATTGAGGGTTTATTATGGAGCGATTCGACGTAATCGTTATAGGTTCAGGCTCTGGAATGATTGTTGCTTCTGCAGCAGTTGAGCAGGGTTTCAGAACAGCATTAGTTGAGCATGGAAAAATGGGCGGCACCTGCATAAATGTAGGTTGTGTCCCATCAAAAATGCTGATTTACCCAGCAGACGTGGTTGCCACCCTTAAAGATGCAGGGAAATTGGGCATCAACGCAACCGTGGATTCGGTTGATTTCAACAATATCATGACTAGGATGCATACGCTCGTTAACCATGACTCAGGGCACCAGACAAGAGCAGTCGAAGCCACTCCTAATCTTACATGGTTTAAGGAAACAGGCGAGTTTATCTCTGATTACACGATGCAGGTGGGCTCGCACACGATTACAGCAGAAATGATTTTTATTGTTTCAGGCGCACGCACCGCAATACCGCCAATCAAGGGCATAGAAAACATAGATTACTTAACAAGTGACACTGTCTTAGAACTGCAAACGCCGCCCAAAAGCATACTGATAATTGGCGGAGGCTACATTGGCATGGAGTACGGGCACTTCTTCTCAGGCATCGGCACAAAAACCACCATACTCCAAAGACCCTACCGAGTGTTACCTGATGAGGAACCAGAAATATCTGACTTGTTAAAGAAGGAAATGCAACAGCGAATGGAAATATACACCGGCTATGAAGCCATCGAAGTAAAACAAGAAGGCACACAAAAGGCGCTTATCGCCAGAAATCGCCAGGACGGCAGCCAAAAGGAATTCTCCGCTGAATCAGTAATGATTGCCACAGGCAGAGTATCTAACGCTGATATTTTGAAACCTGAAAAAACGGGCGTAGAACTTGACGAGCGCGGATACATAAAAGTCAACGAGTACCTTGAAACCAGCAAGAAGAACATTTGGGCTTTCGGCGATGCAATCGGCATACAAATGTTCAAGCATGTAGCCAACTACGAGGCAGGCGTGGTCTGGCACAACGCCATTCATGACCACAAGGTTAAAATGAATTTCTCAGCCGCGCCACACGCGGTTTTTACCCATCCGCAAGTTGCCTCAGTCGGCTTAACAGAGGAAGAAGCCAAACAGCAAAAATACAAGATCCTCGTAGGCAAAGCCCTTTACAGCGAAACAGCAATGGGCGCTGCTATGGGGTTTTCTGAAGGTTTCGTGAAAGTGGTGGTTGAAGGAGAAACAGGAAAAATCCTTGGCGGCCACATAATTGGCCCTGAAGCATCAATCCTCATTCAAGAAATCATTAACGCGATGGTCTCTGAAACCGGAAACTTTGCGCCTATCGCTCGAGGCATGCATATTCACCCTGCCATGTCAGAGGTAGTTCAGAACGCTTTTGGCAATCTTAAACCAGCGTAACTATACGCTAAACCGAAAACGCCATTTCTCCTTTAATCTAAACAGTTATATTCGCGTTAAACAAAAGTTTAAGACGTGAGAATATGGAGTTCTCAAAAGTTTCTAGCAAAAAAAACAACCACAAAGTTACCGTGTACGCTTTAAGCACGTGCGTTTGGTGCAAATTAACAAAGCAGTTCCTAAATGAAAACGAAATTTCATACGAGTTTGTCGATGTAGACTTACTTGACGAAGAAGATAAACAGAAAGTGCGCCAAACCATCACAAGCAAAGGCGGAAGCCTAACCTACCCAACAACCATTATTGATAACAAAGTTGTAATTACTGGTTTCAGAAAAGACAAACTCAAAGAGGCGCTGGAAATTTGACCGCATTGGAGCAGGTTCGCAAAAGAGCCGAAGCCGACGCCAAAACCTACGGTTACTATTTAACTCCTCAGCCTGACCTTCTGCAAGGTTTCCTTGAAGGATTAAAAATAAACGAAGACCGCTACGGCTACCCCTTATGCCCCTGCAGACTCGCATCAGGCAAATTCGAGTACGACCGAGACATAATTTGCCCCTGCGACTACCGAGACCCAGACGTCGCCCAATACGGCGCATGCTACTGCAGACTCTACGTTAACAAAGAAGTTTACGAAAGCAAAAATTTACCTGAAGTTCCAGAGCGAAGACCACTCGAGAAACAAGCAAGAGCATACGGGATTGAAGCTCCTAAACAAGCACCTCCGCAAGGAACGCAAGAAAAACCGCCGGTACCAGCGCCAGCGACCACGCAAGCCGAGAAGGCGAAACCAGAGGTTAAAAAGAAGCTATGGTACTGCAAACAATGCGGATACGTGGTTTTTAGGGAAGACCCGCCGTACATTTGCCCAATATGCAAGGCTAAAAGGGAAATGTTTGCTGAAATAGAAAGCAAAGTTGAATTTAACGGCTAAACTTTATTTTTGGATTTCTATCTCGATTTTTTTCCAGTCCTCTCTTATTCCTCGAAGAGAAGTTACAGCGCCCGTTATGGTTCCGTTTAAGATTTTCTCTACAAAATCGTTGAGCGGAATTTCTTTTCCATCAACTTTTAATTTCAAACCCAAACTTTGTCACCTTGAATACTGCTAAGTTGAAGCGAAGGGTAAAAAAGTTTTGCGTAGACAGGCAGAGCTTTGTTTGGCGAGGCATTTTTCTCCTCTTTTTAGGGGTCGGTTGTTGAGGCTTCTCTTTTTCTTCTTGTCAGGGTGTATTCGACGAATGAAAAGACCAAGGAACCTGTGCCGAAAGCAGCTATGGCAAGTGCTGTTATGTCTATCATTGTGTGGTTCACTCCTTTATGTTTCTTTTATGGCTGATTCTATCCAGCCTTTGCCCGTTTTTTGGGCGTACTTTTCAAATTTTGTTATTAGTTCTTTGCTCATTTTTCTTTACCTTTGTTTAGTAGCGTGTCTAGTAAAATATAAATATGGTTAGATTTTTTCATAAAAATTATGATATATTGGATATATAACCATATAAATGTCTAATAGTTGAACAGTTATATTATTTACATTCTCATGGTGCCAGGTTTAACCGTAACTCTCAGCTTGGTCAAGTTCTCTTTTATCTCAGCCTTAACACCCATAGCCGCAAAGTACTCTTCAAGAAATATTCTGATGAAGTCCTTTGAAGTCTCCGAAACCAAAACCAATGTAAATTCGTTTGCAGCGTTCTTAGTTAAACGGAAAAAGTTGCAGACCTCAAGCCTAGCCAGCAATTCTTCTGCCGAATGCACCTTTGTTTTCAGCTGTTCCCAATGCGCTCGAGCTACTTGTTTGTGTTCAGTCCAAAACTTGTCCTGCTCAGGCGATGAAGCGATTAGGTCCAGGAACATGAGCCAGTGGTCAACGTCTAGGATTATGTGTTCGCCGCTAAGCAGCATGTCTATGTATGCCTGAATTTTTTTCTTGATTGCTGGGTCTTCGAGAGCCTTGTTTTCGTTGTAGAATTTTAGGGCACGGCGCATGACTTCGCTTTGTGAAACTTGTGCTTCGGTGCTTATTTTTTCTAGTAAGTCAGCTGTTGTTTTGTCGAATGCAACTGTTATTCTCGTGGGGTTCACCATAACGCTCACTTGCAGTCTTTAACATATTTTCAAATTATTGGAAATTATATAAACATTACGCAATTACACACAGATAATACTTTGCAAATTTAGAGCACAAAATTATATTATTAAACAAATGTTAAAAGAAAAAATTATCAAGGGTCAAAAATCTTTTATTCCCTGCCCTATTTACTTCATTAATACCGATTATGCTTCTAAGGAGAAACCCTTGAATGAAAAGACCAGAAATATACCTTGAACCCAAACAGAGAGCAGCGAAAGTAATCGAACTGCTCGAAAAAGAGTACCCCAACGCAAAAACCGCCCTAAACTATTCCAACCCACTGGAAATGCTCGTAGCCACAATGCTTTCTGCCCAAACAACCGATGAAAGAGTCAATATAGTAACCAAAACGCTGTTTAAAAAATACCGCACGCCTGAAGACTACGCTAACGCTGATTTAAAAGAGTTAGAACAAGATATACGTTCAACAGGTTTCTACCATAACAAAGCCTTGAATTTGAAAAAATGCTGCAAACTCCTAGTCCAAAAATACAATTCGCAGGTACCTAAAACAATGGAGGAATTAATGGAGCTTTCAGGTGTCGCGCGAAAAACCGCCAACATCGTATTATACAACGCCTACGGCATAACTGCTGGCATAGCAGTTGACACCCATGTCCGCAGGCTCTCACAGCGGCTTGGACTTTCAGAACAAAATGATCCTGCTAAAATAGAACAGGACCTAATGCAAATTACTCCGAAAGAGAAGTGGATGCAACTTACCGATTTGTTGATTTTTCATGGAAGGCAAATATGCATAGCTAGAAAACCTAAATGCGAAATATGCGTTCTCAATAAGATTTGCCCGTGCGCTTTTGCTTTTGGCTAAAAAGCATCAACCATTTATACACCTTCATCTTTTCTAGAATTGAGGATTGTTTTTAATGGCAAGCCAAATTAAAGTCGGAGATAAGGCACCGAATTTCACTTTGCCCGATGTTGACTTGAAACCGAGAAGCCTAAAAGAATTTATGGGTCAAAAAACCGTGTTAGCCTTTTTCGTTGGCGCATTCACTTCAACATGCACAAAGGAGATGTGTGAATTTCGTGATTCCATGGCTCGGCTTATTGATTTGAAGACCCAAGTCATTGGAATAAGTGTAAACGACCCTTTCTCGAACAAAGGTTTTGCAGAAAAAAACAGGCTATCCTTTCCAATACTTAGCGATTACAAACGTGAAGTCATCAAAACCTACGGATTGGAGTTGCCTAATTTCGCTGGACTCAATGGTTACACGGTTGCTAAGCGTTCAATTTTCATTCTCGACGAGAACGGCACAGTGAGGTACGCTTGGATTTCTGATGATCCAGCTGTTGAACCAAACTATCAGGAAATACAAAAAACGCTGGAGAAAATGAAGTAGGCTAAGGCTTTTTTTGCATTAATGCTGTAAAAAAGATACGTATGTAGCCGTCGCCTTCCCGCGAAGGATAATGCTCAATCTTGTCTATCTGGAAATAGTCGGAGAATAAGTTAACTATCTGCTGCCTTGTGAAATGATTCCACGCTGGCCCGTTCATGTAGCTAAAACAGGTAAGCATGTAAACGCCTCCTTTCTTTAAAACACGAAAGACGGCCTTAATGAATGTGGGTCGGTCTTCAACTTCAACGTGGTGGAAGCAGCCCATGTCAAAAACGAAATCGAACGCTTCATCCTTAAACGACAAATCAATAAAACTCTCGGCCAGAAAGTTAATGTTAACTTTTGCTTGCTTTGCTTTTTTCTTTGCAATCCCAATGGCAGTCAATGAAATGTCAATGCCTGTTACGTCAAAACCGCTTTTGGCAAGGTAAATAGGGTTGGTTCCAGCCCCGCAGCAAACATCCAAGGCTTTGCCCTTTTTTATTAGCCCTTTTTCTACGTATTCAACAAGTATTGGTCTGGGTTTGCCAAGTTCCCAGCCTAACTCTCCAAGGGGATACTTGCGGTAATACTCGTCCCACTCTGCGTAATCAGAACACATAAAAAACCTACATAGTAGATGCTTGTTGCGAAATTTTAACTTATTTCCAGAAGCAAGAGCCAATTTTTATGTAAAGAGTGGGAGATAGTTCGTTGTGCGTGCGAGAACAGTGTCCTTAACTGGAAAACTCAAAGGCGAACCATTGAAACGCACAAAAAGTTATTAGCCTCTTTAAAAGTTATTTGTGTGTCGTTCAAAACGGTGACTATTTGAGTGTCCTTTGAAATCCAAGAGTTACCTGACGTTATCCGCGTTATTGTCCTATTAAACCTAAGCAAGGGCGCTAAAATAAAAAAATCAACCCTAAAAAACCGGGTTGACGGCATCTGCGTTAGCTACGCCTGCATAGAAATGAACGAGTTAGATAAAGCACTCAAAGAAATGTCTGCTGAAGGGCTTATCATCGAAAAAGAAGACATGGTGCAGTTAACGTCGCAAGGCCAAAGGCTAGGCAAAGAATGGGAAAATCTTCTCTTAAAGAAAGAACCTATCATGGAAGTTGTAGCTGGTTTAGTTGATGGCTCAATAACCAGTTTAGTCGTTATTCTCTCAGCTTTCATAGCAACGTTAACCGCTAACACCGCATTTTTTGGGAACCCGAAAACAGTCGTTTTCGCTGCCTTCTTAACGTTGAGCGCAGTTGCCATAACCAACTTCTCAAGCTTCCTCCTTGGCGGAATCACCGAAGATTTAGCTGACATCATGACGCTGCAGAACTTGATGAATTACAGTCTAAGTGACATACCTGACAAGAAAGAACGCGACAAATCCTTGCTGTTAGTGCAGAAACTCTTTACTTTACTTGGCAAACAAATACACAGGTCGAATCTTTACGCGGCCATAATCTGTGGAACCACAACTTTTCTTGCCGGAATCTTCCCAATTGCAGCTTACCTAGTTCTTCCGCCCTATTACAATATTGTCGTGTCGCTCATTCTAGTTATCGCTATTGTAGGGGTATTCCTGGTCCGGTACCGCTCAAAGAAGACCCGAGTGAACTGGAAAGTAACACTCTCCGAGACTATAGCCATCGTTATAATCGCAACCGTTGCATCCTTACTGCTTGGCGCAATATAGCCCGCTAAGCTAAGCGGTGATGCTCAACCATCAAACACTTATCCATAACAACAATCAAACCAGCACGCCTAGCCGCCTCAGCAGCCTGCTCATTAACTATTCCAAGCTGCATCCAAACCACAAAAGGCTTACCATACAATGCTCTAAGTTTAATGGCTTGTTCCACTATCAGCGGAACGTCCTTTGCTGGCCTGAAAATGTCAACGATTTCGATGGTTTTCTGGATTTCAGGCGGAATATCAAGCAGGTTCTTGTAACTTTTCTCGCCAAGAACTTCATCTGCAAATGGATTTACGGGTATAATGCGGTATCCATGCTGTCTTTCCCCGGCTCTTTGGATAACCCAACAATCGCGATAACCGTGTATTTCTTTAAGATTTCTTTAATTTGACTTTGACTCAACTGAACCCTTCCTAAAAAATTGCTTATGGCGCTTCGCTTAGTTTTAACTCAAAAAAGTGCTCCCTACCATTGCGTAACGCAAGGATTCTAACTATTTCACTGATTTTTCTCTTATGAAGATAGAAAATGTTGTGGACAAGTTTAATTGTGCTTATGTTAACTACGCTTTTGCTTACTTTTTCAATGATGTCTAAGACAGCATTCTTGTCATATGGCATTGAATTTTCCTCAAAATCAGTTTAATCTTTGCTTTTAATAAATAAATTTCCTTTTTTAGTTAGCGGCAGAAGAAGCAGTTTTCCGCCCACTTTTGGGGCATTTCTTTTTGGCAATGTGGACACATTAAGCCTTTTTCTCTGATGGCTTTGCATGTTTGGCAGAAGAGTTTGAGGATTTCTGTTTTGTTGTTTGGTTCTTTTATGAGGTGAGTTACCATTTGGTCTATAAGTGTCAAGACTTCAGTCGCGTTTTCGATTGCTAAGAGGTTTCCTCTTTCTTTGCTTACGTATCTGCTGACTGCGGATTGTGATAAGCCGAGAAGTTCTGCGGTTTGTTTTTCGTTCAATCCATGTTTTTCGACGATTGACCTTGCCATTACAGCTTTCACTGCGGGTAAAACGGTTTTTACTCCCACTTCGCACGGCAGTATCAAGTTTCACACCAATTACTCTTATTTCTGGGGGAAACTTATTTAAATATGACGCTTGTCATATTTTTATGACGCGTGTCATGACGGGCTATCAATCGCAAAAAAGCAGTTTTACACCCAATCTCTCACTCCTCACCCGTCACGACACACGCGCCATGATAGGAGAATAAACAAATGGGCAACGTCCTGTCACCACCTCGAAAAGGCGACAACCGCGACTTAGCGGGAATGCTCAGGTCACTTAATGCAGAATGCAGAAACTGTGCTCCAATAACACCCTTAGAGTGCATAAGCCGATGCCAAGTATACAAACTAAAAAACGAGCTAAGAAAACTCCGCGAAACCATGGACAACCCAAACTACATAAAAGAACTCTTCAACGTGCTAAAAAATGAGACGAGACTGCACATTCTACAAGCAATCGTAAACGGCAGATACTCAGTAAGCCAACTACAACAAGAACTAAAAAAAACAGGACACAGCCACAGCCAAGACACCATCAGCGAGGAATATTTACGCCCATTAATGGCAGTAGGGCTAGCGACCGAAGCACGAGACGAATACTACGCAACCACGTTCGGTGGTCGTCTAACAGAGTTACTTGGAAACTTCCCTGAATTTGTCGAAATGCTACCAGCCCACTCAGAATGTCATGAAGAAACGATTCTACAGTCCTTACTATCTGGACCAAAAACGTTTGAAGCCATTGAAGCCCTTATCTCGCCAAAAATCGCTTCACGAATCCTCAAACGCTTACGCTCAGCCGGTTTAATAGAAACTCCCATGGAAAGAGACTACATATTTTTCTTCAAATCAAAACGAGACCCCAACAAAGAAAACTTCACATTAACCGAACGAAGAATTTACGACGCAATCCCAAACGAGGGGATTTCCGCCGGAAAACTTGCCAAAGAAACAGGACTTTCCATAAGAAGAACCTACAAGTATCTAAGAGGCTTGAAAGGCAAAAAACTAGTTTTCATAAGAAAAACGCCGAAAGCCTACGGTTTAACCTGCAAAGGTGAAAAGTTAGCTTCAGTACTTCAGGAGCTTCAGCAAATAGTCGAAGAGACATGGAGCTCTTCTGAACAAGTCATGCATGACAATGCTAACTCTTAGCAAACAATCTCCAAAAGGCACTTTCCTTTTTTGTTATCCTCCACCAGGGGCTCCGTGAAACGGCGCGTTTTCCCAGAGCAGTTTCCACCAATCTGCCTCTGTTATGGTTTCTCCGTGAACAATTATATCCAAAACCATCTTTAGCATAGCGTGGTGCCTACATTCATCGTTTAAGATGGCTTTTAAGAGAAACTCAACCTTCTTATTTTCAATCGTAGGCATGATAGCTTCAAGTTTTCTTATTAATTTCGATTCTATCTCAATGTGTTTCTCCACTAGTGCTCTTTGCTCATCAAGATTTTCCTGGGTTAATGCTGTAGAAGCATGCGTCAGCAAAGTAATGGCTGACGAGTAAAGCTCTGCATGCTTCACAGAATCCAACGATATACCCTTTAGGACCCCTTTAACAGCTGGATTTTTCATGTCAACAAGTGCTTTTTCAAGGGAGGCTACAATTTCTTTTTCTATTACTATTTGGTTTTTCAAAAATTCGAGGAGATTATTCTTTGATTTTTCCATTTTTTTCTCCCATCCGCTTAAATGTTAAGTCCTGTTCATCAAGCTTTCGGAAATTCTTTTTCCTAAATCTCTACAGGCGCTAAGCATTTTTTGGTCAGGAACATAATTAACTAGTAAAGGCGGTTCAACCACAAACATTTCAAACTTGTTTTTCATAATTTCCAAAATATTTTTTGGTGCTTCACCGCTCCATCCATAAGAACCAAATGTTGCGCCTATTTTACCCTTCAAACTTATGCCTTGTGCTGCAACTTCCTCGAAAAGTCTTTTGAAATCAACAGGCATCTCATGATAATAAGTTGGTGCACCGACAATTATAGCATCAAAAGTGCTCAGTTCTTCAAGTTCAACGTGAAAGTTTAATTCTACTTCAATGTTATCGTTGATTTGTGTTCCCTCAGCTACGGCTTTCGCCATTTTTTCAGTATTTCCGGTTCTGCTATAATATAGGACAAGGATTTTCTTCATAAAAACGTAATAGAATTAATTATTATTTCAATATTTTGGCGTTTCATGCTTGAATGAGAAATTAAACAATAAGAAAGAGCAGGCAAAAGTGTGTTCTATCCATTGTCATTCTCTTTTAGTACGTCCCACTTCTGCCCTTCGTCTTCTACCACGCGTTACTTTGGTTCCAATGATTTTACTTCCTCGGCTTTCGCCACCTTTCCTGCCTATTTCTTTATAGAATTCGGAACCACGCTCTTCAGCTACTTTTTCTCCACCTTTCCTACCAATTTCCCTATAAAATTCTCGACCTCTTTCTCTTGCCACTTTTTCTCCACCTTTTCTGCCGGCTTCTTCACGGGTCATCTTCCTTTTTTCTTCACTTTTAACCGCCAAAACTATTCACCTCCGATATTTTTTGAAAAAAGCTGTCTTGTTATCTATTCCAAGGATAGCCCTTAAGCATATGTGGTTATCAAGAAGCAATCACAAACCTACCAGGCATAACTTTGGTTTTAACTACTTGGAGGCTCTAGTAAAAAAACTGAAATAAAGGAAACTTGAATGACAAGTTATTTGTTTATTCTATTTTGCCTATTTCCTTTGTTATATCGATTGGCGAGTTATAGGTCTTATCTGGCAGCTTGTTCAATAAATCCATCACGTCGTCGGGTGCATCTTTATTCTGAGCATTATTTACTAAGTTCTTCTTTTCAGACGGATAATGTACCCCACCGAGATACTTTTCTACAATAGCT
>PKYH01000157.1 GCA_003133625.1 Candidatus Bathyarchaeota archaeon | reverse complement strand
CTCTCAATCGAGTTGAACGAGGCGCCATAGACCTCACCGTCAAATACGTAGATAGCATCAAAAGCCCAAAGCTGGCCAAACTGTTGACGGCCATAATTGACAAGCTGCAGTCTGCAATGGAGAGCATAGTTGACAAGTCGGTGAGGACTATTGGTTTGCCTTTAGCCCGAAAAATTAGCAACATAGCTGTCAGTTGGGGAAATCGCTTAGCCTCTGTCTGGGCTTGTGACCGTTCCTTTGCTAGGTTTTTGGTGGTTAACTTTGCCAAGGCATAAAAAGACATTTTTGGTCTTGCAGGAGGTTGCGGCTTGGTTTTAAATAACGAGCCTAATGCGGCTTTAAGCGATTCAGTACTTGCTGATTTGCATGAACCCTTAGTTGTTGTGGGTATCCCAACTTTCAAGTAAGAAAAAACAATTGCACGAGTTATATTAGAAGCTGAGAAACACTCGCATATTGTGGTTGTTTGCGATGATGGTTCAACGGATTTGACAGGGGAAATTGCTGAGCAGCTCGGTGCAGTGGTTATCCATCATGAGAGAAATCTTGGTTATGGGACTGCTTTGCAAAGTTTGTTTAAGCGGGCGCATGAATTGAAGGCTGATGTACTGGTTACTTTGGATGCTGATGGGCAGCACGATCCTTCTGAGATTCCGCGGCTAGTTAAACCTATAGAAGACGGCGTTGCAGAAGTGGTTTTAGGCAGCAGATTCATGGATAAGCATGGAACCGCTGATATGCCGATGTACAGGCAATTTGGCGTGAAAGTAATCACAAAGTTAGCTAATGGTTCTGGTAAAAATGGCGTTAGCGATGCTTAGAGCGGTTTTAGAGCCTACAGCAAACATGCCATGGGGCTCCTTGGAGCCATTTCTGAGGGTCGCTTAAAGCCAAGAAGCGCGTCCACAGCCGAAAAACAATTATTTAATCTGCCCGCGCGCTTTTAGGATGCAGCTGATTTGAATTATGTTCTAGAAGTTAGTTCTATTACCACATATATTAGACGCGTAGCCTATTTTTATGGTGCGAAAACTCTGAGTGGTTCGGGTTTGAAGGGAGAGCTCTTAACACGGGGAGAGGTGAATCTATGTTTCTTGGCAGAGATACACTGATGAAGCTGAAGTTGAGGGCCATGCGTAAGGGCGTGTGGTTTAGAGCCTTGCCGCGAATAGACCGGGCGATTGTTGAAGCGACTTTAAGGGTAAAGGATAACGTTCGCAGCCTCGTCTTGATAGAGAGTCTTTGCGCGGTCGCCAAGAAGCTGGAAGTCCTGCTTGAAGGCAAGCTCCTGCGTGCAACAAGAGAAATTGGATTTCCATTAGCCCAAAAGCTTGGCGCAATAGCGCAAGAATGGGGAAATAAATCCGCCCGGGACTGGGGTTTGGACTTGCGTTTTGCAAGGTTCCTGGCGGCGATGAATTTGAATGTCCATTGGACATTTGGAAAGTGACCTTTGAAGATTGTCTGGTGACGCAGGGGGTTTACAGGTGAAAGTTAAGGCGAAGCATATTGTTGCGGTTTTTCTCATCTTCGTGTTTCTGTTAGGGATCGCTCAACAGTTCGCACCCGTGCCCGTGACCAAGGGTCAACAGGGCAGTTTGGTGGTTGATCAATCGTATTGGCTACGTTTGGCCAATAACGCCTGGAATTATTATCAGCCTGGTGTTAGCGTAGATCCCACGACGGGGCTTCACAGTGCTGGTCTGGGTTATCCCTATTTTACTGATTGGGACTTGGGAGTTTACATTCAAGCTATCATCGACGCTAACCAACTGGGCATATTAAGCACAAGTGGCACTTGGGGAGCCGATGCGAGATTCAACAAGATATTGACGTTTCTTCAAACACGCCAGCTTACCTCTAATGGCTTGCCCTACGCATGGTACCAATCTGCTAATGGGAATCCGTATGGGAATGACGTGCAAAACGCTGCTGATACTGGAGAGTTGCTGGTAGCCCTTAACAATCTAAGAGTTTTTAGACCTGACTTGGCAGGGACCATCAACACCATTGTGTATACCCGAACAAACTATGCTCCGTTGGAGCAGGCAGTTGACGCCTTAGCGAATTCAAAGAACCTGTATGATTACTATGTTGCAAGTGGCTTCGCTGGTTTTTGGCCGAGCCGGTTCTCAACTTTGGCTAGTTCCATTTTGAACAATATTGTGTCGGCTCCTACGGTTTCAACCTATGGTGTAACGTTGCCTATTTCAAAATTAATGTGTGAGCCTTTGCTTCTTTCTGTTTTTAATCTTGCTCCTAACGCTTTGCTGGACGGCTTGGCTGGGCAAGTGTATTTGGCTCATGAAGCCAGGTACAGCGCCACGGGCAAGTTTGTGGCATTTAGTGAGGGAAACACTGGTTTGGATGATCCTTCGTATGTTTATGAGTGGGTGGTGAAGGAGGATGGTTCAACTTGGACCATCGATAATGGACAGGACAACGTGGGGATTGTGCCAATTATTTATTTTAAGGCGGCGGTTGGTTTGTTGGCGATGTACGATACTTCTTTCACTGAGAGCATGGTTTCGTATGTTGAGTCTGTGCTTCCTAATCCATCAAGTGGGTACTCGGATGGGGTTGATGAGAACGGGCGGGTTGACACGGCTGTCATTGACAAAACCAACGGTATGATTATTGAAGCCGCACTATACGCAATTGACAACCCTCCAAGCCCTACTCCAACGCCATCGTCTAGTTCAACGCCCACGCCTAGTCTTCCTCCAGGCAGTACCACTCCTTCGCTGGCAAGCTGGCTTGTTGTATTGATTATCGTGGTAATCGTCGTTGTTGGGTGCGCGCGCTTTATTCTATTGATGGTTGGTTTTAAAAGAAGAAATTCAGCTAAACCACTGTTTTGTCTCCATTGTCCGTGCGCTCCTTTAGAGTACTGTTATTTTTTTAACCCGTATCGGTATTAGCTGTTTCGAATATAGTTAAGAATGATGGATGGTTCTTTTTTTTTGTTTTTCTTACTTGTTTTCGCTAAGGAAGTTGCTGAGGACCAGCTGAATGTTTAAGTCTAAAGAATCTGGATGGATGCACGGTTTGCTTGCAAATAGGTATGCATTTCCGTTTCTTGCGTTCGCCGTTCCCCTGTTGTTGAGAGCTGTTCCCGAGGTTTTGATGGGGTCTTACGCGGTTGGATTCGACCCGATTGGTTATTATGTTCCTACGACTTTGTTGTGGTTGAGGGGGGACGTGACCTTTTTGAGTTTTATTGGGACTGCCCCTTTGTTCTATTCAATAATTATCTCGTTGGTTTCATTGGGCGGTTCGCTTGTTATGGTGCTTAAGGTCGTTTCTGTAGCGTTTGAAGGATTTTTAGGCTTGTCTATTTACGGATATGCTCAGAAAGGTTTAGGGTGGTCGCCTAGGAAGAGTACTGCGACGGCGCTTTTAGGGACTCTGTATTTTGTGGCTTTACGGGTTTCGTGGGATTCGCTTAGGAATATGCTTGGTTTGGTGTTCTTTTTTGTGGCTTTAACGCTGTTTAGCGTGAGCGAGCGGGACGGGTATTCACGGAAGCGTTATGCGTTGCTTTCTTTGTCGATGGTGGCCGTGGTTTTGTCGCATCAGCTTGTGTCCGTCATCATGTTGGGCGTGTTTGCGTTCACTATCGGTTATAAGTTGTTCCGGAGGGAGCAGACAAGAGCCGTTCGTTTGATTTTGGTTTGTTTGCCAGCCGCGTTGCTTTTCTTGGCTGTGTTTTCTTTGCTTCCTTCGGTGTCGGAGTTCCGGTTGATCTTCAGTTTTTCAAACGCCAATGACGGGTGGCTTGCTCTGTTTGGTTTCTCCTCTTATCCGGCGATGCTCCTTAGCGAGGCAGGTTTCTTTTTTTATTGTTTCTTGCCTCTGTTGCCTTTTTTGCTGTTGGGTATTTGGCGTTTGAAGAATTTTCAGGTTAGAAGTTGGATCGTGGTGAGTTTGATTTTGTTGTTGGTTCCGATGGTTAGCCCGAGCAATCTTCGCTGGGTGATAATGCTCACGTACCCCTTGGCGTTTTGTGCGGTTGAGGCGCTGAGCAGGCTCAAATCTGTCTCTTGGAAGCGTTTCGGTTTCACTTTACGCCGAATTGGCATAGTCTACGTAGTTTTGATGGTGTCAGTCTTGAGTTTGGGTTTTATGTTAATGTCGCCGGAGAACCCTTTTCATTACTTTGCTGAGCCGGTTAACGGCTACATTTATCAGATTCCGACTTCGATGCTGCAGAACACCGTGCCCAAGATCGACTGCGGAGACACTGTTAACGCCCTGCAATGGTTCAGGAATAACGTGGATAGCAGCGCGGTTCTGCTTACTCATCGGGCTTTCTATGGTTGGGGAATGTTAACTGTAAATGCCAGCCAAATTGTGCTTTATGAATATGACAATCCAGCAAGTGCAGCCAAGACCGTGGCTCAACAAGGGCACAGCAAAATATACTTGATTTGGTGGGTAAATGGGCAAGGCTGGTACGGGCAACCAACAGTGCCCTCGCCATTTGAAGAAGTTTATCACAGCGGCGAAATCGCCATTTACTTATACGAGGCAGCATCGTGAGCAACAAGTTGGCAGTATTACAGTCTGTGTTCAGAAAGTATGGCTACGTGCTTGCATCTTTCGTTATCCCGTTGATTGTGAGGAGCATACCTGAGATTCTCTCATGGCCTTACCCCCTGGGACTAGACACGCTGAACGTTATGCCTCAGATTCAGCATGCCTATGTATTTTCTTTAGGTCCTGTGGGCTTTCTGCAAAATACGACTTTATTCTATTTGCTGGCAACATTGCTTTACGAGCTGTTTCATAACGTGGTTACAGTGATAAAGATTCTTGGACCTTTGTTGCTTGCTGCTCTGTCTTTCACCATGTACCTTTACGCTAGGAAAGGGCTTTGTTGGAACAGCAGGAAATCTCTGCTTGTTTCTATTTTGGTGGCCACCTATTTTGTTTCTCTGCGGGATTCGTGGGATTTGTATAGGCAGACGCTTGGGCTTGTGTTTTTGATGGCTGCGCTTGTCTCGTTGAAATCATTTAAGTCGCCTCGTAGGTATTATGCGGCTTCTTTTTTCATGGTGTTGACTGTTTTTAGTCATGAGCTTGCGTCAGTGATTTTGTTCTTTGTGGTTGTGCTTGAGGCTGCACGTTTTTTGATGAAAAGGTTGAGAAGAGATTCTGTTTATCTGTTGGCTTCGGCTGCTTTACCCGCGGCTTTGTTTTTGTTTCAAAGGTACTCGCCGCAGCAGGGTACGTTGGTCGTACCCTCAAGTATTGTGGCTTCGGGGCCCTCATTTAATTTAGCAGTGTACATGGGGGGATTGCTGATTTACTGCTATGCCATTATTCTGCCGTTAGTGTTTCTTGGCATAAAGGGCTTAAGGGACAGGGTTCTTAAATATTGGATTTTGCTGTGCGTGGGTATTGTGCTGGTAGAGATGTTGTTTCCTAATGCACCGTTGTATTTTTGGAATCGTTGGGTGTATCTCCTTGTGTATCCACTCTTGTTTTTTGCAGTTCAAGGGTTAGAGAGGCTTTGGCGATTCGCGCCAAACGTAAAAGGCAAAGTTAAACGCTTGCTTCCTAAGGTTTTCGCTATAGCTTACTGTTTCTTACTCTTGGTGCTGTCTGGATATTACTTGACGACTAGCCCAGAGAACGCGTTCCCATATTTCTCGCAGTATAACCCATACTTAGCCGAGATCCCTTCATCTATGCTTCAGAATACAGTGTCTATTAATGATAATCCTTCGTTGGTTGCGTGTTTTGAATGGTTGAATAACAATACCGCTGAGAGTTCTGTTATAGTGTCACATTATGCGTTGTCTGACTTAGCTGCCATTTACATACCAAGCCACCTCATAGTACCTGTTCTTCAGGGTCCATCTATGTGGGCTAATTTGCAGAATGGAACGACACTCGCTGATCAAATGCTTTCGACAGCCAATGAGTATTCAGCTGGGGGTCACATCAAAGTGTACACGGTTTGGTGGATCAGTGGAGAAGGGTGGTATGGGATTCGAAGCCTTCCCTCCGACTTCAAGGAAGTATACCATTCGGGGAAAATGGCTGCGTACTTGTACAATCCAGGGGTCTAAAGAACAATTAACCTGGAGGATTCACAGTTTTGGGTTTGTTTCCACAACATTGAGGCGAAAAACCATTAGATTGTGTAAGATTTTGCCAGTTTCTCCGTTTTTACTAGTCTTCTCAGGATCTGGAGGGAAGATTCATAGAGTTCAAATAAATGACCGACTTTCAATACAATGATGCAATAGGTTATTGGGTAATAGGGTAAGACTTTGGATGTTGTAATAGTAACTCTCTTAAGAGAAAGCTTAATCGATACGATAAAATCGGTAAAAGCGGTTATTCCAAACCCTAACATAATCCTCATTACTGGAAAGGGGGCTATCGGTGATTTACGGAATGAGGGTTTGCTCAAGTGCAGTTCCAGTTTGATGTGTTTTGTGGATGATGACATAATTCTGAACAGTAGCTGGTACACAAAGTGCATGCAGGCTCTTCAAACTCACCCTGAAATTATCGCAGTCTGTGGAAAAACGCCAATTCATCATACGCTTGGCTGCATGATTTGCAGAACAAATGAATTTAAAAGTGTGGGAGGTTTCCCAAAGCTTGATGACCGTGTTTTGCGAAAGCTCGGCTCAAAGATACTAGTTCTCGATGATGCTGTGTGTGAACATCAGATTAAGAGAGGATTTGGGCCTCTTCGGCATAATCTGCATTTTCTATGTCATGGTTTCCAAACGGAAAATAGGGCAGGCTGGTGCTATGGTCCAAGGAAACAAGTTTTGATGGTTTATGGATTTTTTAAGGCAGGATGCCCTGATTATGCTGTTGGATCCAGTGTGTGGCTTCTTAAAACATTCTTTGCGCTTCCCTTCATTATTGAAGATAAGAGAGATCGGAAGAAACGCGAAGGTTGAAACTTTGCGTGCGCAGAATAACTGGCACATTGAAAAAATGAGGTTTTTAAAGATTATTAAGAGATCTTGTGCCGCTCTCAATATATCTTAGAAGCCTGGTTCACTTGGACTTTTCGTTTTTGCTTGACGGTAGAATAGGAAACCTCAATCGTGTGATGCAAACTGCAACCAAGACAACCAAGATAGCGAGCAGTATTGATGAAAGCAAACTTGAATCATTACTACCATACGTGCTTGCAACGTCTGCACTCGAAGAGGGGCCACTACCACTTGCGTAAATACTCATGGCTCCAGTATTGTCGGTTCCCCAAATCATTCCGAATGGCTTTTTGAAGCTATTTGTGTAAGAGCTGACAGCGTTGTAGTCACGTTGACCTGTTCCACTAACTTCAACCCCTCTTTTCTGGGGCTCCTTCAGTTTCAGCTTTTGTATGATTATTTTTTCGGTTTTTTCGTGCAGAATAATATCGCTGTCGTCACTGCCATAAGTACAGCTATGCCGATAATGACTGATGGGAACTCTGGGGCGCCTGGTGTTGGTGACGTAGACGGCGTTTCAGTGAGAGAAATCGTTGGGGTTGATGATATCGACGAGCTCATTGGTGTTGGCGTTGAAGTAGGGGGTATGGTGGCTGTGGGTGATGGACTGGGAGCAGGAGTTGGTGTTGGAGTGGGAGTTGGTGTTGGCGATGGCGTAGCTGTTGGTGAAGGTGTAGGTGTCGGGGTTGGTGTAGGCGTTGGAGTTGGAGTTGGCGATGGCGTAGCTGTTGGTGAAGGTGTAGGTGTCGGGGTTGGTGTAGGCGTTGGAGTTGGAGGGTTGTCAATTGCGTATAGTGCGGCTTCAATTATCATGCCGTTGGTTTTGTCGATGTCAGCCGTGTCGACGCGCCCGTTCTCATCAACCCCATCCGAGTACCCACTTGATGGATTAGGAAGCACAGACTCAACATACGAAACCATGCTCTCAGTGAAAGAAGTATCGTACATCGCCAACAAACCAACCGCCGCCTTAAAATAAATAATTGGCACAATCCCCACGTTGTCCTGTCCATTATCGATGGTCCAAGTTGAACCATCCTCTTTCACCACCCACTCATAAACGTATGAAGGATTATCCAAGCCTGTGTTTCCCTCACTAAATGCCGCAAACTTGCCCGTGGCGCTGTACCTGGCTTCATGAGCCAAATACACTTGGTCAGCCAAGCCGTCCAGCAAAGCGTTAGGAGCAAGATTAAAAACAGAAAGAAGCAAAGGCTCACACATTAATTTTGAAATAGGCAACGTTACACCATAGGTTGAAACAGTAGGCGCCGACACAATATTGTTCAAAATGGAACTAGCCAAGGTTGAGAATCGGCTCGGCCAAAAACCAGCGAAGCCACTTGCAACATAGTAATCATACAGGTTCTTTGAATTCGTTAACGCGTCAACTGCCTGCTCCAACGGAGCATAGTTAGTTCGGGTATACACAATGGTGTTGATGGTCCCTGCCAAGTCAGGCCTAAAAACTCTTAGATTGTTAAGGGCTACCAGCAACTCTCCAGTATCAGCAGCGTTTTGCACGTCATTCCCATACGGATTCCCATTAGCAGATTGGTACCATGCGTAGGGCAAGCCATTAGAGGTAAGCTGGCGTGTTTGAAGAAACGTCAATATCTTGTTGAATCTCGCATCGGCTCCCCAAGTGCCACTTGTGCTTAATATGCCCAGTTGGTTAGCGTCGATGATAGCTTGAATGTAAACTCCCAAGTCCCAATCAGTAAAATAGGGATAACCCAGACCGGCACTGTGAAGCCCCGTTGTGGGATCTACGCTAACACCAGGCTGATAATAATTCCAGGCGTTATTGGCCAAACGTAGCCAATACGATTGATCAACCTGTTGACCCTTGGTCACGGGCACGGGTGCGAACTGTTGAGCGATCCCTAACAGAAACACGAGGATGAGAAAAACTGCAGCAACATGCTTCGCCTTAACTTTCACCTGTAAACCCCCTGCGGGCGCGCCATTTGTCTGCCCGAGGAATCTCGCCTGGCCAGATTGCGTCACCTTCAAGACACTAATAAGACCTCGCGGTACTTCTATTTTGCTACTTTTTACGCCCCAAAACCCCGAGTGTAGCGCGTTGGTTTGTACCTAATGGTTATAGCGTGAGGCGCTCTTAGAAGAAGATGAAAAACTTTTTTGCTTCCAAGTGACCTAACGATAAGAGTAAGTGGTAACGTCCGCAGCAATACCTTAGCTAAAAGCGTCCTTGCAGTTACAAGGAAGTTGCAACAGGTTTTCCAAAGCAAACTTGCGCTCAAGATTAAAGAAATCGGCTCCCCCTTACCTGCAGAATGAGTCTGTTAGCCTAAAAATGGGGCCACAAACATGCACTGGACTGGGTCAACGGCACTGATTTTGCACATTACTTGAAAATAATGGTACTCAACGGCTAAAAAATGGTTCAAACTACAAAGAAACCTTCGGAGCAAGCGATCTATCTTCAAAACATTTTCACCTAATCTGTGTCTCAGAGGATCCGCTGGCAAAGAAAGGGCGTTTTAGTGAGTTTAAGTTCACAAGGTTCTTAAGGAGACATTTGGAAAGATGTTATTTCAGGAGTTGCGACAACGAATATCTCGCTGATGATTTGCCCTGACTGTTCTAATCTGAAATTCACGCCATGCTTTTCAGAAGATAATAGCACGCTGTCAACACGATGTTCTCCGTGGGATTTACCGCGAGTTATCTTTGGGTCGTACCAACTCTTAGGACTAGCAGTCCCAAAACTTGAGAAAAAATAGAAAAGCGACTTAAGACTAGAAAGGTTAAGGTATGGTTCAGCAAGCAATCGAGCCGACAGGAATCACTTGTATTATAGCTGTAGCCATAAACGCTGTAATTATGCTCTTGGAGGGGTTGTGATCGTGTACGTGCCAGTGCCCTCGAGGCTAAGGAGCATTCTTCGGGGATCGTGCATTCACTTATATTGGTTGACGCAGGCGTTGCTCGCGCGTTCGGCACTCCTTCAGCCTCATTTTCGAAAGATAAACGTGTGGAGGAAAGCAATCGAAGGCGAATTTGCAGCGACTAGTTTGGTCGCGGGCGGCAGGAAAAGAGGTTTGAGAATATGTTTCATCTCATCCTATCCCCCTAATCATGCTAGATTAAGTGAGTATGCCAAGGACTTAGTCACGGAACTGGCGAACAGACCCGCAATTGAGAAACTTAACTTGTTAGCTGACCAGATTACCGGTTCAAAAGGAAAGTTGCCGGAAAACTCAAAGATTAAGATCGTAAGGGTTTGGAAACAAGATTATCCCCTCTCGATTCTAGGTGTTATGGTCCAGGTTTTAAAGCTGAAGCCCGATCTGGTCCACTTTAGCATAGGGTTTCAAAGCTTTGGAAAGAGTAGGATTGCCAACTTCACTGGCTTATCATTAGTTTTTCTATGCCGACTTTGCAGTCTCAAAGTTGTCGTTCTACTGCACAATTTAGGAGAGGTCGTAGATCTGGAGAAAGTTAAACTTAAACCCAGCTTTGCAAACAAGGCAGGCGTTCTTGTGGCCACCAGGTTAATTCTCTCCGCCTCGAGAGTGGTTGTAATGGTGAAATCTTATGTAGAGTATCTGAGAAAACACTATAACAACAAAGGGGTACTTTTTATTCCTCACGGCAGCCTGGGGAATGATTGCGTATCAATAGATCCCGAGGACAAAGTAGTTTTGTTGTTCGGTCACATGGGACCATCCAAGGGACTTCCGGCTATGCTGAGCGCCTTTAGAAAGATAACAAAAGAAAGAGGCGATGTTCAACTTGTGATTGCAGGCGATAACCACCCGAATTTTCCTGGATATCTAGATGAGTTCATTAAGAACGCGCCTCCGAAAGTGGTCTTCACGGGGTACGTGCCAGAGGAGGATTTGTATCGGGTCTTTGGCATGGCTGACGTTGTTGTCACGCCATATTTGATTGCGCTAGGAACAAGCGGTGTATTTCATCTTGCCTGCGGTTTTGGGAAACCAGTTGTGTCTTCTGATCTGCCTGAAATGAGAGAAATGGTGGCGGACGGCGCCTCCGCGCTTCTAGTTCCCCCTGGCGATGCGGAGGCGTTGAAGGATGCGATCCTGAAGGTTCTCACTGACAAGGAGGCAGCCGCCGAGATGTGCAAGCAGAATCTGAAGTTTGCTCAAAAAGAGCGTTGGAGCATCGTGGCGCAGGCTTACGAAGAGGTTTATCTGGAGCTTCTAAATACTTGACGCCTTCAGAAAGCTGCCTGCTCTTCCAACCCTTGCAAAATAATTATTTAATCTGCCCGCGCGCGTGCGAATTAAGACTGCAAACTTTGATTGCATGAACTCCTATTCTTCATACTCAAAAAACCTCGTTTAAGTCATTGCAAAGAATCTGTCTTTTTATTTTTATTCTTTTACCTTCCTTTGCGTTAATTACGTATAAAATCATGTTTAACTTCTGTTTTTCTATGAGTTTTAAATTCGAAAGCTTTTTAAGCTCATCAAAGTGAATGATGGTTTCATGGGTATTGAGAGGTTAGCTGCAAGAAGGGAACAGGTTTGTTCTCCATCTGTTAGAACGCTAGCTGAAGCTAAGAAGTTTGCGTTAAGACGTCGTGTTTGGTTTAGGCTTCTCAATCGGGTTGAACGTGGCATAATAGATCTCACAGTAAGATACGTTGATAGGATTAAAAGCGTAACGTTGGCCAAAGTAGTGACGGCCATAATGGATAAGCTTCAGTTTGCAGTGGAGAGCGTAGTGGACAGGTTGGTGAGGACTGTTGGTTTGCCTTTAGCCCGGAAAATTAGTGACATAGCTGTTAGTTGGGGAAATCGTTTAGCCTCTATGTGGGCTGATGACCGTGGCTTTGCTAGGTTTTTGGTGGTTAACTTTGGTAAGGCATAGAAAACTTTTTTGTTTTTTCGGAGGGTTAAGGTTTGGTTTTAACTAAAGAGCCTAATTGGGCTTTTAGGGATTCAGCGATTGCCAATTTGGATGAGCCCTTAGTTGTTGTGGGTATCCCAGCTTTTAATGAAGAAAAAACAATTGCACGAGTTGTATTAGGAGCCCAAAAGCATGCGCATATTGTGGTTGTTTGTGATGATGGTTCAACCGATTTAACAGGTGAAATTGCTGAACGGCTTGGCGCAGTGGTTATTCGTCATGAGAGAAATCTTGGTTATGGGGCGGCCCTGCAAAATTTGTTTGAGCGAGCGCGCGTGTTGGAAGCTGATGTGCTTGTTACTTTGGATGCGGATGGGCAGCATGATCCTTCGCAGATTCCTCTGTTAGTGAAGCCGATTGAGGCGGGGATTTGCGAGGTTGTTTTGGGGAGCAGGTTCATGGATAAAAATGGCGCATCCGAGATGCCTGCATATAGGCAGTTGGGTGTGAAGGTTATCACAAGGTTAAGTAATGGTTGGGGTAAAAACGGCGTAAGCGATGCTCAAAGGGGTTTTAGAGCGTACAGCAAACGGGCTATGGAGCATCTGGGAGCCATGTCTGAGAATGGCATGAGTGCCAGCATCGAACTGCTGCGTGCAGTCCAAAAAAGCGGCTTAAAAATGTGCGAAGTGCCTATCTCATGCAAATATGCAGACACCGTGGGAGTAAAAACGTCAACCGAAAATGCAGCCACACATGGCCTAGGTCTTCTAATGTCGTTAATCAAACTTGTTGTCGAAGACAGACCTCTCACATTTCTTGGAATACCCGGCATAATGTCGATCGCTTTAGGCACATTGTTTGGAGTTTGGATGATGGAAATGTATGCCTCCACACACAGTATAGTAACAAATGTCGCGTTGGCATCTATTGCATTCATTCTGATAGGTTTCTTCATGGTATCAACAGCCATAACGCTGTATGCGATAACAAGGTTATCAAAAAGAGTGAGTGGCAACTAGGGTAACTGATTTGGTGTTTAGCTTTGTCTTTGAATAGTGTTGTTGATGAGTTTCCTTTGTTTAGGGAAAGAGAGGAGAAAGAGCGTTTCTTGTTAGTTTTGGGTCTTCTTGCTTCTCGAACTGTTACTTTAGGTAAGGCTGCTGAGGTTTTAGGTATGTCTCGTCTAGAGTTTTCGGCGGTGCTTAGGAGTATTGGTTTTAATTATAGTTATTTGGATGAGGAAGAGTTGCAGAGAGAAGTGGCTTGTGGCAAAGATTTGTTGAAGAAGAAGCGGTGCAGTTGAAGGTTGAGGTTTTTTCGAGCTGTGTCTTCGCGAGATTGTGTAAAGTACTGATTAAAGAAGGCGTCAGGAAACTTTTTAAGCGTAGTACTTTAACTATTTATGTAGGGCAATCAGCATGCAGAACGTTGTGAAGGTTACTAGGAAAGGGCAAACTACTATCCCAGCGGAGATTAGGCAAAAACTGGGAATAAATGAGGGTGATGACCTCTTAGTTGAAGCTACTGACCAAGGGCAAGTGGTTTTTAGCCCGTTTCGCAGACTGGAGGATTGTGCAGGTATTTATTCAAAATATGGCAAGCCTGAGGAAATGAAAAAAGAGATAGAAAAGATCCGAGAGGAATACTAGCGTGAGAGAGGTTGTGGATACCAGATTTCTCATGGAGTATTTTTATTCAGATGAAGCTGATGTAAAGCAAAGAGCGTCAAGGAAAATTAAGGAACTTGTTTTGCACAAAGAAGGCATACTTCCAACCATAGTCATTGGTGAAACCATCCAGAATGTTTGCCAAAACATCGGAAAAGATGAAGCAGAAATTTGCTTTGCGCGGCTTATGAAAAGTGCGCTTAAAATTGAAAACTTAACTGCTGAAATAGCCAAGCAGGCGGGGTTTCTAAAAAGTAAACACCGAGATATCCCGATCGGTGACTATAATCGCCGCCACAGCAATAGCAAACCGGGCAGGAATAGTCTCTGACGACCCGCATTTCGACGGAATACCGGAAACAAAAAGGACTTGGATATAGCGCTAAGGGAAAGAGCGTTAGGCCGTACTGATGAAAGTTCTGATTATTGGTTTAAGTCATTAGTCATGAGTTATTTTTTTTGACTCATTAAGAAAAGGCACATCATTTTCTTTTATTTTTTTAATGATTTGCGTTGTTTATGTATAAATTCATGGGTGGTTTGCTGTTTTTTTTGTGGATTTTAAATACGTAGGTTTTATAAGCTAATGGCGCTGAAATGGGGTCTTCATGAGAGAGGGCTTAACGGAAATAGGAAGACTTGGCAGTTTTCCATCAGTTGGAATCCTTGCTCAAGCCAAGAAGCTTGCGTTAAGACGCGGCGTCTGGTTTAAAACTCTCAATCGA
>PKYH01000176.1 GCA_003133625.1 Candidatus Bathyarchaeota archaeon | reverse complement strand
AGTGGACCGGGCGGGATTTGAACCCGCGGCTTCCGCGTTGCGAACGCGGCGATCATACCAGGCTGATCTACCGGCCCGTTCAGGCGCTTTTCTGAAAAAATACCATAGTGTGCGCATTTAGAGCTTTCGGTTAAAAAGAATCTTCTAAAAATAGAATAAGGATAGAGGTAGATTGAAACTAGCATTCCAGCAAAAGCTTACCCTTCACCATATCCGTGTTCTAGTCTGCCGTGAGTTCTTCGATAAGAAAACTCGTGTTCTTCTTTGCCGTTGCCAAACTGGTTTATGTGTTTTTGCAGGTCTGCTTTTGTTAGGAATATGCAAGCGCAGTGAGGGCACTTGTAGTATATGTTGTTGTTTGCTTCTTCCGCCATTTTTTCCCCTTCTATTTCATGGTTTCAGTGGATGTTAATGTATATTCTTTTGCCATCTAACTCGGATTCGTGCCATTCTGCTTCAACTTCGCTGCGATTGCCATGCAAATACACTTTCCTAGCCCTTACCAAACCAGCCATCTCCTCCAAATACGGCTCAAGCAGATTCATACTTTCAGCTTCCAACTCGGCAATATGAACCGATTCCAAAATATCCGTCGGCACAAAACCCAACTCCTTGCGAAGCGCTTGGACACGGCGCGCCAAATCGCGCATTATTCCTTCGCCTAACAGGGTTTCGTCTCGTTGTCCACTTACGAACACGGTTATGTCGCCTTCTTGGCTGGAAACCCAGTTTTCGCCTCCGATATACTCTGGAACTTGCACTGTGTATTCTGCGTCTTTCACGTTTGTAAGTTCCAAGAACAATGCCTCAAGTTGCTTTAGGGCTTTCAATGTTTTTTCTGGCGCAACCACGATTGCTTTGCTAAGTGGCCACCTGCGCTTCAGCTTTCCCTGTTGTCTTGCAGCGTAAGCTATTGATACCGCCTTAAGCAAAATTTCAAATTGCTCTTCGAGGGTTTTGTTGCGGATTTTCTCGTTTGGCGCAGGCCAAGAAGCGAAATTCACTGATTCGGGTAGTTTCGGTTCAAGTTGCCTGTAAACTTTCTGGTATAATGCCTCACTCAGGTAAGGCGTGATTGGGTTGAAGAGCAACGTTACCGTCTTTAGCGTATGGTGCAGCAGTGCATAGATGGTTTGGCGTCTCTCAAGCGTTTCAGGCTCGTCAGTCCAAAGTTCCTTTCGTATCATGGGCACGTACAGCCTGCTTAATGTTTCAATCACGAAATCATCCAAAACTGCAACGGCAGCGTTGAATTCGCATCGTTCAAGCTTATTGGTGTAATCTCCGATTTTCTCTTGCAGTTTAGACAAGAGCCACAAGTCAGCTGCCTGAAGCTGATTCGCCTTGAAAACCCAATCTAACGTGTACTTTCTGGGATTAAACTCGTCAAAAGTTGCATTTTGCATAAAGAACCTGCTCAAATGATAAAGCGTAGACAAGACTTGGTATGGTCGACGATTTAGTTCCTGCATGTCAAAATTCATAAAATCAATCGGCGAACATTTGCGCATCATGTAAAAACGGCACAGGTCAGCCGAGTTCTTCTCCAATAGCTTGTTGGTTTCGACCACGTTGCCTAAGCTTTTGCTCATTTTTCTGCCTTTAGCGTCCTGCGTTAAACCCTGAAACAAAAATGCCTTATATGGCCCTGTCGGTTTTCCAGTTAAAATAACGTATTCAAGCAGCAGGGAGTTTGCCCAGCCTCGAGTTTGGTCAATGCCTTCAGTTAAGAAGTCTGTTGGCACAAACTTCTCAACTTCTTCATCTGAGAAGCGCGCGTATGGCGAAGCGCCACTGTTGTGCCATGTATCCAGCACGAAATCTTCTCGGCGCATGGTTCCGCTGCATTTTTCGCATTTAAGTGTGATTCGGTCAACCCATGGCTTGTGCAACTCGAAGTTTTCTGGAATCGTTTCCAGCGCGTTTTCTATGAGTTCTTTTTTGCTTGCAACTAGACGCTTATTGCCGCATTTTTCGCATGCCCAAATTGGCAGCGGTGTGCCCCAGATGCGTTCTCGGCTTATGCACCATGGCTTTCCTTCTCTGAGGAAGCCCAAAAAACGGTTTTTTGGTTCTTCAAAAAAGTACTCAATTTTTTCGGCAGCCTCAAGCACTTTGCTGTTTACCTTGTCTGTTCGTAAAAAGTACTCTTTTCTGGCTAGCCAAACGAGTTTGTGGTGGGAACGCCAGCAAGTTGGGTACTCATGTTTCACCATTGCGACTTTGACGAAAGCGTTGCGGTTGCGCAGTTCCTCAACCACCAAGTAATCAGTATCACGAGCAAAAACACCGACGAATGTGCCCGCGTCTTTGGTGAATTTTACTTCATCATCAAATGGAGCGAAAATGGGAACGCCTCTGCGCTGGGCTGCCCAAAAATCGTCTTCACCGTTTCCAGGCGAAAGATGAACAACGCCTGTGGCAGTGTTAACGTCAACAAAGTCTTCGCCTATGACCTTGTGCACTAAGGGGTGCTTGGTTTCAAGTTCCGCTTGTTTGGGAATTATGTCTTTTAGTGGGTAATCGTATGCTGTTCCCTCCAGGCTTTTGCCCAAGATAGATTCGGTGATTTGGTATTTTGTTATTCCGAGTTCCGCCATGACTGGTTCAACGCGTTGCTTCACCATTACCCAGATTTCTTCGCCGACTTTCACTTTCACGTATTCGGCAGTTGGCTGAACAGCAAGCATAGTGTCTGTTATTATAGTGAAGGGCATCGTTGTCCAAACAAGGAAAAACTCGTTTTTGCTGCCTGCGACTTTGAATTTAAAGTATAATGAGGGGTCTTCAACTTCTTTGTAGCTGCCTTCGTAACCGACTTCTGCGCTGCTAAGCGAGGTTTGGCAACCTGGACAGTAAGCGACTACGTAGTGTCCTTCTTCGAGGAGGTTTTGTTCCCATGCTCGTTTGAGGATTTGCCATTCGCGCTCAATGTACTCGTCTTTGTAGGTCCAGTAGGCTTTCTCTTGGTTGATGAATACGCCTAGGTTTGTGTCGGCTTCAAGCCACATCTGGTGGTAGCGCATGATGGCTTTTTTGCATTCTTCAATGAAGCGTTCTTGACCNNTCCAGTTCCACGGGTAAGCCTTGGCAGTCCCATCCAGCCCAAAACGGCATGTAGTAGCCTTGCATGGTTTTCCATCGGTAACGAATATCCTTCATTACTCGTCCACGTGCGTGGCCGATGTGTGGGATTCCGTTTAGTGTTGGTGGTCCTTCAACGTAGCCTAAGATTGCTTTAGCATCCTTTTCGATAAGTTCCAGCTTGTCGCGGATTTGGTTTTGAATCCAGAATTCCCTGATTTCCTTTTCCAGTTCAAGCGGAGAATAGTTTGTTGGTAAGCTTTGGTTTGAGTCGGCTTCTTCGTTTTGGGCAGTCACTTTTTCATTCCCGTACCGCAAAATACGCTAAAAGAGTATATAAAAGTATAAAGTGCCTTTGCGGAAGAGGGCATAGAACACTAGTGCTCGGTAGAAACTTCCCTCGAGCGCAATTTATACTTTTTAATGTTCTGCTTGATTCTTGCGGGATGTGAGTTTTCAGCGGCAGCTGGAAGAAGGGTAGGCGCATTTTGTTTGGGCGTTTGAGTAACAAAATGAGGGGAGGGAGGGGTAGGAGGTTTACTTTTGCCTCTGCCACCTTGATGTGGTCATGAACCTTTTTTTAAGNNGCCCGGTGGCAATAGTTAAGATTATAGAGCAGTCATTAACCACTTGAAGACCTATTTACCGTTTACTTCTTTTGGGGCAGACGTATAATGAATTTCGTGCCCTTGCCTTGTTCACTTTCAAACGATACAGTGCCACCGAGAGCCTCAGTCATGCGTTTAACCACAGCTAAACCGAAACCTTGACCCTTCGATTTAGTTGTGAACAACGGCGTGAATAGTTTAGGCTTGATTTCTTCGGGAACGCCAACGCCTGTATCTTGGACTACGATAACCGTGTCGCCTGCTTCTTTGTATGCGTGTATGGCGAGTTTTCCGCCTTCTGGCATGGCTTGAACCGCATTACTCACCAAGTTGCTTAAGATGCGCTTCAACAACTCAGGGTCAGCATCTAATTTCTTCGCTTGTTTCTCCACTTTGAGGGCGGCATCGATGTTTTCTGGAACGCCATTCTTAAACAGCACCTCTTGACAGAGCCTCTCAAAATCTGTTTCCTGCAAAGTTGGCTTAATCGGTTTAGCATAGTCCTGCAGGTCTTGGACAATCTTGTTAATGTACTCAACGTTCTTCTCAATGCCCTCAAGGCTTTCTTTCATGCTGTCTTTCGCCTCACCTTCAGGCATCAAAGCCAAATCAGACTTAACCAAGTACACGTCGCTGGCAATCCCCTGCAAAGGATTGCGAATGTCATGACCCACCATGCCGGCAGTTGTGCCGATAGCGGCTAAACGCTCAGCGTCTTTGAGTTGCTTAGTTCTCTCTTCAACCACCTTCTCTAAGTTTTTGGCGTATTCATCGATTTTTTGCTCGTTTTCTACGCGTTCAACAAAATCTGCTGCTTGACGAACCAACAAATCAAGCAATCGCAAATCAAACTCATCAGGTTTATGTGGGGTTTGATAATATGTAGTGATAACGCCTAAGAATTTGCCAGAACGAGTAAAAAGTGGTGTGGACTGAACAGCCCTAACTCCCGCTTCCAATAGAACTTTCAACGCAGGAGTATTGACAAGTATGGGACTTTGGGTTACGTCATCAAAAATTACACGCTTTTTACTTCTCATTGCCTCGCCATAGACAGTATGACCGTCAGCATTAATACACTTGAAAAAGTCCAAATAAGACTGTTTAAACCCACGCTGAGAAACAAATCTTAATGTGTTATCCTCATTGAGTAGTTGCATAGTGCCCATGTCAGCATGGGTGATTTCTATCGCAGAATTAACGATTCCGTCGAGTAATGCTTGCATTTTGTCTTGGCTTACAAAACGCATGCTGATTTCTTGCAGCTTAGATAGCCCTGCCAACTCTTCTGCTAAGCGATTTTTAGTAGCGGTTAGTTCTTCTTCAGCTTTCTTGCGTTCGGCAATTTCCCCCTCCAAATCGGCTTTAGAAGCAGTCGTCGTTTTTAAATTCGCTGCCATTTGGTTGAAAGATTTGGATACTTCGCCGATTTCATCTTTTTTATCCGCTTTAATTGAATAGTCGAGATTTCCAGAACCGATAACTGCTATTCCAGCTTGCAAATCAGAAATTGACTTCAAAGTGTTACGGTAAGTTATGAGATAATTTGTGATGAAGTAGGCACCAAACAATCCTAACAAGGCAAAAATGAGAATAATATCTGTCAAGTTTAGTTGGTCAACTTGATTGCGAATAGCTTGTGATAACTGCTGTGCGTCAAAGGCAAGAGCTTGGTTCTGCACCGCCATTCGACTCCAATCAGTCTGAAATGCTGGCAGAACCCTCACACTAACGTTCCTAGGCGCATTTTCAAGATACGAAACCACATCAGTCCAGACACTGTTTAACTGCTGCGCATCGCCTTTAACATTGTTAAGTAGTATTTGCTGCTCTGGGCTGGAAGGATTTAATTTTGAAAGGTCATTGGAAAGCGAAGAAAACTCTGATTGCCACATAGTAAGCTGTGAATTTTCTTGATAAAGGAAGTAATCATTCGAAAGATAAGCGAGGTTGCTGGCTCTAGTTTGAATGTCTAGTGCAATCGCCTCCTGACTGCTCAACTGGGCTGTTTGTTGCTCAGTAATAATTACTGAAGCGGTGATAACGGCAAGTATGATTATGAAGATTGCGATGCTTATGCGAAACTGGCTCTTAATTTTCATCTTTCCTCGCCTCAACCGATAATGTTTACTGATTCAGGCTCTACGGATTTTAAGCCATTTACGTATATGCAATTCAAGAAATTAGGAACAGCTGTTGCGTTGGTCAAGTTGTTTTGTATTAGCCAGCGTGATTCATCTTGCATAGCCAAAATAAGAGATTGATCAAGCGAAAGTGAAAATCTGTATTGGGACCAAACCGTCCCGACGTATGCGGCAGTAAGGTTGAGGCGATTTTGTAGGATGATTTTTGCTTCAACTGGGTGATTAATAATGTATTGCTCAGCCTGAGCGAGTGAATTCAAGAATCGCTTTACCAATTCTGGATGGCTGGATATCCAATTGTTTGTGCTGACGGCGCAGTCAAACGCCGCCTGCCCACTTTGGGCATCCCACATGACTGTGCTGTTACCTAGCCGATTTTCAATTGCTCCAACATAAGGCTGCCAAGCAACTACGGCGTCAACTGTTCCGTTTTCTAAGGCATCTTCTACTTGTGAAGGAGTAACATTAACAAGGCTTATTTGGTCAAGATTCATGCCGTTTAGCTCAAGAAATCTGCCAAGATAAAACTCTGACGCCGTTTGCACCGACAAGCCAACTTTTTTTCCTGCGAGGTCTGTAACGTTTTCGATTCCTCGGTCTTTGTTGCCAACGATATAAATCTGTAGGAATTTATCGATAACCCCGAAGGTCTGGATGCTCTGGTTTGCCAACGCATTATTGGCAACGACGAACTCGGTTGATGTGGCAACGTTTACTTCACCATTTAGCAGTCCATTAACCGCAGCTGAACCGGAAGCGTAATCTTTGATAGTTACGTTGAGCCCATTTGCCGCAAAGTAGCGTTGGTTTTCAGCAACGTAGACTAGGAGGTTGACCTGATTAGGCTCCATTCCAACAATGAGTGATTCAACGTTTCCTACGTAGCCGCGCTGCGAATTGAGGTAAAGAAAAGAACCGAGCACTACCGCCAAGATTAAGACGATAACTGTTAATATTATTGAAAACCGTTTTAGCGGTCTTATGTTAATTTGAATCATATGAACTTCACATTAGATTGCAGCGCATAAATAGCTATCAAAAATAACCCCCACCAGTTCATATTAACCTTTTCAATCTCTGACAATATCTGCTTGAGAAGCTACTGATTATACTTCAATTATCGCTCTGACTACCCTTTTTCCTTGTGTATTGAACAGATTTTTCAGTGGCCTCATATCAAAAAGTAAACTCGAAGAAATCGGCAATTTCTACAGCAGCAAACCAAGCAATCTAACTTATATCTAAAAGTAAATTAACATTAGCTAATCAAACGAAGAAACACCAATTAAAGAAGTGCACTGAATGGGAAAGTTTCGGTTAGCCGTCTTCAACACTCAGCCGCCTCACTTGTACTTTGGAGGAGTAGAAAGGCGGATAATTGAAACTACTAAGCGACTACAAACTCAAGCGGACATCACCGTTTATAGTGGCACTAAAGCAGGATTCAAAAAACCTATGGATATTAACGGTGTAACCTTTGTTCCATGCTATTCAACGGATAAGCTTTTTCCATTGGATAACTGGTTTTTCAACAGAAGCTTATCTAAAAAAGCCAGAGCTATCGACGCTGATGTTTATGAAGCCCACGCAGTAAGCGGCTATGGGCACTTAAATGCTCTAAACAAGCAAGGCATCAAGCGGCCATTCGTACATACGATTCACGGTGTCCTCGCTGATGAATATGAACAAGCAAGAGAAAACGGGTATCAATCATTCAGGAGCAGGATTGCTAACTATTTCATGCATCGGCTTGCCAAATTAGAAGGAGAAACAGCGAAAAACGCAAAGCTAATAGTCACAATAAGCAAATACTCGCTTGAAAAAATAGAGAATCATTATGGTGTTGACGCAGCAAAGGTCAGGATTGTTCCAAACGGCGTTGACCCAGAAAAATTCAAGCCCCTTGAAGACCAAGAGGCGATAAAGCGCCAGTTCGGATTAGGCAACGAGCCTTGTGTGCTTTTTGTCGGCAGTTTAATTCCTCGGAAAGGCTTGCCTTTTCTTGTTGAAGCAGCAGAAAAAATCGTCAAAAAATACAGTGGAACCAAGTTTGTAATTGTCGGTGAAGGACCATTAAAAAACCAACTGCTCAGTAACCTTGAGACGGCTAATCTTTCAGGCAACTTCAAGTTTTTAGGCAATGTTAAAGAGGATATGCTTACAGCGCTGTATAATTGCGCTGACGTGTTTGCTTTGCCGTCAATTCAGGAAGGGCAAGGAATAGTGCTGCTTGAAGCGCAAGCATCAGCTAGGCCTGTTGTGGCTTTTGACGTTGGCGGAGTCAACGAAGCCGTTCGCAATGGCGAAACAGGTTTACTTGTTAAGCGGGGCAGCAGTGAAGAGTTGGCGGATGCGTTGTTGAAGCTTCTTTCAGACAAGGCTTTACGTGAAAAAATGGGCGCTAACGGTCGAAGGTTTGTTACTGAAAACTTTACTTGGGATATTTGTGCTCAAAAAATGCTCAATGTTTACCGTGAAGCGTTAGCAATATGAGACGTTGACTGATTTTGCTAACTTTTTAAAGTCGTACTCGCTTATCCACTCGGTTTTAAGGTACAAGCAGATTCTTTCCTCGCTCAAGCCGAGGCGTCTTGCTTCTTGAACGGTGTAACGGTAAGCTTCAATCTCTGTGGGGCGTTCAACATACTCGTACCTTGGGTCAAAGAGCTCTTTGCCTTCGAGAAACTGTTTAACATGATATAACTCATGGATTAGGTCCAAGTAAATGTCAGTTTTATTGCCATTGCTAAGGTAATTTTTGCTTATTACAAGATGCCCGTCAGAGCCATCCACGTACATGTAACCGCCAACCCAGCTGAGCACAACCTTGAGGTGATGAAGAACTTCCCCGGTTTTTTCGCCAAAAATACCTTTTACTGAGCCAAGTTTCTCAAAATCCTTGAAATACTCTGCGAAAATTACAGTGGAGCTTCCAATGCTAAGTACGTTAACGGGGAGTCTTCTAAACAAACGCAATATTCTAAATGTGACGTATTCTACTGCTGGCAAAGCATACAACCGCTCCTATTTGAAATTTGAGAGATACTCAAGCCTCATTCCTCGACGCACCAAATCAGCAAGGTTTTCTACGGTTCCTACACTGGCGTCAATGTTACGGTGTACTGGGTGACCCCACATGCCTTCCGGGGCAAGGTTAAACTGCAAAGGTACTTCCGTTATAACGTTATATTTTTGGTTCAAATTTTTAATCAATTTTCCCTCTCTGCAAGCAGTACGGGCACAAGAGTAGCTTTGCAACAATTGGGGAGAAGCAAAGGCACCGACGCCATGCCAAAGCGCCGCATCCTCAGGTGAACCTAAAGAGTAAAGGAAGAATTGGGGCGTAGATGGCGTCTCCGAAAAACTGTAATCGGCCAGTTTTTCTCCCACTACAGTGAAACTATCCTCTGCTTCTGCAACCGCAACATCAGTTGGGTCGATGCCGTTGGGGTAAAGCATAGTGGTTTTGTATTTGACCACAACATCCAGCAGCTTGCTGCCTTCAAAGTGTATTTTGCCGCGAGCTGCCCGTTTGGAGCCATAGCCTTTCTTTGAATGAGGCACCGTCAGCAGAGTGGTTCGTTTCGTCATGCTTCTACCCATACAAGAGTAAGCTTGTTCGATAGCTTCGTAATCGCGGTGACTCTCACTGATAATGTAATGCAGTAAGCCATCTTTTCTTTCTGCTTGCAAGGTTGAAAGAGGCATGCGTAGGGCACTAAGTGACAGGTCCATGCCTAAAAATTCAGATAGCTTCTCAAGCTGCTTGTATTTTAGCGAATCAACAAAATCCAAGTAAGAACCTTTAGCGTCCTTAAGGCTGTTGCCAATTAGTTCTGCTTCTTTTTTAGAGATTAAAGTTCCGACATACTTTTTCACGAACGCCTCATCAACTTTTAGCTGGTCAGTTTTTACATATGCTGCTGGAAACGCGCTTTGCCCACTGGATACAATGGAATATTTCAGAGGATTCATGGAGTACCGGTCTGGCTCCACATCATCAGTATTCAGCAAGAAAGGAACAGCGCAGCCTTCAGGCGTCTTCTTCAACATCTCGCAAAGCTGAACAACATCGCTGCCGTTTGGTTCATGCAGACCATACTCGACAAAGTAGTTTCCGCAAACTTCAAGCAGGCGTACACCAATAATTCCCTGAACTTCCTCAACGGTCAACTGAGGATTCGTGTACTCAACTGAGCTTCTTAAAAAAAACCGGTTACCCTCAAATTGAACGTTGACTTTTTGACCATTAACATAACGAAATAATGTTACCTGCCTGATGCGTTTCTCTTCTCTGAAACTGCTTAGCTTTTCAACCATGACTTTTACGGTTGACCAAGAATTCTTAATAAAATCTTCAAGCAAAATTTTACAGTAATCTTCATGCATAAATATTAACCTCGCTCTAAAGATTCAGCCATGTATATACAATTTTTTGCGACAGCTTGACCTAAAAACATTCTTGATACACAAAAATCTTCCTTAAAACCAAAACTTGAAAGCATATCCGCAAGAGCAGACTCCTTTTTTGGTAGAAACACGTAAACGCTCAAGCCGGTTAGTTTTCCAAGAACCGTTTTAAGAAGCGAAGCAGCGACATCAACATGACCCTCTTGGCATATTAATGGTCCAACCTCAGCCATTTTCTCATAAACCTTAGCCGCCACATACCCCACAACCTCATTATCCGCAAACTTACAATAGCTTAAATTACCCGCTTCGAGAATGATGGATTCCAGCAGTTTTTTCCTGTTTCCACCAAAACATCGGCTATCAAACTCTGCTATTGCCTGAATTTGCTGCGTTCCCACTTTTGGCAGAGTTTCAGCGGCCAAGGAATCAAGGGTTTCTGCACGCAAAACGGAAAAATTCTCATCACGTTCGAAACCAAATTTGCTGTAGAAGCCAATCAGGTTTGGATAAGCGTAAAGCCCACTGGTTTTGACGCCTTTGCTTTGCAAATAGTTTACTGCGTGCTTTACAAGTAGGCTTCCTACACCCTTGTTTCGATATTTTTCTTTAACTATTAAGTTGCCAAACCAGCCTACTTTGCCGTAACTGATGCTTGTAGCTATGCCTAAGCGTTCCGAACCCTGAAAAACTACAAAACAGCCCTCTGGTTCAAGTGAAGCTAGAAACTCGAAATCTTCTGTTGCCATGTTCCAGTTCATAGTGTTGGCTAGTTTAGTTGCAAACGGAAAATCTTCAAAGCTCATTGGCTTCACTTGAAACATAAAAAATACACTGTTATCTCTAGGAATTAAGCGTTTGAACAGTGCCTTCGTTAAGGTACTGCGAATGCTATTCTCTAAACTGGCGGAAACATAAACCGCTAATTAGCAGATCAGCCGTCTTTGAACTTGACAGAACCTATGAAGCCATTAGAAAGCAGTTTAGCCTAGATTTTTTAGTCGCAACTAATCGCAACGCAATAGTCGCAACTATTGAGCCTGTTTTGGATTAGATTTTTTTGTCCAGACAAAGCCTGCAGCAATTGTCGAGACAATTAGCCAGCGAAAAGAAGCCTTAAGCATAGAAGAGCGCATTCATCCTGCCGCAACGCTGCAGGTATTCTGCTAGGTTTTTTACAAACCGAGAAGTATTGGCTGTAGCATTGTGGCACCATTTCAAATTGTCGTTGTCGCATCTCTTTTAAATGCTCTATTCTAGCATCTGGAATTTAATGGGTTATTTAAGCAAAAGTTTCACTGCTTTTTCGGGTGTATCCCAGCTATTCGCTCACGGAAAAGACATCTTTCTTCGGAATGATAGTTTATCTTATGCGATGATTTCCATTTCAATTGGTTTTGTTTCAGACGCATAAATCAATAAAGATCCTTTGTCTTCTTTCAAAATCATTCTATGTTTTTCCACAAGGGACTGTACGTTCTTGAGACTTTTGTCATCAAGAGACACGTTTATACGAAGTTCAAATTCTTTTTTGAAACGGTTGCTTGGCGTTAGCGACACGCTGCTTATAAACGCGCCTGGTATACACTTACCTATCTCTCTGAAAAGTCGGACTGCCTCGCGCCTTCGCATGAAGCTACCACGTAAATTCTATTGTAAGCTTGCTTGTGCTTAAGAGAATTACTCTCAAACTTAAGTAAAAAAGTGCAGGCAGAAGCTTTAGAGCATACATCATTTTTAACAGAGTGCCCATGCCAGAATCGCTTTTGAAACAAATTAATGTAGATACTTCACATAATTAATATAAACCTGCAAAATTCGTGCAGTTGCGTAACGGCTATTCTACAAAAAAGCGTCTCAATCCGATTGATATTATTTTAATACAAACTAACAATGTATTACAAACTTAGTGTGTGTAATTTGGTGCGGTCGCCGAGACGCGAACCCAAAACAGACTGTGTAAAAACTCCAAACGATTTTAGAAAAATGCTATCTTTATGTTCAAATTCTCAACATCGGTCCGCGTTATTTACATATGGTACGCAATTTCTTGACGGCGATTTGAGTTTTCACACAGCCTGAAAAGGGTTCAAGTCCCAACCAAAACCAAACTGGGTTGGAAACCGCTGGTCCTCCAGATATAGAAATGTTGGATTTTAGGTTTTCGTCTTCATGGCAACCTAAGAAATTAATGCATTCCTTAGTGTTGATAGATTAGGTCTTGATTCCTTGATATAAACTTGTGATGTCGCGTTGAGAAAGATTTGAATCCAAGATAACATTAACACCTATCATCTGGTGCGCTATTATGTCACCCCATCTGAAAAATATTCTTGCCATCTTGATCTTAGTCCTTGCCATAATGATTGTAGTAGTATACTTGAACTTTGAATTCCCTTCTTACGAGTACATCTTCAGGTATACTTACGCGGGGATGATCCTGATCGGAGGCGTGTTCATCTCGAGAGAGCTAGCTAATCTGGTGATTAAAGAACTGACACCAAAACTAGATAAGAATGCGCTGTTGGTCAGCAACATAGTTACAGTTGTTGGATACATCGTGTCTGCTGTGGCTGCAGCGTCATACCTGTCCTTTTCACCCACTGCCTTACTAGCGGGAGCAGCATTCAGCGGACTCGTGCTCGGTCTGGCGCTTCAGCCAACTCTCGGCAGCTTTTTCGCAGGGATACTAATCCTCGTCTCAGGCACAATTCGACCTGGAAACCAAGTGAGGATTCTGACCTGGCATATTCCATTTCAGTGGGCCTTCAATCCAGGTTACAAATACTTCTCACCAGACCAAATCTATGCAGGGTACATGGCTGAGGTTATCGAGATTGGCTTGTTCTTCACGACAATCCTCACTGAAGAGGGGCAGACCATGAAAATTCCAAACACCATTATTGCGACGGATGCTGCTGTCATTACCTACACTAACAAAGATTACATATTCAACGTCAGGTATGAGTTTCCGAACAAATTTGACCCAGAACTTGTCCTCGGACGTATGCATAAGGAATTGAAAGATTTCCCAGTGCTGCACGTTTACATTAATGAGCAGAGCGACAAGGAATTTTACATTGTTAAGGTTGTGCTTAATGCCAAAGAAAAAGACCACGCCGCTCTCAAGTCCGAGATACTTTCTCGCTTCATAAGGCTTCATAGGCAACTCAAGGAAGAAAAACTATAATGTGAAAGCTAGCGAATAAAAGTAGGCACGCTTCTTCAGGTTACAAGAATATACCTTGATGTTTTCTTTTGAAAATCGTAGCCTCCGTCGGCAAAGGCGTAATTCGCATCGCAGTCCTCCAGAAGCCGCATAAGAGCACTTAAATCATGCACCTCAGGAATTATTAACGACGAAAGGTTCTTTAGTTGATTAAAGAGAGAGCGTTAGGAACAAAATATTCGAAGCTGAGCTTACCTTGGAACAAGCAGGCGATAAGAAGGCTGATTCGGGCAATCGAATTAAAGCGTTGTTTTTAGATTATGATGGAACCATAAGCCCAATTAACGTTCCGAAATCTGAGTCTTTTGTGCCTTTAGAAACCTACATGATTCTTCATAAAATCGGTAAGCAAATTCCAGTAGCTATCATCACCACTAAATCTCTTCAGTATGTGGTTGGAAGAACGCCTTTTGCCCGTGCCTGGTCTGCACTAGGTGGTCTGGAGACTCGAATCGGCAATGTTACGAGTGAGGCGCCATGTCTACAAAAAGTGTCGCCCCACCTCATTGAAGCGCTCGAATATTCAAAAAGTCTCTCAGGCAACGACCTAACGATAGAAGAAAAGCGTGACTCTGAAGGGACAGTTGTTGCCTTTTCAGTGGATTGGCGTCAGTGCAGAGACTGCCACCAATCAAAAGCTACGGCATCGACGATATTATCCTACTGTGAAACACTTCCAATAGTTGTGATTAGGTATGAAAGGCAACCTTTTTTCGATGTTTTCCCATGTGCCATAAGCAAGGGAAAAGCCTTGATGGAATTGAAAGCGAAACTAGGGTTGCACGATGGCATTCTGTACATGGGTGATTCAAAAGTTGACAATTCAGCCTTTGAAATGGCGGATTTGTCGATCGGTGTAATACATGCTGAGACGCCTAAAGACCTTTCCTGTGCCTATTTTATGAAATTTGAAGATGTACCTATTTTTCTTAGCAATCTTTGGGAAAATGACATGCGATTTAATCCCGAGTTTCCTATGATTATCCACGCAAAATAGCCACACCTTTTTCACTATGCTTTGTCCACAGTTTGGTGAAAAGGTAATGTCTTGCAAAGAATGTTTTCCGCTGCGTGGCCTTGAGCTGAAATAGGGCTACTTTTTTTTAAGCTTACCGCTGAAACATTCACAGTTATTGGAGAGCGAGCTAGTTGCGATGCTGAGAAAGCGGATTGGCGTCATAATGTACCAGACCAGTAAGAGCAAAGGGCAAGAACTGGTTGCCCAACGGATGGTTCGTGAGTTTATTAAAATGGGACATGAAGCCTATCTCATAACAAAGCATCTATCATGATGGAATAGAAGTTATCTTCTCTAAGAGATTACCCCGAACTGAAGGTTACGCGTTTATAGAAGACAGGGAACTCCGCATACCAGTAATTAGAGTAGGTTTTCTGATGGCAATGTCGTGTCTTTCCGTTTTCTTCAGGACGCG
>PKYH01000054.1 GCA_003133625.1 Candidatus Bathyarchaeota archaeon | reverse complement strand
GACCCGAAGATTCTCTCAGTTCTTGTAAATGACGCGCGGTTTGAAGGATACATGGACATAACGGATGTTCATAAACACCAGTTGACAGAAATTCAAGAATTCTTTGCAACATACAAGCGGCTGGAACCGCATAAGTGGGCTAAAGTTAAATGTTGGAAAAACGCTGAAGAAGCTAAACAAATCGTAGTATCAGCGATGAAAAGCTACCAAGAACTTAAGTATAAGTAACTAAAGCCTGTTTTTCTTTTTAAATTAAAATGAGAAAGAAACAATAAAAGAAATTACTCTTTAGGCTTATTGTTTTCTCGACAAAAAACGGCTGCTGCAACAGTTGTGGTCCACAAGCCATTTTTGTCTCCTGCTGCTGACTGGGTTATGTTGGCTGTTTTGATGATTAGCCCGGTGGTTTTGAAGAGTTGTTTGCGCTCATCCCATGCGGTCTCAGGGTCAAATTGGATGCCCATGGTTGTTGCAAGCATTGTTGCCGCTAAATCCTCAGCGTAATCGCCTGCTGCCTCGTCAGTTTGACCATAAGAGTGGTGCTCTGAGAGGTAGCCATACTGGTTTTTGCCCGAAGGAATAGCTATGCCGATGGATGATGCAACAAGCCTATGTGGTTCATTGGTTGAGTTTCTAGCTATGACAACGAATGTTATTTCGCCGGGCTGCACCATTTTCAAGCCTTTGTCGCGCGGAAGCTGTTCGCATGCAGGAGGTACAATGCTTGAAACGCTTACTAGGTTGCAGTGTTGTATGCCTGCGTCTCTGAGGGCTAATTCAAAAGATTGGAGTTGCTCTTTATGTTTGCCGACTCCTTTTGTTAGAAAGAAGTATTTGGGTATCATGTCGTGTCGGAAAATAAGGATTGCAGAATGCATTTATTAGGCTTTTGTTTCAAAACATAGTATTATCTTGAAAAGAAAAAACTTCATTCACTGAGGAATAAAATTTGGCTCCCCATCAAAGCGTGTTCAAAGACGAGGCTAAGCTTGACATAAACTACATTCCGCAACAGCTGCCTCACAGAGAAAAAGAACACCGCTTGCTGATGGAGTTCTTCAGTTTCATTCTTCGGTGTCCGGAAAAGATGGCTCAGCGAGTTATCATAACTGGCGACGTGGGCACTGGAAAAACGGTTCTTGCCCAACATTTAGGGGCAAGCATCACTTCAGAAGCTAACAAGCGAGCCATAAAATTTCGCTATGTGCATGTTAACTGCCGAGAATACCGCGGTAGTCTCCAGCCGATTTTGCATCATATCGTCACCGTTTTCCGCCCTAATTATCCGGCTCGTGGTTATTCTGTAGAAGAAGTCTTCTCAACGCTAATGCAAGTTTTAGATGAAGATAATGCCTTTATGATACTGGCATTGGACGAGTTTGATAGTCTCATTGAAAAGGAAGGTTCAGATGCCGTTTACAAGCTGACGCGTTTGCAGGAGATGCGGTTAGGCAAGCCGCAGCGGTTGTCGTTTATTTTTATTTTGCGTGATTTGAAAGTGATAGAGCAGTTGGATGCAAGCGCAAGAAGCACTCTTCAGCACAGCATCATTAGTTTAGAATGTTACGGCAAAGCTCAGCTTGTTGACATCTTAAGTGACCGTGTTTCCATGGCTTTTGAGTTGGGAACCGTTCAGGAAGACGTTGTTGACCTGATTTCTGAATTGGCTTTTACTGAAACTGGAAATGCCCGCTTTGGGATAGAGTTGTTGTGGCGGGCTGGGAAATATGCTGATGCAGCAGATGCGGGTTTGGTTGAGCCTGAATGTGTGCGGATGGCTGTTTCCAGCATTATTCCAGGTTTACGACGAAGTGAGTTAGTTTCGCTTGGTTTGCATGAAAAACTGTTTCTGCTTGCAGTAGCCCGTTTCTTTAAGGAAAATGAACAGGCTTATGCTCCATTGACTGAAGTTGAGAAGGCTTACGCGATTGTTTGTGAAGAGTTCGGAGAGGAGCCGAACAGCCACACGCAAGTGTGGAATTATGCCCAGTTTCTTTCGTCGCTGGGTATTTTGAAGACTGTGGTGGCGACTTCTACTGTACGTGGGAGGTCAACGCAGGTTTCTTTGCCTTCTATTCCAGCGTTTGAGTTGGAGAAAGAATTAAGTGCCTCATTAGAAGTAGAAAAAGGAAGAGCGTGAAGCAGTCATGGAGTTGGAAGAGGTTTTTTCATCGAAGCTTCGGATGAAAATCTTAAAACTTATCTATAATTTAGGTTCGCTTAATATTACGGATGTTGCTCGCAGAATCAACGCTAATTTTGCATCGACTGCTGAGAACTTGGAGGTTTTAGAGGCTGAAGGAATTTTGCAGGAACGTGTTTACGGTCGGATTCGAATGTACAGGTTTAACGAGGGCTCAGCGAAAGCTAAAGCTGTGCAAAACCTAATAGAAGTGTGGGAACAGAGTAAGTAAGGTGAATAAAGTATGGCGATGGTTGATGTTTCAGGCAAGGCGGAAATTTTCCGTGAAGCAACCGCAACTGGCACTATAAAGTTGAAGGCTGAAACAATTAATTTAATCAAGACTGGAAAAATCGCTAAAGGTGACCCGCTTTACACGGCGAAAATTGCTGGCGTGCTTGCGGCTAAGAAGACAAGCAGTCTGATTCCTCTTTGCCACCCGTTGCCGTTAACAAATGTGGAAGTAGACGTAAAAGTATCTGATAAGGGCACGGTTGAAGCTACAGCCACAGTTAAGACTAAAGCGCAGACCGGAGTAGAAATGGAAGCGTTAACCGCTGTTTCCGTGGCTCTGTTAACGGTTTGGGACATGACAAAGCAGTATGAAAAAGACGCTGCTGGCCAGTATCCTTCCACGGCGATTGAGAATATTCATGTTGTGCGCAAGTTTAAGCAGGTGTAGCTTCGTTATGAGTGAAAGCTCTAAAGCGCATAAGGCTAAGGCGCCTAAAACATTGAATTTCGGCATTTACATCTGCAGCACTTCACGGTACAAGCTCGTTGAGAAAGGCGAAACAGCAGTTAGTGATGTTTCAGGCGACACATTAATTGATTTGCTCAGAAACGCTGGACACAATGTCCTGTTCAAAAAAATAATCGCAGACGATAAAGCGATGATTTCTGAAGCCGTTCATCAAGCTCTAAACATGCTTGATTTGGATGTTGCCATCTTTTCTGGAGGCACAGGAATTACGCCTACGGATGTTACGATTGAGACGGTTTCGTCTTTCTTTGAGAAGACACTGCCGGGTTTCGGTGAGTTTTTTAGGCGTTTAAGTTTTGACCGGGTTGGCTCTGCCGCGGTTTTGTCGCGTGCTGTGGCTGGAGTGGCTAAGGGCAAAGCATTGTTTTGTATCCCAGGTTCCCCTGACGCTGTGCGAGTTGCGGTAGAAATGCTTATTTTGCCCGAGGCTTCTCACATCGTTAAGCACGCGCGTGAATAACGAATGAGTTTAACGGACAATTGCGGCAGACCCTTGCTTAACCTGAGGATATCGATTACCCAGCGGTGCAACAATCGCTGCGTATACTGCCACAGGGAAGGCGAAGTGAAACGTGCTAATCGTTCTGCAGAGAAAATGTCTGTTGAAGAAATCGTGCGCATAGCCAAAATAGCCATCAGCTTAGGCATTTCACGGGTAAAATTGACAGGCGGAGAACCACTCATGCGCAAAGACCTTCCTGAAATCGTTTCGGGCATAGCTGCGGTGCCTGGCTTGAGGGATTTGTCGTTAACAACTAACGGTCTCCTGCTCGGCAACATGGCTAAGAACTTGTATGAGCGCGGATTGAAGCGTGTGAACATTAGTTTGCCCACTTTAAATGCGGAAACGTATCGCAAGTTAGGAGGCGGAAAACTTGAAGACGCATTAGCAGGAGTCAAAGCAGCCGTTGAAGCGGGTTTCTGTCCAGTTAAACTCAACATGGTAATCCTTAAAGACGTAAATGTAGGCGACGTTCCAGACATGATAGAGTACGCGCGGCAAACTGGCGTGGTGCTGCAACTCATAGAACTTGACCCCATAAACGTCAGCAACAACTACTACTCGACGCATCACCGCAGCCTAGATGAGCAGGAAGAAATGTTGCGAGAGAAAGCTGTTACCATTGAGAAGAGACAGTTCATGCATAACCGCTTAATCTACCACTTACCAAACGTAACCGTTGAAGTCGTGCATCCAATTGAGAACAGCGACTTCTGCATGCACTGCACACGAATGCGCGTTACAAGCGACGGCAAACTGAAACCGTGCCTCATGAGAAACGACAACCTCACCGATATTTTGACACCTATCCGCAAAGGAGCAAACGACGAGCAACTAAAGGAACTTTTTGTTAAGGCTAACTTGTTAAGGGAACCGTACAACAAAAGCAATCAATAGCTGGTTCAAGTTTTTTGTTTTAAGTTTTGGCTAAGGTGGTCGATTCCTTTTTGGCTTTTCCAATTTTCTTTTTCCAAAAGTAAGCAAGAGCTATCAGAACTATAACGGTGATTACTGGCACCGCTATCCATGGACTAAGAAGGTTCAATGGAAACCCAACAGCCGAAGTTGCTGTGGGCGTAGGAGTCTGCGTGGGCTCAGTAGTTATGGCATATTTTAGGTAGGCAACATAATTTGATGGTATAACGGGTTGCCCAAGGTATGCTATATGTGGGGTTCCGTTAGAGTCTAACGCTATGGGGCCTGCATCCAATGAACTATTTGAGTCTACGGTTTGAGTATCCCAGGCTGTTCCCGTCCAGCTTGAGTACATTAAAGCGCCAGAATAGCCATCTGGCGTTGAATTATAGTAGGCGATATGTGGGTAATTATGCGAGTCCAACGCAAGATAGCCAGCTAAGCCCCTCCAATTGACGTTTGAAGCTACTTTTTGAGTATTCCAAGCTGAACCGTTCCAACTGACGTAAGTTAAAGTTGTGTTTAAATTAGTATATTGTGGGGAGCCGTAGGTACGGTTGATGCGCGGGAAAATGTAGGTGAAATGTGGATAACCGTTAGAGTCTAAAGCTATGTTTCCAAGACCCCCTACAGCCGCATCGGAAACGACGGTTTGCGTATACCAGCCTGAGCTGTTATAGGCAGCATATTTTACAATCGTTAAAATGTTCTGGGACCCAGGAGTATTATAGCCATAGAGTATATGTGGGTTGTTGCTTGCATCTAATGCCAAAGACACCAAGTTCATGTCAAAGATTTCTGATGAATCTACAGGTTGGATACGCCAGCCCGTTGCTGTCCAACTGGCATACCTCAATGCCCTTCTAGTGGTAAGGTACGCTATGTGTGGGTTGCCGGCAGAATCCAATGCAAGAGAACCTGACGAGCCGTCGTTATCTACCGTTTGGATGTTCCAACCCGTCGAGTCGAAGCTAGCGTACAGTAAACGACCTGTACCATCATTAAACACTATGTGTGGGTTATTATTTGAGTCTAAAGCAAGATCGATGCTGCCTCTTCCTTGTGTTACATTTTCGATATTCCAGTCTGAGCCATTCCAGCTTGCATACATTACATACAGGGGATTATGCCAATTGCCGTTTTCGTAATCACAATAGGCTATGTGTGGGTTGTTATTTGAGTCTAAAACAATGGAACGTGATCCTGTGGCACCATTTTTATCTACCGTTTGGATACTCCACGTTAGGTCCGCTTGAGTTGGCAGTAACAGGAAAGAAGCGCCCAGAAGCATTAGGAGAACCATCAAGCTCAAACATCTGTAAATGCGCATTTCATTGTTGCCTCGTCAAATCACTAAACGACTTATAACTTGGTAACTATAAAAAATTTGGCAAACTCAGATTACAGCTCAATTATCTTAGCTTCATCTTTAACCGTGTCAAGGGTCGCTATTGTGGGTTTTCCTGTTAG
>PKYH01000128.1 GCA_003133625.1 Candidatus Bathyarchaeota archaeon | reverse complement strand
AAGGGTTCACTTAACAGGAAAGAAGAAAATGTAAGTCTGCCTTTGCTTGAGCAACTTGCCCACTTCCTACTCATATTCCTTAAGTGAATTTCTCTGGGTCTTACCTCTATCTCTTCAGCCCAACGCAAGACTTCTGTCTTAAACTCAACAACTGAAATCATTTCTATGCACTCTTTAAAACAGCGATTATTCTGTTTGCCAGTTCCACCGATTGCTTAACGGATAACTTAGATTTTGTGAAAACCTTCAAAAGTTCCTGTTTTAGCTTTCTCTCATGTTCTTCGCTGGAGTTCCAATAAGGATAAGCTTCAAACGCATACGTCAGACTTCTCGCTTTGTCTTCTGCGTCGTCTATTTTTTCATCATTAAGTATCCAGTAGACTGTAAAAAGCTCTGTAGGCAGATTTTTTTGAGCTTGCTCTTGTTTAGCTTTGTTTATTTCATCAATCAGAATTTTGATTCTTTCCAAAGCTTCTTGAGTGTCTATCTGCCTTTGCTTGTAAAGCAATGAGATTAATTCTGCTTTCTGACCTATTGAATGAAGATATGGACTAATACCTATTCCTGTTTCAACTTTTATTCCAATGCTTCTTAGAAGATTGAATACCTTTTCCGTATCCGTTACTTTGTCTTCTTCCAACTTTTTGATTGTGTCCTCGTTTATTTCATAAATGTCAAGGGTTGACTTAATTTGCTGGCAAGCGGTGTTTTCTTGGACAAGTTTGGCAGTTTTTCTTGTAAATTCTCTGTCAACAGTTATTCCAGAATCATAAGCCTCTTTGACTATCTTGAACATCCTTGCAAGAGTATCATAATCAACGATGTATTTTCTTAAGTAGGCATCAGGTGAGAGTATCTCGTATATTGCGGAAAGTTCTTCAAAGAACTCATAGAAATCTTGGCGTTTATCTTCATTTCTAAAATGTTCCAAAACCGCTTCGACAGCTTTGTCTCTTTCTTTTTGCGCAATTAAACTGAGGTATTCTTTTTTGCCTTTTTCCATCATCTCAGTAAATCTTTGTTTTAGAACTTCAATGTCTTTAACGATTCCTGATATATCGCCTGAATCAAAGGAAAGAGCTTGTTCAAGCTTGTCAAATATTCCCACAAAATCCAGTACGAATCCACTGGGCTTTTTTCTTCCTTCAAGCATCTAGATTGTCTTAGGAGATACCGCTCATTCGGAAGAAAACCAATTTTATCCTCTTGGAACGTGGGGAAAAATTCTCCAAAGGCGGGAGAACCACCCAATAAAGTCCAAGTATCTATTAATCTCTGAAACATTCCTCTTTCTGCACGATTATTCCTATCTTTCCCAAATCTTAGCATGATTCGTCCAATCTCATCAGTAATAGAGTCGGACAGTATTTCGACACCATGAGAACTCCCATGCTGGGGTTCCCACCTAAAAAAAGTGTAAGCGAAAAACGAATTGAAGCAGTGCCAAGAGTAATGAAATAGAAGCGGTGCGATTTCATCGGTAGTTTGAGCCGCATTTCTCCAAAGCTCAATAGCGTTCTTCAAAAGAACAATATTCTCTTCGGCAACCTTGTTATCAGCAAGATACTTTTCTGTAATTGGATAAATTTCACGCTTGGTTACTTTTCGGTAACTATCGACAATATACTCATAAGGCGAATAGACATCGATGAATTTTTTCTGAAACGCTTTATATATAGAGATAAGTGTAAAAGGTTCACATGCAAACCAAGAGTTCTGCGAAGCTTCTATAGCCGACTGAAACAAACTGTCTCACCCATACCGAGATCATTATTGATTAAACTTAAAAGTATGACTTATCACCGATAAATCGTGAAGTCCAAAGCGCATATATTCGCCCTGTCGGGTTTGAGTTCCGACGGGCCCTACCACTCGAGAGTCTCAAGATTTTCAAAAGCATGGCTGGAAAGGCGCTGCTTTCCACGCCAAAGTAATTACGGCTGCGGCATCCAACAAAGGCGCTTTTTGAATAAGGTTGTGTTCGTTGAACACTCGATAATCTCTATGTCAATGTATGCCGACTTTGGGACTTGGTGAAATGGCAAATTCCTCAAGGTTTTTTTCAGGCTTTCAGCTCTAAGCTCAAAATTCCAATGCTCGCTACCACCTGCATGAGTACTCTTGGGATTAAAATCTTGATATGCTATCAAGGAAAGAATCTCTTGACTGCTATCAGTGAAATCATATCTTGCAGAACCGCTTCCTTGCAAAGGATGATTAACGGTTGCAGTACGTGCTTCGGTATAAAGACCACCTGGGTAATAGTTAGTATCCCAGCTTGCGACTTTGACTTCTCCGATGCTCTTTCCAAGCTTGCATAAGTATTTGTTATCAGTGAGCAGAGTTTCAGTCTTATATGAGTCCGTCTCAACCTTTATTTTGAATTGATTTGGCGCCATATTTTCAATCCACTGCCTTAAATGTGAATGACATGACGATGAACGGTCTGCCTTCTCCTTCTGGCGACCGAGGCATGGACTTTTACCATGGGTCGCTCTCTTAAGGGTTTTTTTTTCTTCAAAAAAATTTTTTGGAGTACATATACTTATTTTCCTTTGGTTCGGTTAGCTGTTACCTAAACGAACATTTTCATTTATTCTCCTGTATATCCGCACATTCCAACCCGTGGCGAGTTGACAACTGGCAGAAGCATTTCTTCACCGCACTTATGAATACTAGCGCATTTATCACAAAGCCAACCTTTGCCTTCGTAAATGCATTGAGTACATACTTGGGTCGCAATTTTACCGCATACACTGCAGATTAGTTGGGGCGGCTCATTTCGTGCCATAATTTGAATTGATTTGTTTAAGGGTTCACCTACCCGCTCCGACACCACTATCAAGGCTAGTTCTGTCGTCGTTCCAAAGTCATACTCATGGATGAAACTTACTCCAGTTCTAAGCACAGAGCCAATCTTGAAATTCATGTTTTTCTCTTCAACCCCAAAGCCAAACAAGGAAACTCCATCCACCTCTGATACGTATCTTTGTCCTTCAATCGTGAAGGCGCTTAGATGTAAACAGCATTCCAGCCAGATGAACCTGAGGAACCTGTCAAGGGTTTTAAGTTTCGCGTTGGCCACAACCTCAATGTGCATCCAGTACTCGGGCAAGTAACGTCCCTGGACCACAAGGTGAAAGAGCCTTGTCTTCTGACCCGTTGCTGTTTCCGCAAGCGTTTGCCTTTTTGCGCAACTGTTGAGATGCCGTGTCATTGCAGCCTTGCTGAATATTCCGTCGCAAAACCTGCACTTTCCCATAGTCATTAACCGCTTCATTTGTTCTCATTACCCTTAAGCGGGGGGTTGTTTTGTCTTTATATAAAAAACTATGTGATAATTGCTTTAGCATAGGATGCCCTGATTCATCTAATATTTCTTTAACAGCGCGGCGCTCTGCCTTTTCCCTTTAATATGTGATGTGGTTGTTATCTTGAATGGCCCACGGTTCTTTATAGTTACAGTTAGTAGGTCAGTTACTTTCTTTCTTCCCTTACTACCTTAATCCTTGAAAAAAGATTAGTTCTCTCTTCTCACTGTACCTTTTATGTCAAAATTTCCAGAAATAACAGCTGATCTGCAGCAAGACTAATGAAAGCGAGTTAGAAGGCTTCGTCGACAAAATATAACGAATAACAAAAGAAGAAGAATCCTGGTCAATAGTTTCCTTGAGGTTTCTGTGTTGCGCGTTCTGGAAGCTGTGAATAATTGCCGTCTGCAGTTCTGTAAGCAGCTAACCTGCCAACTGTTTCCCAAACGTCTCCGTTGAGACGGCGTATCTGCACTGTTATTACCTCCCTATTTCCATAAAAAAAGAGGTAACAGTGCATAGATGCTTTAGATGCCGCGAAAGCCTGCCCAAAACAGTTTTTCAGGGGTTTGAAACCATTGAGAATGCAAAATCGGATCTTTGGTTGCTCAATGATGGCTGGCTTGAACTTTTCGTTGATCCAATTCTCACAGATGATGAGGATGCCAACTTTGTTTATGTTTGCCCAAACTGTCTGAAACTAGTGAGAGCCTTCTTGATTGAAACTTGAGAAGCGGGCGCGCTAGTCAATCCTCTTAGGTTATGCTGCGTGAGGTTTGCTTAAGTTCTTGAGTCTGCTGAAAACTCGCTCCACCGCTACACGTTTCTTGTAATGTGTAGTTTATCTTTTCCGGCTTGCAAAGTTTCCTCTCCATCGTGCTGCACGCATTTGTTTTATGGCGCTCGGTTTCTGGCGAGCTTTGTTCAGGATGGGCACGGCGATTTCATAGTATTCTCGCTGGGTTTTTTCGAACATTTGGCGAACGACCGGATTGTCTGATGCCCCATTAATTATGTGCCATTTCACTGCATTCATACTGATCCTTAAGGCTTTTTCCGCTTGATCCGCATCTACTGAGAGCAGGGTGTCAACCATCGTGGATATTTCCGGTTCCAACGAGGCATCACGAAAGTACAAATTCTTTAGCCTCTCCGAAAACCAATCATATAATGACCACCATTCGTCAGCATGTAGCGAAACCATACCTTCTTTTAGTGTCTTGTAAGCTAAGACGAAAAGCTCCGCCTTATATTCGTAGCAGAGATAATCAATAACGGCAGACGGCAGTTGCGATCTTTCAACAACTGGCAATACTTTTTCCTCAGCCAACTTATAAAGGGACCTCTCGCATTTATTTGGGCAGACTTCGGAAAGGAGGGGAGGATTGTTCCGTAAACGCTTGCAAAGGGAACAATCAGCATCGATATACTTCCTTGCCAGGTTGAAGTTACTCTCCTGCCGGAAAGAAAGCAGCTTCTCAAATATTTCTCGATAACTCTTGAAAAGTAAGATCGGCTCCTGCACTTCAGTTTCAATCTTTTCAGATTCATCAATGCTCTGCTCCATGTCTTCCGCCACATTTGACGCCAGCTTTTCAGATCCAAGTCTCAATTCTTCTGTCAGTTGCCACGTCTGGCATTTATTTCCTTCTTGGTCGACAACAAGTCTTTTAATTTCTTCGATTGCCTCAAGTATGCATTCCTCAGTATCATGCCAAAGGTTCACAGCGCCTTTGTGAGAAATTTGTACATGAACCTTCTCTCCGTTTGTATTCAACCAAAAATCGAAATTACCCTTGGTCATGTCGCCAAGGCCTTGAACATTCTTTTTTGTTTGAAGGTTATCGTAAGTGTTTTCGAAATCTAACCCATAAACACGGTACGTCACTTGGAATGTCATGCAAATCACCGAAAATTGGGCGCCCATCCCGCCCTATAGATGTTGTGGTGTTTAGCGACAAATGACCAAGCTTGTTGATACAAGGCCGTTGAAGCAATTTGCCGTCAAAGATTTGCCACTTACTTCGGCGACACGTGCGGAAATTCTAAGCGAACCTGACAATGTATCTTGCGACGATTATTTGGTACTCTTTAAGGTATGCCTCAGACTTCTCCAGTTTGACACCCAAGTGAAGCACATAAAAATTGAGGCTTTGGAAACATGAAAACTAAACTTGACCTTTCCAAGCCAAATGAAACAGTCCATAATAGGTCCAGAATTGAAACAGTAACTAGTGACCTCAGAAAAGGTGGAGGCTTGAAACAGAACCGTCGTCGGTTCTGTTGCAGTGCTCGACTCTTCAGCATTTTCAAAGTGACTGTTTCACAAATTGGACCTGAAAATTTTAGGAGGAATTGATGTGGGCTATCGGTTGACTCTAGAACAGTACGCTTATTTGCTTGATCTTTTTTATGCTGGAATATGTCTTCGAAAGTTATCACGGCTGTTTAGGGCTCACTACGGGATTCCAATTTCCCCTGCAACGATACTGCGCCGAATATTATATTGGGTAAAAGAAGTAGATGAAGCTCTCACATATTACATTGAAAAGGGTGAATATAGTTTTGAGTTTCAGTTTGGCGACATCTGGGAAACTGACGAAATGTTTCTTAGGCTTGGAAAAAATGAATTGGCATTAATGGTAGTTAGAGATCTAAAGACTGGCTTTGATGTGGGAATAAACATAGATTATCCTGTTACAATTGAAGCTGTAAAAGTCGCTTTTAGAAATGCTGTGGACACGGCGAAAAAATCTCCTGTTGAAGTGAGATGCGATGGCCTTCCAGTGTATGATCAGGCAGCTAAAGATGTGTTTGGAACAAAAACAAAACTTTCTGTATATAAGCGGGAAGACGACAGGGGACAGAACCAAGCTATTGAAGGTCATAACGGTGTATTTAGGGTCAGATTTAATGCAATGAAAAGCTTACATAGTAAAGAAAAATCACCCCTAATAATAAAGGGGCTAGTAATTGATTATAATTTTGTCAATCCTAGTCCAAGCCTTTCAGATATGACACCAGCGGAAGTTGCTCTAAACAAAAAATCAATCGATGGAAAACATAGTTGGTTTCTGCTTCTAAAACTTGCAATTGATTACAAAAAAAATATTAGCCCAAAAAAACGAAATCGGAGATCCAAGTCCAAAGATTCAACTTTGGATTCTTTCGTTTAATCTGAGCTGGCTTCGATCGGTGTTTTGCCTCCGAGTGCAGAATGTGGTCGCATTGAGTTGTAATAGCATCTCAATCCATCAAAAATTTGGGCGGAGGCAGATAGATTATCCAACCTTCTGAAACCCTTTATCCTTGTTTTTAGCGTTCCATTTACCCTCTCAACTATGTTGTTGTTCACCTTGTCTGAAAATCTCGGTTTGGACACATGTTTTATTTTGCAGCCGTAGTTCTTTGTCATCGCAAGATTGTATGATCTCAACCCATCCGTAACTATTACACTTGGTTCGTTCTTGGCGTTCTTTAATGCTTCCCTAATTATCATCTCTGCATCTTTGGCACTTCTTCCGTATGTTACATGACTTGCTAACAATATTCGCGTTTTTGCGTCGAGTACGTTCCACAAATAGTGAAGTTTACCCGCTATTTTTACCTCTGTTTCGTCTATGTGCCATCTTTTTCCAACTTTCAGGCTGTGTTCTTCCTCAAGAGCTTTCATGTTTTTTACGAAACCTCTTATCCATCTATGTATTGTCGGATAGGAAACATTTAGAGAGTAAATTTTTTTCAGGTGATCTTCAATCATTCTGAGGGATAATCCCTTAAAATAGAGGTCAACAGCCGCTGTTACAGCCAGAGGGTTTCCTTTTAGCCCTTTGCTTTCACCTTTATCTGTAAATTTTTCATTGCATTTCTTACAAAAGTATCTTTGCGCAGCAAATTCCTTATTGTGAACCAGCCCTTTTCTAATAATGAGATTTGAATTACACTTTGGACATCTTACGTCGTTGGATTGAAAGTTCGCCATTAATATATACGGCAGTCGACCAAGAAAGAGGACAGCATAGACATGCTTACAGGACTGAACTCTCTTTTCATAGTCTTTGCATTCACAAATCCATCCTCTTCCATTCCAAGATACCTTGTATGATTTTTCCAAATCTGATGATCTAACTAAAAATGTATCTCCGTCGACTCGTTTTATCATACCACCCTTAGCAACTATTGCTAATCCTCTTTGTTCGCGCCTGTTGAACTCCATCTGGTGCACTCGCTCTACGTATGCTTTATTCCTGCTGGAAGCATTTCCAGTTGTCTGATGATTACCCCCAAGAAGAACGGCATCGTTTTTCTTCTTGTTATTACGTACCTCCTTCTTCATCGATAAGCCGACTGGGGTATACTGAGTTTTTGTGTTCTTGATCCCGTTCATTTCACTAACTACAATGTTTGCCATAAATATCTCATCCAATTCTGATTTGTGTAGGGACAGGAACAGCCTTACTTCGGTTGGAAATGTCTTGGAGTTCCTCAACTACCATAAAAGCGGTTTGACTCGCAACATAAGGCAGGTTTTCAAAAAAAGAGTTCAGGTCTTCCCCGAATTCTATATCAGAAAAGGTCAAGACTTTGGGTGGCTCTCTGCCCTTTTTTCGTCTCTGGAAATGTCTGCAGGTTTCATCCTGACAACTTGTGCAATCTGTTCCAGGAATAGCATACAGCTTGTTCGAGAGTAATCTGTCCAATTTTGAATCAAGCTCTTGCATTGTAAAGCTTACAAAAGGTTGAAGCTCTGAAGGTCTGAGTTTGACCACTTGCCTAGTTACGATTCTCGAAAGAATTAGAGTGGAAAAATCCCACAGGTACCTCTGAATTTGCCCGAGATCAATCCCCAAACTTGCCTTAACTTCAATTTTGATCTTCTCATCGCTTTCTGCATCAACTTTGCTTCGATTGTCCAATGCGACAACTATGTCATATCTTCCAACTTCAAAAGGAACTTCGGTTAAAATAGTGGCTTCTAATCCACTTACTGATAGTTGGGTCTTTATGGAATCAATAATTTTTGCGGTTGCAAACTCAGATTTCTCGAGGTAGTAGGGGTCGAATTTCTGGGGTACATCTGCCAGCCTGTTATTTTCAAGTATCTGCATGATTCGGTTTTCGCAGGAAAAACTTGAAATGATTTTGACCAACGTTGCATAGGGCGTTCGGTTTCCATGAATCCATCCGCATTGATCAGCCAGAGTCTGTATTTTCAAAAAGAGTTCTTCTTTCTGTTTGTCAATGGTTCTGTCAGCTACTGATTGCATGAGACTGTTTAACCTCCGTTACTATCAGGCGAAGACTCATCAGGAATGCGCCTGACAACACCTTTATCCAGCAGGTCATAAAGGGCGACCAGCACATCAAGTATATTGAGATGCAAGCCTTCGGCAATCTCGCTTTCCTCTATGCAACCATGAACTTTTAGGTATTCAATAATCCTCAGGTTTTTGTCTGATAAACCAAGGGTTGCATGACTATTCTCACGTTTCACAAGTATCTCTCCAAACTCACTCTTCGTAAACGTGTTTCCTATGCCCGCAAACAAACAGCATAATGTCGTTTTCTCCACGATTTCTGCAATCAATACAGTTGTTTAGTCGTACCGCATCAAGTTTCCGACACTCTCTGCAAATTACAAAAAGTACCCTGAAATTCCCTCTCCGTAGGCTTCTTTTGCCTTTGAGTTCGGGGGAACCCAGCATTTTTGTTTCAAAAGGTGCCACTAGCAAAACATCTCGAATAGTCCGGTCCAGCATTTTTTGCACGTTACTATCCAATTTACAAAAAGATTTGACAAACGCCTTAGTTCTGTGGAGATTGTACAGATAAGGCGAGCTTTCTTTTGGGCTCAGGGTTACGGTCATGTTTATCACCATTTTACTACATTTACTACACGTACACCACAAGAGTATTTAAGTTTTACTACACATACGACATATGAGGCAAAAGTGTTAAAAACTACATAAGGCGTATCTACAAAGGAGCAAAGCATGATCCACAGACACAAGAGAACCAACATTTTCATAATCGATGAGGAACTATGGGCATGGGCTCAATACAGGGCTAAAACTCTAGGATATGAATCTTCATCAGATTATCTATTCGATCTAATAAAACTCGACAAAGAAAAAAACGTCGTAAATAGGAAAGACAAAAAAACTTCTGAGGGAAAATAGCCTATTTTCATTTTGGCATAAGCCAAATTATTGTTGCAGAGGAATCAAAACTTATGATCGCCTTGCCGAAAATGATAGGTGCGTCAGGAAATGATTGCATAGTTGCTACTGTAACCATGGTATGCATGTATTGGAGGCTAACCAAAGGAAATCTCGCTTGGCATCTGCCCTCTGACTTTGAGAGCCAAGAATGGGCTAATCTTTTTGAAAATGGCCGAAAATATGTCAGAATGTCTGGAATGCCCTTCAACAACATAAAACTCTTTTTAAGGAAGCTCAACCTGCCCCTAAGTGTGGAGCTTGAATTTTTGGAGGATACCTATGGCCTTCGAAACCTAATAAACGAGAATATTCCACCGATAGTATTATACGATCACACTTATTTTATGAAGAACGTAAGGGGACCAGGGCACGCGGTGATTTTGGTAGATCAGACCCAAGAAATGCTTGTATCAGTAAATCCTTCTTTGGAGCCAAAGTTCTATCACAAGCTTGCCAAGATTGATTTTGAAGAGTCATGGAAAATGAATCATAATGCAACAATTATTATTTACCCCAAGACCTATAAACTTGAAGTAACGAAGATTCCTACCAAGACGCTTATGAGTTACTTCAAGGAAGAGGGAACAATATGAAGTATAGATTGCGGGCACAGGCCTTAGACGAGCCACAATTGATCGCATACGACAGGATTCTGAGGCGTTATGGATCGAGTTGTTATCCCCAAGCGGTAAATGAAGAAAGTGACCATTGGAGAATCCCAATAGGTGTGTACGTACAGTCCAGCGTTATCGACGAGAAAACTGAAAAAGAAAAAATATTCAATCTGAACTTTCAAAATGTTGGCGAAGTTCTAGTTAGAAAATCGACGCGGAAAATTATGAAGGCGACCTCTTTAGGTACTCTCGGAAAGAACATTACCGAGAAGAGAGCGAGCGTTAGAAGAATAGTCGAGCAAGACCTCATAAAGATTCTCGGAGAAAAAGAACTGCAGATTCGTTTTGGTCAACTTAGGTTCGCTTTTGCTGGGTTACAACCCATATACCGAACGGTCACGCGTCTACTGCTTGAAGATTATCCTACCTACAACGATCTGCTAAACATCGGCAATCATTACTTGGAACAAGTAGATCTCCTTATTGAAATTGGCTACGCTGAGTATACAGATCAAGAGCCCAGAAAGCTCGTTGCTACAAACAAAATGAAAGAACTTTATTGGAAAGAGAAGAACGTTGATAAAACAATCGATGCCATTTTTGGTCTCGTTTTGTCTGAGTACTATTACGATCTGCAAAAAGGAAGAAGGATCGCTCAATTTATCCCATACGTGAGAGCAAGCACAGCGTACTATGGAGACGCAATTCAATTTGGCAGACTCATCAGCATTAAAGAACATCGCCTAAAGGAGAGCATTAGAGAATACTACAAAGGAGCACCCGCACCACCCAGACTAAAATATGCGTACCCAACATTAATAAGAGAACTCGTTAACGCACAAATATTGGAATATGATAACGAGTATATAACTGGAAGAACAGACATATTCGAGAGATTGCTCGAATCCAGAAGCAAATTGCCTTTGAGCGAAGGGCAGTTTTCGTTTTTCGGTTGATTCATATGCCGAAAACGGTAGATGAAATTCTTTTCGATGTGAAAACCAATCACAATATAGATCAGTATTTCTACCCAGGAATTTCTATGGAAACTGACCTTGATAGAGGACTGAGAGGGGAAGTACAGACAATAGTAGAGATGCTAGAAAAAAATGGTTTTGCCGCTTCGAGTGAAAACGTTGCGAACACAATGCAACTTAAAAAAACGCTCCTTGGAAAATACGAAATGCAGGAAAGGAAAACGGTTGATGACTACAGAAAACTCCTTCTGGAAGAAGTGAAACCCGTAGGCTCGGCAATAGGAATAGAACTTTTGTTGGTAAATGGAATAGTGATTTTGGCACTGTATATGCTTGGACGTTTTGCAGGAAGTTTCGCAGATGAAGCAGGAAAAATAGCGGCCAAAAAACTTCTTGAAAAAGACGAGAAACAGGCAAAGAAGCTCAATATGAGCACAAATGAATACCGCATTTTTGTTAGAGAATTTAACTTGTTAGTCCAACAAGGAGAAATAGCGAATTTCGAAGGGGACCTACAAAAAAGTGTTCATAGAAAAACAATAAAAAAGGGTAACAAAAAGAAAAAGGTACGCTCAGAAAAGTGAACAATGTGGTTAAATGGTGTTTGCTGATAAAGGACAAATACATTAAGCTCATTTTGAGTGGAAAGAAGATTTGGGAAGTTAGAACGCAAGAACTTTTTAAGATAGGCGAAAGTGTTGCATTGGGAAATACTAAATCTAAGAAAATTGAGGGATACGCTACAATCTCAGAAATAAGGAAAATGACTGTTCCCGAAATGAAAAAACATAACGACAAGCATTATGCTAACGATTTCATAGATAAGCGCTGGAAAGATAGAGAATGGTTGTATGCGTTAGTTCTTTCAGATGTTAAGCCTAATCCTAAACAAGAACCTTATCCACCATCTCATGGAAATTCAAAGGTAAGACTTAAAGAGCTCTAGTGCAATGCGAACAAAACTTAGAATGAAGTGTAAGAATTGCGGTCATTGGAACCGCTTTGAAGTGGAAAAGGTAATGCTTAATCCCGATAGCCCAGAACCTAAAGTGCAAGTATTTTTGCCTTCATACTTACCTCTAAAAGAAGAAAAGTGCTCTAAGTGTGGTCAAACAATAGCAGCGGAAAAAGAGCTTATCCGAATAGTCAAAAGCCGAGAGACGCATAGTCTTTAATTTTATCTATATTTTTATTATCTTCGCAATCAGCTCGGGTTTTATAATAATGATTTCATGGGCTTATCACAAGACTGCACAATATCGTAGGTTATCATCGTATGATTGGGGGCAATTGCTGCCTCTGCGTTTGCAATCACACCCCTTAACCCTAATTATCACATGGGCACTCATGTCATTTAGATAAACAGGTGTCAAAAGCAAAAAAGGAATTTTTTAGTAAGAGAGCCTTAGATGCAGAACTTTACTCTGTTGACTATATGATCTGAATCCTGTATACAGTCTGAGTTCCAGTCTTTTCCCACATCATTCAGGTTTTTTCCGTCAAGATTGGTTGGTTGGATTAAAATTTAATCTTTGACCAGTTCACAAGGTCATCCAAGCCATTTTCTTCGGGTTTTCGCAACTCACCATCTCTCAAAAGTTGCGTTACAGTTTCTGTGAGACAGAGTTTATGAGCAGCCCTTTTTCGGATTATTAGTGTAAACAACTTTACAAAACTGCCAAAATTTTCTTGCTTCAAGCGATGCATGTAGGGCTTTAAAACTGAATTCTCTGAAAGAACAACAACTCCAAAGCGTAGGTTTTTGTTGACCCGTTCAAAATCTCTGAAAGTATTTTCTATTTTGTCTTTATAATCTTCACCAACAGCATTGTTAACAATTTTAAGGACAGCATACAAATTTTGAGCGGAATATTCTGATTTGTCGGATTCGACCTCTGCTTTTAGTAGATACAAGAGGTTCTTCCTTGTTTTTACTTCACAAATTCTTACTTCAGGGTTTTGGGGTAACTTGATGCCTTTATCCCTGAGATGTTTATGAATCACAAGTCGAGTTGCTTTTAAGACTAAAAAAGGGGAAAGTTGATTTTTTGGTTGTATGGTTTATGGTCGTTTTCTTCTAAGCATAAGTGCTAGCAAAGCGCCGACTATGGCTATTGCAACTATTATGGCGACTGTTGAAATGGCAAAGTATGTCTCTGTAGGTGGCAAATTAACTACTGGATACGGAGATGCTGTTGGCGCTGCTTCTGTTACGCCGAAAGCTGTTTGAGCCCATGAGCTTCCGTAGGATTCAGAGCCTGCGAACGTGGCGATTAGAGTGTACTTACCAGGTATGTCAGGTTTCCACATGTAGCTGAACGTTCCGCTTGCATCCGTTGTTACTGTGGCGATGTTTCTGTAGTTGCCGTTGGCATCAATGACATCTAAGGTCACTGGAACCCCTTTTACGTTTGTGGGCATTGGTTTCTGCATGTGCAGGTATTCCATCCACTGAGTCATTGAAGCTGCTGAAACACATGGCGTTCCTGGCTGGCCTGGAGACTGATCCAGAACTGTGCCTGTCAGCATTAGGCTTTGCCCTTGTGTTATGGCTGTTAGCGGTGCTTGGATTGTGGTTGCGCTTTGGCCTTTGCCGAAGACGTACATGTAGCCGTCATATCCATTGCTAGCTGCGAGATAGCCGTCTGCAACGGCCATTGGTGCCATTGAACCGGTTATATTCCATATACCTTCACCTGTAGTAGCGTTGAAGCAGAATAATCTCCAGCCTCTAGTGATTGGGTTTGTTGCCGTGTGCTCGGTGTTGTATGTGTAGAGTTTTCCGTCAGCAACGATTCCTCCGCCGTTGAAAGAGTAGTTGCCGCTGTAGCCTGTTTCAAAAGGTACTGATGGAGCCATGAAATGCCATGCTATGTTGCCGTTTGTCCAGTTGAATGCGTAGACACCGTCGTAAGATTCTCTGTAGAGCAGACCATAAGCTGATTGTTGACCATAGTCTCCAAAGGCGGCTGTTCCCCACGGATAAGCCATTGGCTGACTAGTCCAAGCAAGCTGACCTGTCACGAGATCCCATGCCTTCCAGTAACCTTTGCCCAGCATCAATACTGCGATTTTTCCATGATCAGCTATTGAAACCATGCCATTGCAGTATGGTATGTCGCTGTCCGTTAGGTTCCATAGCTGTTGCCCTGTTTTGAGACTGTACGCAATCAACTGTGTTCCAAGAACCTCTGTAGTTCCGGTGGGTGGAGTTACACCATTTACGGAAACTGCCACTCCTGTATTGAAGTCGGTTGTTGTCGGTAAGCTGCCTATCGGCCATGTTATGTTGCTTACTACTCTGTCAGCGAAGTTAGAGGTAGACCCTGCTATGCTCCAGTTAATCAAGCGGTAAGATGGCGGTGAGCCGCCTCCGTATGGGTAGTACGGGTTTCCAACGGTCTGCACACTAAGTACGTATGGGTCATGGTAGAGAGTGCCTGACATGCCTGTTACGTTCAATGTCACTGCGCCGCTGAATGGGTCAATTTTCACTAAGTTATCGCCTATGGAGACAAGAGATACTCCTGCACCCATTGAAGATGCACTGCCACCGGGTACTTCTGCTGTGCCTTCAGCATACGAGATATAGAGTGAACCTGACATAAAGAAGCCAAACCAGTTAAACGACGGAATAGGATTTGGAATCTGCCAGTATACAGCGCCAGTTCTAATATCGTAGCATTCCAACAGGTTACTTGACCCGCCGAGTGATTGATATGCTTTTCCGTTGTAAATTACTGATGGACCCGCACCGAAGCCGCCGCCAAGAAATGATTTAGTATAATGAGTGCCGCCGACAAGACCTGCATCGCCTATTTGCATTCTCCAAACGACGTGAGCAGTGTTAGGTGCTTGAACGTATGGAACGAAAGAATAAGCGCTTGAAACGTATGGGTTTGTGTTAGCTGGCCAATCTGTACCTCCGCCTACTTGACCGATAGCTGGGTAGTTGCCTGCGATTGTCCACCATTCTCTGTTCTCAGGTGATATTGGACGTGTCCAGTAGTCAGTTGGTAATGGCGATGTAGGCCAAGACGCGACTGGTGCTTGCTGCACTGTGATTGCTGTTACGGGAGTTGAGGAAGGTTCATAGTACATTGACTTCGTGAAGGTTACGTTTAGGCTAGGTCCTCCCATTAGCCAGACTGCTCCAGCGTTTTCAGTGTAGATTCCTGGTGCGTAATAGTCGCCTGCGAAGCTAAACTGGAATTTGTATGTGCCAACTTGGTCTGGCACGTAGCTGAACCATGCTGTTGAATCGGCATAATACGAATTCATTGTTTTGTTTTCTGTGGTTCCGTCTGGCTTTGTGATTGTTACTGTGTATCCAGTGTGGTATCGGCTGACGTCGAGCGCAGGTGTAATCCATACATTAACCAGCATGGTTTGACCGACGCCTACAGGATTAGGCGAAGCAGCAAGGAACGCTTGTGTAGGTATACTTACATCAGGCGTAACTCCTGCTGGCACTGATCCACCCATCGTAGAGTGGTATTGTCCAGTAGTATCATAGTATTGAGCTGCAACTGGCCTGTTTGTTATCAATGTGATAGAAGCCATTAATAGTATCAGGGCGATTGTTGCTATCGTTTTTAGTTTTGCCGAGAATTTAATTTTCATTTGTATTTTTCCTCTTTTAATTTGTGGGATACAAGTTAACTCTATAGCTTTATAAATTTTTGCAAGTTACGGCTTTTTTTAAAAATAAATTAGTGATAAACCCATTTTTTACTAATTTAATGTCATTTTGGCGTGCCTAAATGCACGATTTTATATCATTAAAAAACCACTATTTTGCGCATATTTGCCAGACTTGTTAACAAGCTTTATCTAAAGGATAACAGTAAACTTCGTGAAGAAAGATGAGCGCCACCGTTGAAATCGACGAAATTGACAGCAAAATTTTACATATCTTAATAGAAGATGCTCGAACAAGCTTGAAAGAAATCGCCAAAGAGTGCGGTATATCATCAGTCTCAGTTTTAAATAGAATCAAGCGTTTGAAAAAACTTGGAGTTATAACGGGGGCAACACTTTTCCCTTCCGTTAATAAGCTGGGATTTGAAATTATAGCGACCATTGGAATGGAGACTGATTCGAACATTTCAGAAATTTTAGCATTTTTTAATACGCATACTCACTTAATTGAGCCCTCAATAAGTATTGGAGAGTACGATTTATGCGCTTTAGTTTACGCCGAAAACATTGCAAATTTGAATGAAAAAACAGATGCAGTGAGAAGGCGGTTCGGAATAAGAAAAGTAATTGTCAACGTTTGGTCTGGTATACCTCACATGGATTTTGAAAATATTGATTTGAACCCAACGAAAAAAGGATGAAATCATGGATAAGCTGGATTATCTCATATTAAGTGAACTGCTTAAAGATCCTACACTTTCATTCGTGGAAATTGCAAAAAAAGTCGGCACCTCGTCGTACACTGTTAGAAGACGGTATGAAGGAATGAAAAAAGAAGGAACGATCCATAGGTGCATAGTATCAATTGACCTTTCAAAATTGGGGTATCAGGGCAAAGCTTTTCTATTGATAACAGTTACCCCTAATGGCGACAAGTCCAAGACCATATCTTACCTCAAGAATATTAGGAATATTATAGTAGTAACTGAAATAATTGGACCTTACGGCATTCTTGCAATCGCACCCATTACAGATTTAAACAGTATCCAAACACTAGTACAAGAAGCAAGAAAGGCTCCTAATTTTCAGCGGGTAACGATAGCGTGCATTGATGATACTAATTTTCCCATAGGCCCCAATTTTAGTACGATACTGAGCCAAAAAAGCTGCAGTTTGGCAACTACTTGAATAATAGAATCAGCTATCAAGTTTTATATTAATTAAAAAATTGAGCAAACATGCAAAAATCTTAACATATACTCATTTAATGTTTAGAAAATGTGAAATTTACAGCATTTAGAGTTCATTTTAAATATCCAAAGTTAAATTCCCAGTTTAGGATTAAAATGAACACTAAAGCAATAGGAGTAACCCATGGAAGAGTAGCCTCCCTAAACCCAGGATTTTAAAGCATTCTAGTACCTCAAACAAAAATCAACCTATCGACGAGTCCAAAGATTCAGCCTTTAAACTAAAGCGAAGGAGAAAAATTAAAAGCAACAATAGAACTTTTGTTAAAAGTTAGATGATAATACAACCCTTTGCATAAGCGCTTTAGCAGGGTTTGCTGAGGCTCTGGAACACTCTTTAGGAGGAAAAGAGCAAATGCAAATGCTCTATCACGATAACTATGGCTAGTATCGTGAATTTTAACCAGAGCCTTCTCAGCCCCCTTTCTTCTCCATTGCTTTTTAAGACTAAAAAAGGGGAAAGTGGATTTTTGGTTGTGCAGTTTTTATGGGTGTTTCCTGAGTATGAGCAATCCGACTATGGCTATTGCAATGATTATAGCGATTGCTGCAGCGACTATGTACGTCATTAGGTCTGCTGTGGTTGCTAGGTTTGATTGAGGTGTAGCGGTTGGTGTTACTGTTGGTGCTTCTTGTACGTTCATAGCGGTTACTGCGTTTGATGGCCAGTAACCGTTGGTGCCAGCGAAGGTAACGTAGACAGAGTAGTCACCCGGGATGTCTGGGGTCGTCCAAGTGTAGTAGAATAAGCCGTTTGCATTGGTTGTAGCGTTTCCGATATGGATGTAGTTGTTGTTTGGATCAATAGCGTCTATTGACACCTCAACGCCTGTGAAATTGGTTGGAAGCGGTTTCTGCTGGTAAACATAACCCATCCAATCCTTCATACCAGCATCAGAAGCACACGGAACACCATTGACAAAGCGTGCCGCCTGCTCGTTCTGCGTTGTACCAGCCGAAATGTCCGTCACCATACCCTGTATAACTGCTTTGTCGCCTGCTGTGATCGAAGTAAGTGGCGCTTGCACTGTAGTAGCGCTTGGTCCTCTGCCAACTGTGTAGATTTGGTTGTCGTAACCGTTAAACCATGTAGCGAAGCCGTCTGCAATGGCGTAGCATGTTGAGCCGCCGCCTCCGCCTGTGTAGGCTGAAAGAGTCCATATCTCACTGCCGTCAGTGGCGTTGACAGCGCGTGCTAATGCCCCCTTATAAATCGGGTTGAGGATAGTGTGCTCGGTAGTTTCCGTGTATATTACTCCATTACCAATAGCGGTTATGAAGGTTGGATAGACACCATAACCAGTATAGGCGCCTGAGTTAGTACTGTTGCCAGTTCCGCCGTTGCCGTAGGTCCACTTTAGGCCTCCAGTTTTTTGGTCATAGCAATAGATTACTCCGCCGAATCCGCTGTAGTAGAGGTTGCCGTAAGCAAGTTGCGCGCATGGAACTCCGCCAAAGTCGTTACCATAGTAGTCAAGGGCTTTTTCATTGCCTACTGGACCCCACAGTTTCGTGCCTGTATCCAGACTGTATGCTACCCACTGGCTAGTTTCCTTGTATGATTCAACAAAGATACGGCTCACTGGGTCAGCGCCTGCCCAGAAGACAGTGACGTTACCGGAGGGTGGTTGAAGCGTATTTGACCAAAGCTGCGTACCTGCAGCACCACTAGTTTTGTTGAGGCTGATCGCGAAGTACGTATATGGAGTTTCACTATACCTGCCAAACGCTGCTGGAGAGCCTCCTGATGGTAGTGTACCACTGTAGCATAGCATTATGTCGTTGGCGTAAGCAACTACTTGTGTAGGTGCTGCTGTCATGGTGTTGAGTGCGGATGCTGAAACGTTCCAATCATAATCGGCGGCAACGCTGCCATCATAAGTGTACCCTGTAGTTACCGGTGCCAAAAAGCCCGCGCTAGTATATAGCATTCTAGTAAAGTTCCACTCACTCAAATAATAACTCGGTGTCGTGGTACCTTTGTTGGTCAAGCTATAGATGAGGTATTCTCCATCTGGACCCAACGCAGATGAACCTGAGGGAACGTTAGTAACGTTCATTATCCAATTGCCTGTGTCAGCGTCGTAGACCTCCCAAACTGCGGGGGCGAAAGTCCCAGTGAAGAAATTGTAACCTCCTGTTTCTGCAACTAGCATTGGTGGAAATACTCCGTGTTGATTGGGGTCATTTAGTGGTACATTGGGTGAGAATCCGAAATTAGGCGCATTCACATCAGAGCGAGACCAGATCAATTGTCCCGTGCGCAGGTCAACGCAGACGGTCGGTGTAGTGCTACCAGTTGAAAATGACAAAGGCGGATTGTAGTATAGCATTCCATCTATTATTATCGGATTCGTGTATCGGTTAATGTATGCAGATCCTTCGAAGTAGTTGACACCTGGAACGGAATAGAGATTTCCTCCGACAACTCCTCCACTTTGAAGAGGCTTAGTCCACATAATGTGAGCAGTTTGAGGTCCTACAGCATCAGAAATGTATTTGTTGGTGAAGGAGTTTTCAACGGTGAATTGTGGAGAACCTGTTCCCAGCCAGTTTGACGAAATCGTCCACCAATCTGTGTTCTCTGCGTATATTGGGCGTGTCCAGTAATTGGTTGGAAGCGGATAGCTAGATATGGCAGTTATTTGCGCTTGCTGCACTGTTACATTAGTTGATGCGCTACTGGTCAGATAAGTATCGTTGACATAGGCACTTGGCGCAGGAGGACCAAAGAAACCATAGATCAAGCCTGTGTATGTATATGCTTGTTGTGGGAAAGTAAAAGTGAAAGTGTACGTGCCAGTTTGGCTAGCAGTGTATGAAGTGAACTGTGCTGAAGTTGTGTCCTGGCAAGTAGGGAAAATCGTTGTTTCTGTTGTGCCGTCAGGCTTCGTAATGGTGAGGTTGTAGTTATGCCATCTAATGGTATTGCCAACAGCTGCTCCGTCTGGTATCTTATCAATCCACATTATAACGTTTATTTGCTGACCGACGCCTACTGGATTAGGTTCGGCATTGATGAAAGCGTATGTCGGAATCTTCCATACAGGCGTATGTGCGCTGGTAGTTGGTAATAGCATCATTGAAGCTGACATTGAAATTATTAAGAACATCGAAATCGCAATAGCTGCAGATTTATTTTTAGCAATTTCCATTTTTCTATTTTCTCCTTTATTTTGTGAGCTATCTAGTGAACGCTTTCTCTTTATAAATTTTTGCAAGTTACGGCTTTTACTAAAAATAAATTAGTGATAAACCCATTTTTTACTAATTTAATGTCATTTTGGCGTGCCTAAATGCACGATTATTTATATCATTAAAAAACCACTATTTTGCGCATATTTGCCAGACTTGTTAACAAGCTTTATCTAAAGGATAGCAGTAATCTTCGCCTGAAGAAAGATGGGCACTATCGTTGACATCGATGAGGTTGATAGCAAGATTTTACATATTCTGATACAAGATGCACGCACAAGCTTGAAAGAAATCGCCAAAGAGTGCGGTATATCATCAGTCTCAGTTTTAAATAGAATCAAGCGTTT
>PKYH01000011.1 GCA_003133625.1 Candidatus Bathyarchaeota archaeon | reverse complement strand
AGATTGAGAATATGACCAATACACGATCTCTGGCTTTCTTACCTCGCTTTTTGAAAGCATTGATAAGTACCTTGACAACAAGTTTTCTTTTTCAAGAAACCTGAAAACATTCCAAGTTACTGCATCTTCACTATTATCTCTAGCAATTCTGCTTTCACGTTTGACTAAGGCTATTCTTTTCAATAGGTTGAGATCAGCTTCTTTATTCCACAAGAGGTTCTCTGTTTGCTTTTTGTATTCAAAAGTTGAGGGCGAAATGTAAATAACGTGTTCTGGACACAAGAACTTGTCTGAACGTTGAAACCGCCTTCTTTGTCTTGGAACAATTGTTTTGCAGTTTCTAACTGGGCATTCAACAAAGTTTTCTGTAACTTTTATCGAATTCTTCAGTTCACTTACGCCGAACATTAATCACCAATTAGGTGCTTGACGATATTTTAGATTATAGGCTATAATTTGCAGAACTTGGATTTCTTCTTTTGATTTAACTTCTATTGCGTCTAAGAATCTAAGAAAACCGCAGAAAGCGAACAGAAATACAACTTTCGACACCCGACCCCTATCTGTCAACATAAATATAGTGCTTAAATAATTTGGCGCGGCTAAGAGTAGCAATTCTATTCTGTTTTCAACGATGTTGCGAACTAACTGATCTTTCTGTGATGGGCTCCAAAATCCCAAGTAGTGCATCAACTGCAAATAATAGATCATCTTGGACTTTAAGCTCATTTCTTGCTTTGTCAAATTTGTCTTCGTATCCGAGTTCTCGAAGGACTAAAACAAACACAGCATCAGTGATCCGATCTAATTTTGGATACCACTTAGCTGCAACTAAGAACGCTCCAGTCCAACGGAGTTTTCTTTCAAAAACTGTAATAAAACGTTTTTTGGTACATCCAAAAGCAACTAACCTTCCTTCTCCTAAACTGAAGAGCTTATTGACGATTGGGTGACTGACAGTTATCGTTTTCACCCGGATATCGATTGCCAAGTCTTTGTCAAGCCTCCTTAGATTTGCTTTCAAGGCGGAAAAACAAGTCAACTGCCTCAAGCAACTTCTCACTAACGCTTAATTTTTGAATGGCATGCCCCAAGGCTACTTTGCGATCAAAACTTTTAAGACATAAAATGAAACAGGCATTTACGATGTCGTCTGTCCGTGCATGTGAGCGCGTATTAGCTGCGGAAAGGAAAGCCCCAAGTTTCCTTAGTCTAAGGCCGAACAAGTCTCCAAACAAATAGTATTCTTTTGTTTTTTCACCAAAGTCGGCCATTCGCGTGGTGCCTTTTTTCAGGAGTTCCAGTATAAGCGGGTGCTCGAAAGCCGCTAAATTGTTAAGATGGCGAAGCCTCAAACCAATATGAGGATTATCATCATATTCACTATGGAGCCCAAGCCTTTGAGCCCTTTTCGTATATAAGCAGGGTCTAGGCAAATCCTTTGCCGTTTTTGACAGCATAGGATCTTCAATTTTCGAAAAAATATCTTTAACTTTGCACAGAGTTTCGTTGTTCTGGTGTGCTGAGAATTCCAGAAGGCTGACCCAAGTTGATGCCCTTTCCTTGTCGCCCGCTTGGGTCGGAGGTTTGTATTCTGCTGTGCTTAATCTTATGGGCGAAGTGACAGATTCTTGTGGTGCCCCCAGCGTTTCTTGAAGGAATAGAAAAACCATGTGGTATCGGTGAGCACAGGTACGAGAAACTCCGAGAGCCTGTTTTACTTCGCTCCATGAAATTTTAATGGGTCCAAATCTGTTAAAGAGGAAAACCAAATGCTGCAACGTTCTCGGCTGAATATACATACTTTCTTCCACTTCGGGCTTCTTTGACCTTAGCCTTTTCTTTACCGTCAACAGGGTTGCATAGTATGACCAAGCTGCCGAAGGGGAGCAGCCTAACACTTGTCTTATATTGCGTATGGTAAACTGCTTATTTTGTAAGAGTGTAGCGACGTGGCCGAGTTTTTTCAAGGTTGCGGGTATACTTGCCCAGTTGAGCATGTCTTCGGTATAGCCGCATAACAAGCATGTTCTTTTGAAAACACCTTCATCTTCAAAAAAGTGCGTTTTGTAGTGCTTGCATTCTCCGGATTTCTTCAGATGAAGATCAGTGACTTGCAATGTTTTTCCTTCCGTTCGTCGCACCAAAACAAAGGCGTTCGAAGTTACTGGCTGTGAACTTGCGAGCATGGTTCGAGTGTATGTAATGATGATGCATTAAAATTTTTTCGTCTGGAAATTAAAAGCCCAGGATTTCACCAATCCCCAAGAAACAAGCTTAAACTGAAGCCAATTATCCCGCGTGCAGAGAACGCTGCCTTTCTGCTATTATTCTTACAGGGCTAAACAACCACGATTAATCAAAAAGAGAACAAAAAGAAAAATGAGTTCGAGCAGGTCTCCTTTAAAGGGTCTGGACAGGCAGGAAAGACTGTTAATCTCTCCAAACTGAAAGCTTTTGTGGCAGACGAGTTGCCAGTTGGATCGCCTCTTAGGGAGATTATTTTGGGGGAAGAAAATGAACTGAACGTCGACATCTTCCTGGCAAGGCTTCCAGTTTGGCTTCAACTTAGTAAACTTAAGAATGGAGAGATTACCCATGTGTAGGTTCTCAATTCTCTTTAAAGAAGAGATAAACCGAAATTGGTCTCCAAGGCGGTTTAAAGGGTCATTTAGTTTCAGCGGAATGGAAGCATGCTTTGGAGACGGTATACTTGGGTCCATTATTGAAACAGTGGAGAGTACAGGCCCTGAAGCAGGAAGTTTGAAACAGAACCAACATGTTCAGTTCAAGATTGACCTTCTACCCTAGACTCAATTCACCATAACAAGGCAGATAATAATGGCAAGCAACCTCGAAAGTTCAGCCCTCAAAATAGGTCAGGAGGTTGCTGGCTTTTATAAAAAAATGAGAAGGGATGCCTCTAGTACAAGCCTAGTTTTAGAACTGATGGATAAGAGTTTAGTGATGCTATCTTTTGTAAGAGGTTCAAACGAAGAGAAAATAGTGCATGACGCCCTCTTATGTGTCAAGCACAACATGAAAATTAGAATAAAGAAACTTGACGATCCAAACATACCGCTCCAAATCCAAAAAAGCCCCAAGCTAAAAAAGTATTACCAATGCAAAATAATCAGTCTAAAAAACCAAGAGGAAATATTCGGCTTATATAAGGATCTACAAAAAGATGCCGAAACCCAAAGCATAAATTTAATCCTTCAACCTCCAGAAGGGACCCTGATTCAAGTTTCCTTCCCTATGGGGTCAATTGAAGCAGAAATCATAAGGTCTGAGCTTTTTAAGGTTAAGCATGATTTGCAAATCGGGATCCTCAAGCTTAATGATCCAAACAGACCGATTCGTATTCAAAAATTCTACAATGAAAGAACTAAAAAACTGTCAAAGTATATTCGCACAGCTTGCGCTGTGGAACTTGAGCCATATTACTTGGCAAGCGAAGGAATCGCTGCAGCTATACCTAGAGTACTCGAAGTTATCAAAAACAAGCACATTATCGTCGCAGTATTAGTTGAAAGCCGATTACAATGCAATAAAATGCAAAACATCGGCGAAACCAATCGGTTTTATTGTTCACACATAGGGGCAACTTTTACCAGAGAATTTTGTCTCAAAAAATGCTTGGTTGGAACCGAGCTTAACAAAACCTTAGGAGGCAAAAATTAGCAAACCATGTCGCCATTAATTCAAGATCATCGTTTACACCGAAAAATGAACATCTTAGAAAATCACCGAAGATCCAACATGACCATTTTTGGTCTTGTTGGAAATGCGGTGAAATTCTTGGAAGATCATATAACTGTTCAAAAACGGTGATTCTCTGTGAACCTAAAAACAAATGGTGAAATAAATGCAGAAAGAAACGGTTAAAAAGCTACAGTTTCCAGCGTTTTCGCTAAAGGATTATCAGCATGGCATATTTCCTAAGCCCGAGTACAGTCCAAGAGAAAGGTTATCTGATTTCATAGATTCGTCAGTTTGCGATGTATATAGAAAACTAAAGGTATTGAGCGGTCCGTTGGAGCACACAAAGTTCAGACAATCACAGTTGGAGCCATCAACAACCTATGATGCTGAACTTGAAAATTGTCGGAGAAAAGTCCAAAGATTGTGGGATCCTCAGTTGTCAATAAAAGAATTCGGAGCTCTTCCATTGTTTTTGTATTCTCAAGACCCTGTAGTGTGCCCTTTTTGCGGTCATGTTGACATAGTCGCCCATGACTCTTTGAATCGCCATCGATGGAAATGTAAATGTTGTAACATCACTTTCAGATGGGGTGTCGACAAAGGTCTGCATTTTCCTTTTGAACTTTGGGGCATTGTATTGTTGTCATTTCAGGAAGGGGATGATTTGGCGAGAATTAACAAAGAACTTGAAAGAGAAGCTTATAGAAGGGGGTTCAAAATAAAAACAATCTCTTCAGATGCGGTATATTCGATTGTGAGACGAGCAAACTTAATTTTGGGTCACTTTGAACCAATAGCGATTCGCAAATTAGTCGATAGTAGAGTGAAACTCGGAACGGTTGAAATAGACTATTCGCCTTACCCGATTTACACTTTGGGAAGCAGGATCAAGCAACTTGACCTTGAGAACAAAAACATCAACTTCCACGATATACTTGAAAACGTTTATAGAAGCAAACTAAAAAGTTTCGACCTTGAGAACAAAAACATCAACTTCCACGATATACTTGAAAAGCTTGACAGAAAGGAACTGAAACATTTCGGTATCGGGGTACGTCGCTTTGTTTATATCACTGGTGCCTTAGTTGTGGAGAATCGTTACCCGACTCCGATGGTAACTGACTTCAGCTTTGACTACAAGCGCTCTTTAAAGTGTTTGGAGCAGACAGTTGAGACGTTTTCCTGCAAACCCCGTACGGTAATATGTGACGGCGGCGGGTGCCACCGAAAGGCTGTAAAAATGTTGCTTCCAGATGTTGAATTGTACACTAGGACTAAGGCACAATGCTACAATATCGTTAACCACGATGAGAGCTATTGGAATGAAATAAAGGATGAATGCTTGCATCCATATAGGTTCATGTCACTTGAAACGGTTTCGTTAGCCGTAGAATTTAAGCGGTTTGAGCACATATATTTGCGCCCCCATTCCAGCCTAAAAGGGAAGACGCCAGCAGAGTCCATCGGAATTAGAATCCCAAAAAGTATAACTCGGAATGAGAATGAAAAGTGGCAAAAAATTCTGAAATTCGCTTACAACGTAATTATGATGGAGAAATGTGGAGATTTACGCAAATTCTTTTGAGCAAATTTCAAAATCTTAAGGTAATCTACTTAAGGATTGTTTATATTTTTCTTGGGCCTTACTGATCAGGTCTATCCACGTAAGCTTTTTGTCTGTCAGACCAGCCGCCTGAGCAGGTGTGTTGCCACCAAGCGCCATGTGACCCCTGCAGTTATTATAATATTGGCGGAACCCTTTGCTGAAAAGTTGAGCACCTGTTTCACTGTTGAAATGTTTCGTTAATTTTGTTCTTTCCTTTACAGTTCCCATAAGTCTCTCCATTTCGTTATTGGATTTTATTCCAGTAAGTCCAGGACCTTGGATGTGAATTAGAGGAACTGTTCTGTTTTTTGAAAGTTTCAATGCTTCTGCGTAGGAATTCAGGCCGTCAGTTATCAATTCAGAAACTTGGCCCTGAAAAGGTTTTGTTTTACTCTGTCCTTTCTCAAGCAGAACAACTGCATCTTCGGTTGATCGTCTGGCGCTTATATGTTCAGCGACTAAGATTTTGGTTTCGCGATCTAACAGTCCCCAAAGCACAAGGTGTCGACCTCTTAATTTGATCATTGTTTCGTCTGCGGCTAACCGTTCTCCTGTTGTCATGGGTCCGTTTGGAGCAAATTTTTCTACAAGTTCGACGTATTTTGATAACCAATAGAAAATTGTTGTATAAGAAATCTTTGTGCTGTACAAAGTCTCAAAATGTTCACTAATTTTTCTGAGTGAAAGCCCTTTATAAAATAAGTCGATGGCGGTTGCAATTATCTTTGCCTGATTTTTCATGCCTTCAAAACCATTCCTGTTAGAATATGTTTTTTTGCAATGTTTGCAGCGATACCGTTTAACAGGACCACTTTTGTTAATTCGGATGCAATGTAGAGTTTTTTCTGATGAGCCACATCTTGGGCAAGATAGTTTTGCTTCGTTGTCTGGTTTGAGCGCTGGAATGAAGGCCTTAACGCTTAGATAGTAGCTAACTGCGTGGATGTGTTTGCAGCTTTTTTGGTTTCGGTTGAAATCGGCGCATGTGCAAGTCCATTTTTTGCCTGTCCAGTTTACCTCATATAATACCGATGCAAAACTCTCGGAATGAACAAGAAATTTGGATTGGCTTAGTTCCTGGACACGGTTTTCCGAGAATAAGTTTATTCCTTTTTGTTCTCTGCGACTTAAGACCATCGTTGACCACCTGATGTGAAGGTAAAATCAATTTGAGTGGATTGGTCAGGTTTTTTAGTTGAGTTTATTGAGCTACCCAAACTAATGTTTGGTGGGCAACCGTAAACTGAATAATTGTTTGCAGGTGCGCTAACAGGGTTAAACCAAGCTTTCATAGTACTTACCTTCCTTATTTGATTCGACCAAGTTTTTGCCACAAATTTCTCCCCCAATTCTGATTTGTGTAGGTGTAAGAACAGCTTTATTTCGGTTAGAAAAGTCTTGGAGTTCCTCAACTACCATGACAGCGGTTTGACTCGCAACATAAGGCAGATTTCCAAAAAAAGATTTCAAGTCTTCGCCAAATTCTAAATCAGAGAAAGTCATAACTCTGGGTGGTTCTCTGCCCTTTTTTCGTCTCTGGAAATGTCTGCAGGTTTCATCCTGACAACTTATGCAGTCTTTTCCAGGAATAGCATACAGCTTGTTCGAGAGTAATCTGTCTAATTTTGAATCAAGTTCTTGCAGTGTAAAGGTTACAAAAGGTTGAAGCTCTGAAGGCCTGAGTTTGACCACTTGCCGAGTCACGACTCTCGAAAGTATAAGAGTTGAAAAATCCCACATGTACCTCTGAATTTGCCCAAGATCAATTCCTAGACTCGCCTTAACCTCGATTTTGATTTTCTTTTCGCTCTCTGTACCGACTTTGCTTCGATTGTCCAAGGCGACAACTATGTCGTATCTTCCAAATTCAAAAGGAACTTCGGTTAGAACAGTGGCTTGTAACTTGTTTGCAGATAGTTGGGTCTTTATGGAATCAAGAATTTTTGCGGTTGCAAACTCAGATTTCTCGATGTAGTATGGGTCGAATTTCGGGGTTACATCTTGCCTGTTTCTTTCAAGTACTTGCATTATTCTCTTTTCACATTACACGCTGGAAACTTTATTTACCAATGTTGCATAGGGTGTTCGGTTTCCGTGAATCCATCCGCATTGATTGGCCAGCGTCTGTATTTTCAAAAAGAGTTCNNCATGAGACTGTTTAACCTCCGTTGCTATCAGGAGAAGACTCATCAGGAACGCTCCTGACAATACCTTTCTCTTCCATTTCAAAAAGAATGTTCAGAACATCTAGGATGTGCATGTGCAATGCTTCAGCAAGCTCATCTTCACTTGCAATCCCGTGGCTTTCCAAGTATTCAACGATTTCAGATTTTGGGTTTGATGATTTTTGAATTTTATTATTCATTTTGTTATTCAAGGCGAGACGCTCCAAAGTTAAGCATCGTAAATTTTTTTCCTGTGACCGACCGTAAAAATCATTACGTCATTTGTTCCATGGCTTTGGCAGCTTTTGCACCTGTTTATGTCGACCTCGCGGAGTTTTACGCATTCCTCGCACACAGCGAACAAGATTCGGTAATCGCCTTTCCTGAGGCTTCTTTTACCTTTGTGTTCGGCTGAGATAAGTTTCTTAGACGCATAAGGTTGTCTAAAAAGAACTTCCTCTATGGTTTTTTGAATTGTTTTCTGTACTGGCGTATCCAATTTTCGGAATGCCTTTTCAAACTCGTCAGTCTTGTTACATTTGTAGGGAAATTGCAAGCTTTCTTTGGTGCTTAACATGGCACTCATGCTCATCATACCTTATAGTAATATACTAAAAGGTATATAATATAAAGGTTATTCCAATAGTAACATAGCAGGCGTTATATACAATAGCGGTATTACTACTTGCCATGGGCAAAATCCAAATTCCAGCATTTCAGTGTGAAAGATGCGGTCATGTGTGGGTTCCCCGCAACATTGAAGAAGAACCAAAAGTGTGCCCAAAATGCAAGAGCCCTTACTGGAACAGGCCACGACAACGAGAAAAGAAACAGAAAAAATGAACCCTCAAAANNATTCAAATTAAGGGATAAATCAAATTTTGCTTAAAATTATACGCAAGTTCTTAGAGATTTAGGTTATTCAAATGTATGAAGTCTTACGGGGGAGACGAAAATACGGACATCATAAGAAAAATAACACTTTTTTTGGGGGCTGGTGCATCTGCATCCTTCGGCTATCCAACCGTAAATTTTCTCAGTTATTTGAATAAGGCTAAGAGTGACAGTTAGTCTTTTGCCACCTATCTATTGCCCAATTAATCCTCTTTAATAGGGTGGGGTTGGCTGTTGCGTGTTTCTTTGCTTTGTCCAATTCCTCGAAAACTGAATTTCTCCCTGTTATTTCAGTCCCAATCAGGTTTCTAGTATGGGCCGATTTCGCCAGTTCAATCAATAAGGCTATTTCAGAATTATTTTTACCAATAGATAGAATTTGAGGCAACATTACTCGAGCAGATCCAGGCAGGTCAGGGTATTTCGCTTTAACCTCCTTTCCTAGTTCTGTTTCATGAAATTCAAGCCGAAATGCCTTCTCTAACCTTTTCTGTGCTTCTGTACTTCGTTGAAGACGCCCATCTGCTGCTCGCGTTTTATCGAAAACTCGCTTTCTAAGTAGGCGAAATTGGATCGGAAGATTCTCATTATCAATAATCAAGTCACCATGTACTGGTAACTTTACTATGTCTATTTTTATACAATCGGCAAATTCTTTGGTGCTCATGGAGGCTTTCTTCTCGTTGCAACTTCTGCAAGCTGTAACATAATTAGTCATCTCGTCAATTCCCCCTTGAGCTAGGGGAATGAGATGGTCAACGGTTAATTGTTCTACAGGGAATTTGACCATGCAAAATTGACAAACGAAATTATCACGGTGGAAAATATTATCTCTCACGCGACCAGGAAGTCTGCTACGTCCTGTCCTTGACCGTCTCGTGAAACGGTCTCTGTCAGAGGTTCGATGACTTGCCAATAAGATCACACCCTATAAAACTATTTGAGTAGAAAACTAATAAATTGGGTGGGAGTCGCCTCCCATTTTCATTCAGTAATGATTTTAGTAGTTTGTTGCTTATTTGGTCTTAGTTATACTCTTTGGAAACGATTAAAAATACTTCTTGAAAGAACAGGAAATAGATCATAAAAAGAGCCTTATATTTCTTTAGGAAATACTCAATTGCTGTGTAGATAGATAATGGAAGATAGTTCATTTTCCATGAGCATACTAAAAGGAAAAACTCAAAGAGGAAAAAGAAAAGACGAGATTGAACTTGAACGCAGGCTAAATCGATCACCCGCTCGAGATACTGTTAAGTCTTTTGTCATAGACAAAAAAGATAAAAAAAATTAGTTTTTTGGTTCTTCTTTGCAACTTTGTTCTTTTTGTGGTTTGTTCTTATTTTCTATGAAATCTATGAATTGCTTTGCTAAGTCGTAGGCTCCTTGTTCAAATAATCCTTTTAAGAGTTCTCCAGAACTAAGGGTACTTGGATTTGCGATTGTAGGTTCTTTGTATTCTGTATTTTGTTCTTGCCTTTGATTTGCCTCAGAAATGTTTATTTTGGATTCGTCTTTCATCTGTTTAACCTCAGTTTTAGCTCCTTTTAACGTCTTAAGGTAATGTACATCATCCAAATAATCGTTTCGGACAATTTTTGAGGCTTTTTTTGCGTCATCTGGAACTAAACCAGCAATTTCCTGTAAGTCTACCCAAAAATCCTCATCTGGCAGTTCTACACCTTTACTTGTATACTTCTCGTACAATGCTTTCCATAGTGGAATATTGGTTATTGCTTCTTTAACGGCATCAAAGGGGTCGCCAGATTTATCTGAATGAGCTATTCTTTTGCCTAATTCGGAAACTTGGACAAATCCCCTTCCAATTATTAGACCGTATGTCCTCATTGCGCCCAATTTACTTAGAAATCCACCGCTTGGTCCTGAATGACCTAGAAATACAGCAAGCATTTTTTTGTCAGTCACCTGATTGAGCCCAAATTTTCCATAAATCTTTTCAAGATTCTCGATTAACGTAGGAAACAATCTCCAATCAGGGTATTCGTATTTTGTACCTACTTTCATTTTACACACATCTAACAAATAGTACAATGCAGTCTGTACATTTAAATTTTACGCTTTTTTCAATTTTTTCAAAACGCTTTAATACAAGTTTGTATAAGTTGTAATTTGGGGTAGTGAAAGAGTAGCGGTCTGGGGGACCGACACACGCGAATAATATTGCGACACAAGCTTGGTGCGAGCAAGCTTGCGATAAAGGCGTGTGATGCCTCTACTCTTCACTGCTCTTAGAGTGATGTTATTTTATGACCACACGTTCTTTAATCTTTTTCGCCCATTCCGCTTGAGTCACTATGCCCTTTTTATCCAATAAATCAACTAGGAAAAGAGCTTATCCGAATAGTCAAAAGCTGAGAGACGCAAAAACTAAAAGAGTTCTGAAACAATACCACTACAAATTCTGGTATCTGCTATTTATCTGTCCTTAGTTGTCTGAAACATAAAACTTTAGTTTACAACGGAAACGATTAAAGTAGCAGTGTGAGTTACTCCTGCGCCTGTTGCAATCACAGTTATAGGATAATTACCTGTAGGAATTGAGTTAGGTACGTTGACTATTAGTGTGCTATCGAAGTCGGGCATAAAACGATAAACCACTCCATGTTGCATTGTGGATGCAAATTCACCTTGTGGTGGGTCGATCCCAATTAGTATGCCGCCATTTTGAGAGTTTTCAGATGAGGCACTATCAAAGTTCAAAGTTACAAGAGTCTGAGGGTCTCCGCTAACATATTCAACTTGAACTATGTACCCCTGCAGGCTAACTCCTGCGTGCACTGTAATGCTTGTCATAGGAAGAATTGAAATATTGAAATCGAATGGCGCATTAGTAGGTGTAGGATTAACGTACGGTGTATCTGTAGGCGTTACTGAAGTTTCAGAAGTGTTTGCCACATTTGTTGGTTTGTTTATAACCAATGCTCCCACTAGCACAACAACTAGCACTATTATTACCACAAATGCTATTCCGATTTTTCTGCCTAGTTTCTTAGGTGGCGAAGTTTGAGCCAAATATATCCCTCTTTGGTTCCTGACGTCCTATTTCTTGCTTTTAGCTTATAGGTGCCTCACGATTTTTAAGGGTTATGAATTGAAGTTATAGATTATAATTTGTATTCTTAGCATATAAAATGTATGCTTTCACCTTATCACAGCTTCTTTGACATCAAGAGATGTGCATTAGAAAATGTCGAACGACAAACGCAAAGCTTTCCTGGACATGCTGAGAAAGATGTCAAAGAAAGGCTTCTACGAAACGTTAGAATTTGTCTGCGAAAAACAATCTGTCCATTACGCAGAAATTCTCAAGTTTGATGTTGAAAAAGAGGTTGTGAAAACTAGATCAAGCGTTACAGTAATAGTAAGAAGTTTGCTAAAGATGGGTCTCGTTGAGCGTCAAGTTATGGATTCTCAGCCCGTGAGAACTGTGTACACGCCAACTCAAAAAGGGCTAAAACTGCTAAAGTACCTGAAGGAAATAGAATCCCTTTAACAGCACTACTTTGATCTTATGGAATCTCGTCTTTTGAGTTAACTTCTACCTCGATATAGATAGGCGTTTTGTCAAACCGCCCTTGAAGAGTCACATCATAGCCTACGCCCAGCTCGTCTATAGCTTTCTCAATATGTACTTTGAAGACTTTGGCTATGCGAATTCTCTCAGGAGATAACGATTCAATATTTCCAAGCTTCACAGGTTTCATAATGCACCATTCTCCTTAACTTTCAAGTTACCTCTAACCTGTCTGTATGAGAGGGAATATAGGATTTTGCCCAAAAGCGATTGGCATTCTAGCCTATACTGAATAACTTTTTTCACGTTTGACAAGTTGAACCCTATTAGTTATTTTTTCGAATAGCTTTGCGTTTTCAGTGTGGACAGGGAACACCTTCTTTGCATCAATCTCTTTGACGACTTGTCCTATCTGGTATTTGTTAAGATGGCCAGAAGCATGTAACTGGTGAAATTGCATTCCAAAGTGGTCAAGCCAGTTGTGCAGAACCTCGTCTTCTATGTCTTCTTCGCTGAACGGTTCGCTCATGCTGTGGATAAATGGGCTGCCTCTTTGGGGTCTTATGTCTATTAGTTCTCCGAATTGGAAGAAATCCAAGTCCATGATGAGTTTTTTCTGGTTCTTGTGAACGTATTCGGCGTTGGCCATTTTGTCCATGAACTGGCGTTCCCACAAGTAATAGTCAGAGTCGTCGTAGGTTCCTGATTTCTTGCGCTTGTAGTAAACGAGGATGTGCTTGTCTTTCGATGGGTCTGGAACGTCAAGGTGTTCATCTTGAATGAGTTTGCTCAACAGGTAGGCGTTCTTTGGCGGAATAACCAGCTTTCTTCCATTCTTAACCGCGACATTGTAGAAGCTTCGGAATCTGTCTATGTCTCGGCTGTAATGAGTAGCGAAGACTATTTTGTCAGTTGAGGCAACGATTTGGTTACTCTTGTCCTCTACTTGTTGTTCGGAGAAGTTCTTGCGTTTCTCCTGTAAAGCCATTCTTGTTCCTTCGCAGATTAGTGAATCTGGGCTGGATCCTTTGGCTTTTTGGATGAAGTCTTCGCTGAGGTCTTTTCTTGTGCCATGGAGACGAAAATCGCCCGTGTAAACGATAGTGGCATCGCTGGTGTGGATGACGAAGCCGTAGGCCGCTGGAATACTGTGATCCGTATGAATTGGCTCAACGGTAATGTTGTCTATCTTGATTTTCTTCCCTGTGCGAAAGGTTTTGTATTCATGCTCTCGGTAATCGCAAAAGCTGCTTGTATCCTCCATTGACTCCATAAAGAGTTTAGTTCCAGCGCCAAGGTAAACTGGGATTTTGGGGTCGACAAAGCAGATGTGGGCGACATGGTCGAAGTGGGCATGAGAGAGAAAAATGGCGTCTATTTCAGGCTCCTCATAAGGCAAATCTGTAGAAGCCAATTGCTGTTCAGCGTAAAGCCCAGGAATTTTAGGAAGCAAACCAAACTCAAAATGATCACCCAACCCATTTATTGCACGAGGAGAAAGCCAACCCGTGAAGAAATCAGCGCCAAAACTGAAGCTTTGACCAAAATCAAAGAAAACTTTAGTTCCCTTGTCTTCTATGAGAATTTTGTTTCCACCGATCTCGANNTGACATTTGATTCTTGAGGTTTATGAAGGTTGGCTCAATCAATCAAAGAAGTGAAAAACGTTTTGAGGTTATTCATATTCAAGCGGTTCGTGTATGTCAAAAATTCCAACTATTCCACACATGTTAACGTCCTACTTAGAAATATGCGCTAAGTCTTGCCTATTTCTTTTTGTGTGAAACCTTTGTTCTTCGTAAATCGTTCATCTGTATGCGGACAGAACGTCCAGGTTTCGAGCTGTTGACAAATGCGTTTTGAACTTTGGTTTCGGCGTTCTTTTGAAATGGTGTGCTTTATTGGATTCTTAGATGATTTATAGAATTGTGTTCTTTTTTGTGAGTGAGTGCTTCATTGTAAATTTCTGATCTTCTTGTCGTGGCTGTAACGCGGATGGTCAGCAGGTTACGTGAATGATAGCGGCAGCTTCCCTTTTCTCATGCTCTATTTTCTCAATTATCTTTGGCGTTGGCATGATGACTGTTTCGTATTTTTTCAGCATGTTCTGGGCATCTTCAGTGATGGGCAGAGCGGCTTCATAGCCTGTTCCGACATATACAACTTCAGGTTCTTCTTGCGCTAGGAAATCCAATTCACGTTCTGACAGTGGGGTGTGGCCATAAATTGGCTTTAAGTCTTTTGATTTTTTCTTTTTTCTTTTAGTTATGCTTCCATCGACGTGCACGACAATGTCTTTTTCGTATTTTTGCCCAAATATCCTAACCGAACCAAACGAAGCTTTCATGCAAAACCACTTTCCTATTGAAAAGAATTGATTCGTTGTTTGATAAAGATAGACACAGCTAAAGAACTTTTCCTAGACTAAAGCCAAAAGTATGCAGACGTCAAAAATCTTTTATATGTAGAGATTTAATTGTTCAACGATATAAATGCCTAAAACATTAATTATTGATGGCATCAAATTCAATTTATGGAAGCCTACCAAAGAAGTCGAGGAATTTCATCCCATCATAAAAAAACTCGCAAAAGAGATTTTTGGACAAGATACTGTTTATCTTGATAGTGCGATAACGTTGAAATCACTTACGGGTTTAGGAGCAGAACCCGATGGGTTCGTTATAGACCCAGCGAAAAAGGAACTATACATTGTTGAAATTGAATTATCTGACCACGACCCTTACAAACACATAAACGACCAATTAACAAGATTCATAAATAGCATGGATAATCAACAGACAAAAAACGACATTGTCGAAAGTCTTTTTGATGGGATAAATAATAACAAAACACTTAGAGACTACTTTAGTGAAAGAATAGACGAAAATCTACATAGATGGCTTTTCAAACTACTCAATCAATCACATCAATCGCCAAAAATCGTAGTAGTGATAGAAGAAAAAACTGATAAGGTCATCGAAGCATGTAAAATTCTAACAAGAAGCTTCGATACGAAAATCCTTGAGGTTCAAACCTATCGAAGAGAAGATGCTCCAAGTGTTTATGCATACTTGTTTGAAACCTTATCTCTTACGGAAAAAAGTTCCGAGATTGAAAAGAAAGAAGAAAAGAAACAACTTATTCCAGAGCATCGTCAAAGCTATGAAAAGATGCTTGCTTGGGTGGATGGTAGCGTAAGGGATTTGGTTAAGGAACTAACTGTTCAAATATCCTCTCTCGGAGAAATCAACCACAGACCATCGGGAACCGACTGTGTCTTTTTCAGAGGTAAACCAAGTGCCAAATCCATCTTTGTGGCACTCTTGCTTAGAAAGAGCAGTATCAGAGTTAGAATAAGAACCGACCCAAGAACATTTAAAGACCCTAAGAAATGGGTTAGTGACAAGATATATTTCGGATGGTTCTTCAAACAAGGGCAAGAAAGATCGTTTGACTTGAAGGAAAAAGAGCAAATATCGTATGCCATGGAATTGATAAAGCAGTCTTATGATATTAGCGTATAGCAATATGAGAAAAGAGAAACTGTAAAATACTTCGGCATATTACAGCACAGTCCCAAGCACTCGAACAACTTCAGTCGTTTCTATCTTGTCCCATAGTCTCCCACTAAAGCCCAAACAAGAAAATGG
>PKYH01000146.1 GCA_003133625.1 Candidatus Bathyarchaeota archaeon | reverse complement strand
AAATTCTTAGAGTTCAAGGTTTAGGCGGCAACAATAATCTTATGAATTGAGGGCTAGAAATATAGTTAGGGGTTCTCTTTTTGAGTAAAGAAGATGAGATGTTAGTTGAGCTAAGGAAAATTAGAGAAGCCGTTGAGAAAGCTCCAGCACCGCAACCTCCGAAAGGCGTGTGGAATGAATTTATTGATTTTCTGTCGAAGTACAAGGTTATGGGGCTTGCCGTTGCATTCGTGATAGGCTTGTATTTGGGCGGTTTAGTGCAGGCGCTCGTGAAGGATTTGTTGTTGCCGTTGATTGGGCTCGCTGTTCCGGGGCTGGCGGATTTAGCCACGTATTCTGTTCAGTTGGGGTCGCAAACGTTCAGTGTTGGCGATTTCTTGGTTGCTTTGGTTACGTTCATAATTGTTGCTTTCGTTGTCTTCTTGATGGTGAAAATTGCAAAACGATGGAAAATTGAATAGACTTTGCTGGCTTCTGGGTTGGGCTCAATTCTGTTTAAGCAGCACTTGCCGTTAAAGGGCTTAACTAGGCGTAGTGCTAACGGTTAACTTGCAAAGCTGGGCATCTTAAAAACCACAGTTTTGATTATGCTGAGGTATCTTAGGAAAAACAAGTAACTTACGCTATACTATTAAGCACGGCAAAGAATTCTTCAGATAGAAAACTATGCCTCAGCTCTCTCCCAAAACAATTTGGACCTTAAACGAAAAAGAACTCTTAAGCTTACTGGAATCAGGCTTCTTTACGCCGAAGCCAAAAGAAATCCGCTTTTACTCCCCAAGCTTCACCTATTACAAAACAAAATATTACTGCTCCTCCCAAACCAATTTTCCAACTATTTCCGTTACTGGTACATCTTGCGCGTTGAATTGCAAACATTGCGGAGGCAAAGTGCTTGAAACCATGCATCCAGCGCTTTCACCGAAGGAACTGTTTGAGTTATGCTTGAAGCTGAAACAGGATGGTGCTCAAGGTTGCCTTGTCAGCGGCGGGTGTCTGCCTGATGGTTCTGTGCCTCTTAACATGTTCGTGCCTGCACTTAGGAGAATCAAGCGCGAACTTGGCTTAACCGTTTTTGTGCACACAGGCATAATAAATCTTGAAACCGCCGTTTCACTCAAGGATGCTATGGTTGATGCAGCGTTAATTGATGTAATTGGCTCAGAAGAAACGTTGGGGAAAATTTACAACCTTAAAGTAACCGTTCAGGATTATGTGGATTCGCTCATGGCTCTGCATAACTCAGAATTAAATTTTGTGCCTCATGTTATCGTTGGGTTAAATGAGGGCAAATTAGATGGCGAACTAGAAGCGCTCAGAATGATAAGGAAAGTTAAGCCTTCTGCCTTAGTAATAATAGCGTTCATGCCTATACATGGAACAGCCATGGCGAAAACACCGCCGCCCAAACCAGTCGACATAGCCAAAGTCGCCTCAGTTGCAAGGCTGATGTTTCCTGAAATCCCATTGATTTTAGGGTGCATGCGTCCAAAAGGCGCATCCCGCAGTCTGATAGATGTTTTAGCGTTAAAGGCTGGAGTGGACGCAGTTGCTTTCCCCAGCGAAGAAGCCGTCAAATATGCACAAGGGAAGGGTTACAAGGCTTCTTTTTCTTCTTATTGCTGCGCCCAAATGTACATGGACGCTGCTAAGGAAATTAAAAAATAATCAATTTTAACTTGATTTTATCATTTTGTAGCCAAGCACAATGGTCAATGCTGAAACAGCAAGCCCTGATACGAATTCTGGAATAGCCACATTTGGAACATAGTTAAACGCAAACAACAGTAACCACGGCAGCGCTGCAGCAATCCCCGCCAAAACCGTGAAAACAGCCATTCGCCCCTGATGAGCGAGCCAAAACGCGCAGGTAATGACGAACATTGATATGGGCATAAGCACGAAGAACGCTACGGAAACGGCATAGTGCGTTCCAGAATAGCTCTCGTTAAAAACGCCAATAGCGATGAGCGCTAGTGTGGCTGCTGCAAAAACTGTTGCTCCAATTTTGCCAACCCAGCTTTTTCCAAAGTAGGTAAACAAGCCGAATAATGCAAAGTTGAATGCTAAAAGCCCGCTGGCGTAGAGTCCGAAATTGAAGAGTGGCCCAGTTATGCCTGGAATGATGCCTAAATCGCTTAAGGCATTGTTTGTCCAACTGAACTGGGAGTAAGACGCGATGGCTGCCAGAATGCAGGTGAACGCGAGGATGGGTGCTAGTATTCCAGTGGCTGCTCCGATTCTTTGTTTTCCAATGTCAGGCAAACCCTTGATTCCTCAACAATCTTAATGGCTGTAGCCTGTTTTAAGAATTTGCGTCCTCAGGAACAAACCGCCTTAGCCTCTGCAGCGAACGCAGTTTCTCTTTATCGCCGATTTTGGCTGCCTCCACTGACTGCTTGAGGATTTGGATTGACTCATCCATTGCTTTACGGTCAACTGGAAAAGGAAAGCCGTCTTTGCCGCCGTATGCAAAACTGAATTTCACTGGGTCTTTCCAACTTGGCTTCTCACCATAAACCAACTCGGCTACAAGAGCTAAACCGCGGACAGTAGCTGGTCCAACGCCTTTTACGCTCAAGAGTTCCTCGTAGTTTTGCGGTTGGAACTCGTAGACTCGGCTCAGTGTATCCCAACTTATGTTGCGGGGCATGTTAAGAGTGTTTAGGGCTTGCTGCCATGAATCAGCGGTTTTTGGAAGCCAATCTTGCAGCGACTTTTGGTAGAGCGGTTTTGCTGTGGACTGGATTAGGTTCATGAGTTTGCGCGTGGGTTCTTTTGCCAGGTCAACGGATGCTTTTCTGGCGCCTTCGCTGACTTTTGCCACCATGTTGAGGGCTTTTTCGCGTTTTGCGTTGCCGACAATGGCATTGTGTGGTTCAACAACAAAGCTAGTTACGCTATCTGATAGCCAATGGTAACGTCGTGCTGTGCGGTCTTCTGCGCTCATGCCCTGCTGGATTACAGCCCACTTTTCATCTTTAGTCACCAGAAAGGCGTGGTGATAGAGTTGATAGCCTGCTTGGATAGCTGTGTTATCCACTTTGGCAGTCATTTTGCTGTTGTAGGTGAGTGTTTTGATGGTTTGTTCTGAAAAACCAAACTTCTCGCCAACCAAAGCGATGTCACTGGGCGTTTTCTTTGAGGTTCTGCCTTTTCCTCCGCAAACAGCGATGCCGTGCTCTTCAGGCGATAATGCACCTTTAAGGATGCCTGTGACTACTGTGGTTACTCCTGAACTGTGCCAGTCGTAGGCTAAGACGCAGCCGAACGCTTGAAACCAGAACGGGTCAGATAAGCGTTGGATAAATGTGGCTGTGCCCTGCTCCTCAATCATTATGTTCGCTATTTCCTTGGCTAACTTACGCATGCGTACCGTAAGCCATGAAGGTGCTTTTCCACCGTGAAGTGGCAGGTTTGCAACGCCAGTTCTGTACATCAGTTCACTCTTGGTTGATGGATTGCTTTGTGGTATATGATTTTTTCTTAGAATTTACCGATGTTTTTGCTCTATAGATAACAGGCAACTACTGCCGTCGTTATTTTTTTGGTTGCGTGGTGGTTGAATTTTGGCGTTAAACTTTTACTTGCCCTTGGTTTTTTACAGCATAAGCGATTGGATGCTTGCAAATTATGCAGTGGTATTTCCAATCCTTTAACAGCACATACGTCACCGCGATTCTTATGTAAATGGAAAACGCCATCATCCATGACGTAACAGGTATAATTACGAAACCCAAGTTAAAATTGAATAGCGGTACATTCTGGGGAATAAGCCATAGATCATAATAACGGGATAAATTAATGTGAATGCCGATTAGATATCTGATAATGTTATAAAATACGTCATCCATAAGTGACGCGATGAGTCCTAATCCAATAGTAAGTTTCCAATTTTTAAAATTAAATATTGAGAAGCCAATGAACGGTAAAAAATACATGGCAATTAACCATAAATGGAAACCGTAACCTGAAGTAAGAATGTCAATATAATTAATGAAGATTAATCCATATAAAACCGCAAAAATTATTAAAAAATACAATTTCTCTTCAAGAACCACGGTCAACCTTTTTCCACCTCTTGTTTTTGGCTTCCGAATTTTATTTTGCAGATTAAGGCGGTTTAGCGCTTTTTTAACATATACAATTTAAATTATTCATCGAAAATTTCTGCAAAACTCGCAATTTAGATATATTCATCTATAAATTACATCTATAAATTAAAACCTTTTTTCAGGCGATTGGCTTAGTTACAATAGCTCACCCGTTCCAGCAACGCGAAGTTTAGCCCCCTCTAAATACATCAACACTGCTTTATCGTTTGGGCGATAGACAAGCGGTTTGTCCAGCGTTAAAGTCAAAGCTGGTTTTCTCCAATCACCCGCGTCAGCAGCAGCATCCACTTTAGCTGTGATAAATTGAGTCCAGTGACCAATATGCATGACCATTCCCGGCTTTATCGGCGCCTGCCAATACTTAACTAAAGAAGCATGCGTTTTCAACGTGGATGAAGTTTTAATTGAGGGGTCGTTTGTTAAAACCGTTCCGCGGTCTAAGTCTTCTACTTCAATGTTTTTTAATGCAAGCCCAACTCTGTCGCCTTCGCTTGCAACATCAAATTCGTCATCGTGCTTTTGGATTGATCGGACTTGTGCTGTTTTTGACGCCGGAAGAACTTTGAGTGTTGCATGTTTCTGCACGATGCCGTTAACAGCTATGCCTAGGATTACAGTACCTACGCCTTTAACGTTAAATGCGTGATCCACTGGTACTGTTCCAATCGGCTGTTGTCCAACTGGAACCTCGGCGGGTTTTTGCTGAGAAGCTTCAGCCAAGAGCTGTTCTCTTAAAAAAGCAGGGTCGTCTTTTACGAATTCAAATTTTTCTAGGCTTGTCCCTTTTATGAGTGGTTCGATTTTTTCTTTGGGAATATAGTTTCTTGGAATTATGTAGCCGCTTTTAATGTCTGCGCATTGGAGCATTACTAGGCATTCGCCGAAAGTGGCGTTTATCTCATCTACGATAACTATTGCTTTTTTTGCTAGAGAGACAGCGTAGAACAATGGGGCTAGTCTTTCGGGGTACCGTGTTGGTTCAATGAAGGTTACTGTGTCTTCGCCCTTTTTCAGGTTGTATAGTGTTATGTCTGTGGATGTGCCTTTTTTGCCAAGGCTGTTACCGTAACCTGAAGCGCCGAGAACGGCGACTGTAACATTTCCCATACTATCATTAACCTATGAATCACCGCATTGTGCTTCGTCTTAAAGATAAGCGTTATTGAGAAATCAGCCACTTTTCGCATGGAAAAACAGCTTAGAAAAGCAGAGATGAATTTACGTGAAATGTATGTACGAAAGGTTCTTAAGTAATTGGGTATTCTTCTAAACGGCAAGAAAATGGCAGAATCAACTGCCAATTCACGGTAACGACCAGCTTCTTCAAGCGAGGCGGGTCTGACCAACTAAAAAGGTTAAAATAGCTCGATGAAGAGGTGAAAAGGTATGGAAAACATTTACGCAGCAATGCTCCTTCACAAGGCAGGAAAAGAAATAAACGAAGAAACAGTCACAAACGTTTTGACAGCAGCAGGAATCACAGTTGACACAGTACAAATGAAAGCACTAGTAGCATCTCTCAGCGAAGTAAACATTGATGAAGCTATTAAAGCCGCGCCAACAATGATGGCTGCCGCTCCAGTAGCAGCTCCAGCAGGTGGCGCACCAGCAGAACCGAAAGCAGCAGCCCCGGAAGACAAGAAGAAGAAAGCTGAAGAAGAAAAAGCCAAAGAAGAAGCAGCGCTAGAAGGATTAGGCGCCCTATTCGGGTAAAAAAGCCTCACTTTTATTTTTAACCTATTTTTCCCTAAAAAATTATTTATTTGACTATTTCTTTGCTTGGTTCCTCAGCAACCTTTCTCTTGCTAAGTAATTTCCATGCTATTGCTATAATAGGTGCCCAGCCGCTTATAATCATTAAAGTTCCTGGGAAACCACCGATTTCGCGTCCAATGATCGGTTGAAGCCAATTTAAAATGTCTGGCAGGAACGCTTCCCAAATGCCGAATGCCACAGCCATTGCTACAGTTGCAATGAAGGCGGTTTTTTTACCAAATTTATTGAACGTTTGAACTGCTAGAACCCCTGCAAAGAAAAAGTCACCTAAACCCAGCCCTCTAAATAATGGACCTTGCTGTGACAAAATAAGGGGAATGTTTGGCAAATAAACCAGCACTGGAAGGCCAAGCCCAGTAAACTGTTTTGCAGCAGCAACCATTGTCCCCGTACCTATAACCAATATGATATCCATAACTGTTAAGAGCACCGCAAAGAGACCCACTGTTTTCCAAGTAAACATGGAGCTAAGATACAAAATTATTAAAATAGCGAATGTTAACCCGAAAACATCCATAAGAAACGGAGTCCATACTTGTAAAGTACCTGTGTTGTGAATAAAGTTAAAGAATATGAATAGTAGAACGAATGTTGCCGGCGGCTGGACAGCCACATACCACTTCGCTTTAGAAGACGTCTTTTTCTGTTCAAAAACTGCAACTCCGAAACAAAAGATTGCTAAACCAAAGAACGCGACCGCTCTATAAACGGTGAAGTTATCTTGAAGCGGACCTAAAAGACTAGCAGACCCAGCAATCAAGCCAGCAATGCCAAAACCCAGCGAAAGCAGTTGTGCTCTTATTTTTGTTAGATTAGAGAACACGTATGAAAACGTGAAAAGCAACACAGTGTACGATGAGAGAAAGAACACAAGTAGGATATTTTGGAAAACTGCACCCGGGTTAATTAGTGAAATGTAAGCTATGGCAGAAATTATAATCGCCATAAAGACGACAAGAAGAATTATGTCTCTCGTCTTGAACTCTTTTTCTTCAATGGTTGACTTTAGCTTTTCTTCAACACGCTTGTTTAACAGCATAGCGACAGTAACCACAATCAACAATGCAGTTGGCATCGCAATGTCAAGAGACAGCATAGAGAGCAAAATAATCAACGATGCATTTATTTCTTTAGCTAAAAACCAAAAAAACATTCAGACAAAACACTAATTTTGTGCCCCGAGGCTGCACTGTCTCCTTTCAGCGGCTGCGAGAAGAGGGGTAGGCGCATTTTGTTTGGGTGTTTGAGTAGCAAAATGAGGGAGAGGGGTAGGTATCTTTTTAGACCTAGTTTTCACAGCTAAAAAGAGGGTACCCCTAATAATTCAAAAGCGCAAAAGCAGATTATTTAGTAATTAAATTGCATGTTCAAAATAGTTAACGAAGCCAAAAGCGCCTCTTCGGTCCTAACTGTCACGGTTCCCTGCTCAGGAATCATGTTTACAACAAAATCAACAATCGCCTCAAGCTTTGCGCCTTCCTCTTTGGCAATTTCATGCAAACCACGCGATGGAGCGCCAAACCCTAACAATATTTTTCCGGCAATTTCCCATTTTTTCCCTATCTCACCTGCAACATCCATGAATTTATCACCAACCCGTGCAGTAGCAATAGCCAAATCAAACTCGCCGCTCGTCACAAGTTGCCCGAAAGGTCGTTTTTCCGCACGAACCCTGAAACCCCAATAAACGGGAACATCATCTCGATTTACGGTTTGTACTTCAACTTGCTCGCCAGCCTTAACAACTTGCAGCGTTAAGCGGTCGCCTACAGCGAACTGTTTTTCCCTCAAAAGAGCCGGTTGGTCAACGCCTATGTCCACAAGCAAGCCTTCTTTAGCTTGAGACAAAACCACGCCTTCACGATACTCACCAGCCTTCAAATCCTTAATTTTACCGCTCACAGGGTGATGAGGCGTACGCAACGGCGGCAAAATCCCCGCAAATTGCAATCGAGGCTCAAGCTTGAAGAGTCTTTTGCGGAGATACTGTGGCGTTTCCAGGTAATTTAGCAAGAGAGCGATAAAATCCACGTCTCTTGCCTGATTGGCTTTAGGGTTGTCTGGGTAAACTATGATTTCGTTCACCCTGAAAATTGCCGCTGCCCTTCCAATCAAGCCGATTTTTGAGGTTTTTTCTCGCAAATGCGGCGTATCAGAGATTACCGATGCTGGAATAGCGATTGCTAGTTCCTTTTTATCCATGGCGCTTTTTGCTTCCTGCCGCTTGGTTAATTATAGGTCTGCGCTGAGCTTAAAAGTAGGGGATGAGATATAAAACTGCGGGTTACTGGAGGATTGAAAATTTGGCAAAACCCCTTTTAGATGACATTGAAAAAATAAAAACCGTCGATAAAAGTAACATGATTAATTTTTGTGCGGATTCCGCTGAGCTTTACCGTGAAGCCGCCAAATTAACCAATAAAATCAAAGTAAACTACTCCAAACCTGACAACGTTATAGTTGCTGGCATGGGCGGCTCAGGAATCGGCGGCGACCTACTGAAAGATTGGATGCGAAACAAAACAGCTGTGCCGATTGAAGTTAACCGCGAATACCAGCTACCGGCGTACGCTGGCAAGAAAAGCCTCATGTTAATAACCAGCTACTCAGGCGACACAGAAGAATCCCTGAGCGCTTTTCTTGACGCGTTGAAGCGGAAATGCATGATTTACTGCATTAGCAGCGGCGGCTCCTTGCTGGAAAACGCTGAAAGGCTTAAGGTACCGTACCTGCGTGTTCCCGGCGGTATGCCTCCGCGCGCAGCGCTTCCCTACCTGTTCGTTCCCCTTATAATGCTCATGGAAAAAATGGGTTTGGTTTCAGGCGCCTCCGAAGAACTCTCTGAAGCCTTGGCGCTTCTGGAAAAAATTGGCAGGGGTAATTCTCTTGAGAAACCAGCAAAAGAAAACGTTTCGAAAACCTTAGCTTTAAACATCGGACAGACCGCTCCTGTGGTTTATGGCTTCGGTTTTTACCGTAGTGTAGCAGAGCGTTTTAAGCAGCAGTTCAATGAGAACAGTAAGGTTCCTGCGAAGTGGGAGGTTTTCTCTGAGCTGAACCATAATGAGATTGTGGGTTGGGAAAGGGCTGGCGAACTTGGCAAATGTTTCTCTGCAATCTTCATTAGAGACAGAGATGAGCCCACGGAAATTCGCAGCAGAATTGAAATTACAAAAGAGCTTGTAGGTCAAGCTGGCTTGGGACTGTTTGAAATATACGCTCAAGGCAAAAGCCCATTGGCAAAGATGCTGTCAACCATTTGCATCGGCGACTTCACAAGCGTGTACTTGGCTGTTTTGCACGGGGTAGACCCGACGCCTGTTAAAACCATAAACTATCTAAAAGATGCACTGAAAGAAAATGGCGTTAAAGAGAAAATAATAAGCGAATTATCAAAGCTCAACTAACTTGACCGTTTTAAGCTATGAACTTTGAGAATTCTTCTTTTGCAACTTCAAGTGGCACGATTTGTGGTGGATGCTTAAACGCGTAAGCGCAGACCGGTGTTACTGCACCCTTAAGCTTCTTGCCTAACGCAAGTTTCATTGCGCGCACTACGTCGAAGAGTACTGAGCCAGCGTTTGGTGCGTCAACAGTTGAAAACTTGAGGTCAATCTTCATCGGCGCATTGCAGAAGTAAACCCCGCTTATCCAGAAGTAACTGTCACGGTTGTTCTGCAGAAAATCAACGTAATCCGTGGAGCCAGCCACAACCTCAGCCTTGTAAGGCAGTGAAGCAGCGACGGACTGAGTTTTAATGGCGCGTTTAGCGTCACGTGTGCGGTCTAAAGTGTCAACGGATTCTGTTCCTCCGCCAACGTCAAGCTGGTAAGTCTCATCTATTCTTACCCCATTATCTGAAAGCAGCTTAAGCAGCGTTTTGTGCAAAGTGGTTGACCCAACCTGATCCACCAAGTCGTCGCCGACTACCGGAAGCTTTGCATCAGCGAACCGTTTAGCCCACGCCGCGTCACTGGCTATGAAGTTTGGCGTAGTGTTAACGAAGGCGCATCCTGCTGCTAAGGCTTGTTCAGCGTACCATTGCGAGGCTTTTGCGGCTCCGCTTGGCAGCAAATTAACCATTACTTCAGCGCCCGCATCCTTGAGCACCTTAGCAACGTTAGCATCAGACGCACTGCTAACCTGTATGAAAGCTTTAGTTGATTTTCCCACACCATCCAACAATGGACCCTTGTTAACCTTAACACCCGTTACAGGCATATCACAAACTTTTGGCGCGTTATTTGGCTTAGCAAAAATGGCTTCGGAAAGGTCTTTTCCAACTTTGCGCTCGTCCACATCAAAAGCTGCCACCACCTGAATGTCTTTTGGGCTTAAACCTGCAAGAACTGGATTGCGCAGTCCAATGCGGTCTTCTGGCTTTTGGAGCTTAGCGTAGTATTGTATGCCTTGGATGAAGGCTGAGGCGCAATTTCCAACGCCGATTAATGCAACTTTTACTTTGGGCATTTTATGGCACCTTGCTTGGCTTTTCTATTTGTGATTGCCTTATAAAAAGCTACTCTGCATTAAAGCTTAACCGAAAACAAATTAATGACAAAAAAGAACTTACAAGCCTTCTGCTTTTTCTGGTATCTTCCTTGGAGTCCATAAGAAACCCTTATTAAATGACACTGGCTAAAGTTTCAAAAGTCACATGCTTTAGGGCGGGTAGATCAGTCTGGCATGATCGCCACGTTGGCATCGTGGAAGTCGCGGGTTCAAATCCCGCCCCGTCCACCAAATCCTTCTAAATCCATGCTCGTTTTGTTTCTTTTATGTTATCGAAATGTGGATCGTCCGAGATTATTTTTGCGTGGTTTGTTAGAGCTGTTGCGGCGATTATGCAATCACCCATAGGCAAGTTCTTGTATTGGCATTTGAATAAACCCGCTTGTCGAGCAATTATCGAGGTTAGATTTTGTATTTCTATGCCGCTTTGAATTAGAGCTTGATAACGGCTTTCTGCCATGTCCTTTCCTCTTTTCTCACAGGTAATTTGGATTATTTCTGCTAATACTATTGTTGGTAGTATGCCTTCGTTTTTTGCAATAAGGTCTTTCAGTTTTCTAGTTGTCTTATCTTTTGTTTCAACTTGAGTGGAATAGAAATATTCTGTTAAAAATCTTGTATCCAGCACTTCTTTCAAATTAGTACTCTTCTCTGAGTTTATCGATTTCTTTCTTTATTTCTTCAGGTGTGCCATAATCTGCATCGATACCTGCCATATCTTCAAGTTTTGGTATGGGTTTGAATAGTATTCCTTTTTCCGTGACTTCTACGAGCAGCTGGTCGCCTTCTTTGATTCCGCATTGTTCCCTAATCTTAACAGGAATGGTGGTTTGTCCTCTTCTTGTTACCTTCACTATGCTTTCCACGTTCTTTGCCCTCAGTATTATGAAATTATATCCTACCATAAAAGATTTTCCTATCTGTGTTAAAAAATAGGATTTATCAAGAAATAAAAGTAAGACAGAATGAAGAACATTTAGGCTATTCTTTTTCTTTCTGCACAATTATGCTTGGCTTGCGTTGTCTACTAGGTGTGCTGTTCCGTCTGGACAGTAGACTTTTTCGCCTTCAGTTACTTTGCGGTAGCGTTTAATGCATGGCTTCTGCAGTCCGCATCCGTCACAATCTCGCGAAATCATTTTTAAAAATTCACCCCTCTTCTCCGCGGTCTCCATATGCATGGCGGTGATTACATTTAAGTTATTTTACATCTTAGAGCTTGGTGCTGGCGTAAGTCTTAAGTTGTGCAAAACAGTTGTGGCTTAAGGGAAAAAGGGCAGTATGGACGCGGCTAATTTAGCTTTAAGTTTCGCTAGCATAATAAATTTTATCGCTTTAATGTTAATGCTGAGAGCGGTTATTAAAAACAGAAAAGTACTGCGCGGGTATAGCATTGTTGGCGCTTTCTTAACGTTTGTATCCATCGTTGGCTTTGAAGTAGCCTACTACCTGCTGGGAAACGTAATCGGTTTTGCATTGGGGTGGGCAACCGTTGCGTTCTGGTTCATAGTTTTCATTTACACTCTGAGACAGAAATTGAAGGGCTCAGATAAAGAGAAGAAAATGGTTGAGCCTTAACTGGCTGGAAACTGAATTGTGAATTTTGCTCCCTTGCCCCTTTGGCTTTCGAAACTGATTGTGCCGCCGTGCGCTTCTATTACCCGTTTGCAGACGGCTAAGCCGAAGCCTTGCCCTCTTGGTTTAGTGGTGAATAGGGGAGTGAAGATTTGTGGTTTAATTTTTTCAGGTATGCCTACGCCTGTATCTACCACGGTTATAACCACTTGGCCTTGGCTGTCAACTTGGGCACTTAAGGTTAGTTTTCCGCCGTCAGGCATGGCTTGCACTGCGTTAGTTACTAGGTTGATTAGAACCCTCTTTAGGAGCTGTGGGTCAGCTTTCACTTGTGGAAAGTCTTCTTTTATATGCGTTTGCGCTTTGATGTTTGTTGGAATGGCAACGGACGCTAAGACGGCGGTAACAAGTTCCTTTAGGTTGATTGGTTTTTTTGTCTATTTTGACGGGTCGTACGAACGCTTGCAAGTCAGAAACAATCTTGTCCATGTATGTAGCTTGCTCTTCTATTACCTGTATACTCTCCTGTAAATTGTTCTTAAGTTCGCTTTCAGGAAGCGATTCAACCTCGCATCTCGCCAAATACAATTCGCCGATTACTGTTTGCAGCGGATTACGAAGATCATGCCCAACCATACCTGCGGTTTGACCAATAGCTGCTAAGCGCTCTGTATCTTTAAGTTGCTTTGTTCGCTCCTCAATTATTTTTTTTAAAGTTCCAGCGTGTTCTTCAAGATTTTTTTGAAGCTCCTTTTGCTCGGTGATGTCTCGAACAATGGACCATGTTCCTATTACTTTTCCTTTTCCATCAGTCAACCGCCAAGTTCTAACAGATGCCGGAAAAATTGAGCCGTCCTTACGCTTATATTCTCTTTCAAAAACGATAGAGCGTCCAGTTTGCAGCACGTTTTTAACGATTTTTTCTCGCTGTTCATGCCACTTCTCTGGCAGTAACTGCTGGGCAGTGAGGCGTCTTAGTTCTTTTTTTGAGTACCCAAGCATTTTCGCGTAGGCTTTGTTGCAATCAATCATTTGTCCCTGCAGGTCCCGCGCCATAATTCCGTCTTGGGTCGTCTCGTAGAGCCTTCGGAAACGTTTTTCGGACATGATAAATTGCTGTTCGGCGTTTTTGCGCTCGGTTATGTCCATAAACACTGAAATAACATAGTCCTTTTTTGGACTGTAAGCGTAAACTTGATAACACTTATCTTGAGGCTGAAAGTAAACCTCGCATTGCTCTGGCAGGCCGGTCTTGGCTACTCTGCCATACATGCCAATATATTCCACAAAAGATTCTTTCATTTTAGGGTCAAACTGGGTTGCTTTCTTGAGGATTATCTGCTCTCTTTTAACCCCAAATATCTCCTCAAATGCCGGGTTTGCCTCTAGCAGGATGAAATCAACTGGAACCCCTTTTTCGTCATAAACCATTTTGCACAAGGCAATGCCGCCTTGGGTCAAGTGAGAGAAAATAATTTGGAATTGTTGACTGCTTATTCCAAGCTTTTCAAGCAAATCCCTGCGGTTATCATCGCTGTAATCTTTGCCTTGTGAAGGGGTTTTTGAAGAATGTTTCAATGGGGGCATCTGCTTATTTGCCTTTGATTGAGCAAAATCGATAGAATTTACTATCTTATTTACTCTCCTAACTATAAGTAATTATTTAGAGAGTGGAGAGAGCATAAAAAACCTTTCCAATATCGCATATTTAATAAATAACAGGCTAAGTGCTCTTAGTTAGCTGCAGTTTAACGGTTAAAGCAACGCAAACTAACCACTTGCAGCTTTACTGGTTTTTACGGCTTTTTTCTTTGGTTTCTTAAATCCATCAATAGCATGATGCATTGCTAAGGCTGGATGGTGCAGAATCATGCGTGGCCCTGAGTACCGCATCATTTTTTTTACTTGTTCTCGCATTTGAGGCTGGTAACAGTGTATTGGGCATTTTCCACAAGTGGTTTTTTTCTCTTGAAAAGGGCACTTATCTAATCGCGTTTTTGCGTACTCTAAGAGTTGGCTGCATTCTTGGCACAGTTCTTTGCCTTCTTTTTCATGATGGCCCTTGCAGTAAATGTGGATCATTGCTTCGATGGTCTTTTTTTCCCTTTTTATTCTGGGATGCTCAGTGTTCAATGATTTGCTTTCCCCTTGGCGCTCTCAAAGTAGTTAAGCCACCATGCAAATAAGCGTTATTGAAAAATGCATCGGAAACTGCGAAAGTCTAATTTTGCTAAGTTGCGTGATTTTCACTTTTGCCTTTAAAACTTTCAGGATAATTTTATGTTTTTAATTTAGAAATAGTCTTTAAGTTGGTTTGGAAAGTATTTAGGGTGAAGCGTTTATGCCGACTAATTTGCCGCCTGAAGCGATGGATAAGTGGGAGGAGGTTGAAGCTGCCCATACTCCCAGAGAGAAGCTGCAGAAGATGCAGGAGTTCCTTAGTTGTGTCCCTCAGCATAAGGGCACGATGAAGCTTCGGGGCACGATTAAGAAGAAAATGTCTATTATCCGCGCCGATTTGGACGATAAGAAGCGGAAGGGCACGGGGAAGGGTGGCGGTGGACCGAAGCTTTTTGTTGAAAAGGAAGGTTCAGCGCAGATAGCGTTGATCGGCATGACCAACGTGGGTAAGAGTTGCTTGATGACTGCCACTACGAATTCAAAGGTGGTGGTTACGCCTACGCCTTACAGTACTCATGAGCCAGTGCCGGGTATAATGAGTTATTTGGATGTGCGGTTCCAGATTGTTGAAGCGCCGGCGGTAATGGAGGGCAGTGCGGATGGGCGCGCAGGGGGGCATATTACGCTTGGTTTGGCGCGGAATGCTGATGGCGTGATTTTGATGGTTGATTTGTCTCGTGACCCGGTTGGGCAGTTGAAGCTGGTTTTGGGCGAGTTGGAGAAGAGCCGTGTTTTGGTGAGTAAGCCTAGTGGGCGTGTGGATATTGATCGGCGGCATGCTGGTGCGGCGTTGCGCGTTATCCTTATGGGTAAGCTTTTGGATTGTTCAATGCAAGATGTTGAGGATTTGCTGCGTAGCTACAAGATAACTGACGCTATAGTGAGAATCAGTGGTGAGGTGAGGCTGGATGATGTGGAGGACGCTATTTTTGAGACCACGACATATAAGCCGGCGGTGGTTGTGGCGAATAAGTTGGATTTGAGGGGTACAGCGGCGAATCTGCGGCGGTTAAAAGAGTATGTGAATGGCAAGTTGCCTGTTATCGCCATGTCATGTGAGCAGAAAACTGGTCTTGACGAGTTGGGCAAGGCGCTTTTTGATTCTTTGGGGGTTATTCGGATTTACACTAAGGAGCCAGGCATGAAGGTGCACAGTGACCATCCTTTTGCGCTTAAGCGCGGTGTCACAATTAATGATTTGGCGAAGAATATTCATAAGGAGTTTGTGTTGAATTTCTTGTTTGCGATGGTGTGGGCTGAGCGTTTGCCGTTTAGTCCTAAGAAGGTTGGTTTGGGTTTTGTTTTGGAGGATGGGGATGTAGTGGAGATTCACACGAGGGTATAGTTGACTGGTAGGCTCAATTTAGGGTATTGAAAATAGGTGCAAAATTGGGGTAGGTAGAGGGGTCGGCGCTTTTTGTTTAGGGGTTCGGCTAGCAAAAAGTATACCCTATTGGGCCTAGAAAAGATTATCAAAACTGTTCAGTTATTTTGGAAGAAATAGAAGAATATAGGAAAGAATTGTTTATCTGCTGGATTGTGCTACGCGTTCGATTTCGTTGCGTTTTGCTATGCCTGCGCTTTTGATGTCTTTGTTGGCTGCGAGAACCAGTTCGTCTGCGAGTGTTTCTTGGATGCTGCGTGGGTTGTTTATGCTTGCGGCTCGTGCGCCTTCAGATATGTGGCGTATGGCGAGGTCGATTCTGCGTTGTGGTGCTACGTCGACGGATAGGTGGTAGACGACTCCTCCGTAGCTGACGCGTGTGGTGTCTTCGCATGGAGAGGCGTTTTCTACTGCTTTGACGAGGATTTCTATGGGGTTTTTGCCTGTGCGTAAGTTGATTATTTCGAATGTTTCTTTGACTATGTTGGTTGCTTTTGCTTTTTTGCCGCTGTTTTTGCCTGAGCGCATTAGGCTGTTGATTAAGCGTTCTACTATGTTGACTTTGGCTTTGCGGAAGCGTTGGTGTTCGTGGCGTCCCATGCTATGCGGAGCGACCATTGGTGTTAAGTTGAGATAGCGTTGTAAGCCGATGTCTTTGACTGTGATGTCTTTGAATGTCCATTTTTGGAAGAGTTTGATTTCTTGTGGTTGTGCTGTGGTTTGTGCCATGGCGGTTTACCTTGCTGGTTTTTGTTTTCGTCCGTAGACGAGTTCGTTTAGTGATACGCCGTTTATCATGACTACTTTCCAGCGGACTCCTGGGATGTCTCCCATTGCGCCGCCTCTTGTGCCGCCGATGCCTTCAACGACGACTTCGTCGTGTTCATCTACAACGTTGAGTGCGCCGTCTCCGGGTAAAAATGCGGTGATGACTCTGCCGTTTTTGATGAGTTGTGTGCGGACGCATTTGCGGATGGCGCTGTTTGGCTGTTTTGATTCAATGCCTACTTTTTCTAGAACGATACCCCTAGCTTGTGGTGCGCCCTGCAGGGGGTCTACTTTTTCGTCTAGCCTAAGCATGCGCCTGTTAAAGTAACGGTCAGACCAACGGAAATTCTTCCGTTTCCTTTTTAGTTGTCTTGCGGCGAATTCGCCTCTTGGTGACTTGGAACCCATTCTTTAGATATTCCTTCTTTTTGCACATGCATAGTCATAACACCAATATATAAACAAAACGAACCAACAACACAGAACATACACTTATTCAAGGGTAATTCGCTGGTACATCCACATTGCTTTTCCCTTGTCTTCTTCTAGTTCTTTGCCAAGTTTGAAGTCGCAGTTTTCGTAAAAGTTAACGTTGTTTTGGTCTGTTTCTACGATTACATAGCGGCATCCGACCTTTTCAGATAGAGCCATAGCAATGCCTAAGCACCAGTCGCAAAGGTATCGTCCTACGCCTTTACGGCGCCAGTTGTTACCTACTGCCAGTCTGCCTATGAGCAAACTTGGATAAAACTTGAGACTAACCAATTCTTTAGACCGCTTATCCATTCGCTTTGCAGGAATACTTGACATCGCCAAAGTTACATAACCTATAACGTTGCCTTCATAAGAGAATAGGTAAGTTATTCCGTGTCTTTCTTTCTGAAAGAGTTTAGCCTCATCTTCGTTATGGATAAAATCGTCACAGCCTAAACGGTCATCCTGATCGCACTTAAAGGCGGAAAGATCATCAGAAAAAGCCAATTGCTTTACTGTTATTTTATTAGATTCAAAGTCAGCGTTAGGCATAAAAAGCAATAAGCGCTTTTACTTTATAGGATTTTTCTTATAAAGCTCTAAGCACTGCTTCAAATGTTCCTTCTGATGTCTACTTAAAGGCTTTTTGTCTTGCTTGACGAATCTTTCTGCATCGTCGCCTTCTAAAGTAGGCATATGTTTAGGCAACATTGTTTAATCTACCTTTATGTAAAGGAGTAAGAGTATCTGAAGCGTATAAGTTTTATGTCTTAACAAATATGATTCTTTCGCAAAAGAGCACAAAAACTTAAAGCAAATTACCCCTTAATTTTGGAACCGAGGAAGAAGCATAGAACCACCTTTTTAGGCATATTAGTTTTGAATACGAGTTTTTTAATTGAATTAGTAATATTTTTGTTATTTTCGCACTTTCCTTACCACCTCTTATCGCATTAAGATTGAGCGTGATGCAGACGGTTATTTTTATGAAAAAGCTTTTAGTCCATGTCTGAAGCATGTAGTAGGTAATGAGAGGCGATTTGAATGGAAAAGAAGTGTCCTGTTTGTAAGCAGGTTTTTACGACGTTTGATGGTAAGAAGAAGTTTTGCAGTGATGCTTGCGCTAAGAAGGCTGGTAAGGCAAGGTAGAGCCGACTAGGTGAAAAGAGCCAAGCCATTTTCGGCTGACCTGTTCTTGGTGATTTGGTAAATTTCGTTAGGGTTCAAATAGGCACATTAACCACTAATTAAGGATTGGTTCATACCATTTTTTGGTTTTTTTTCTGGATACAAATTCATCCAGTGAATTGCCTTTGGTAGTGCCAGCGGAATCGTGGGCATTTTTTAAGAATTAAAGCGCATTAAATAGGAGGACTACTGAAACTTTAAAAACATAAAAAAGACTAGTTTCCTTATGGCAAAAATTTCAGCTAAAAGTGAGACTCCCCAATTCTTTGCATCGACCCCGTATACATACTCTATTTCAGATTCTGTGGCTCTCAGAATTCATTCGGATACAAAGCCACAAAACATGAAAACAGCAAGCTTGCAGAAAGGCTTGATTCTTTTATATAATGGGGCTGAGGTCGTTGGGGAAGGAACAGGATTTGGAGTTCCTATTGGAAAATACTCTGATGAAACATTTTTCTCAGGCTCATCATTTCTCCAAGTTCATAAGCAGGAGAATTCTGTCATTATTTGCAAAGAGTTTTTAATGGATATGATAGCACGGGACAAATTCCGAAATCTCAAACTTGAAAACATGAAGTTGCGCAGGAAAATAGACTCCGTTTCTTTGCTTTACCAGAAGCACAAACGTCTCGCTCAATTCATTCTTCATGCAAAAGGGTTACTTTTCAAGTTTGGAGTAGAATCAGTTTTTATTAGAACATCACCAAAAGGTAAAGTGATTGTCACTTATACCATAGATCGAAACCGAATTCTGGTGAAACTGAGCTTTAGTAGGCTTGACCGCAATAATCTCCAGAAGGTCTTTGTGTTAAACGAACAAGGAGCACATTTCTTCAGGAAATACTCAGATTCAGAAGGGCTTAAGTTGGATGATGAGGAAATCGGCGCTTGGGACGGTGTGACTGCGCAATCAGCGAAAATATCAGATAAAAAAGATAGAATTGCCTTCAGTCTAAAGAATGTAGAAGGAACTATGTTGTGGCGAGGAAGGGAAGTGGTCAAAGGTTCTCTAAACTGGATCGGTCTAGATTACGAACTTAACCCCGAAGATGACCAGTTCGAGTATGAAATTGAAATTTTTGTGTGACCCTTTCAGATGAAAACCGTGATTCTGGTTTATCCGTACTTTCACCCTCGTTATGACACATCAATTTTCAGATTTCCGCCATTAGGATTGGGATATATAGCAGCATATCTAAAACAACATGATATTTCTGTTGGAATTGTAGATTGCACTTTTCTCAACCAGAAACAATCTCTCAAAAAAATTGCCGACTCGAAGCCAAAGATAATTGGAATCCAGTCACTGTATTCGATGAGAAATAAATCACTGGAACTAGCCCAGCTTCTGAGAGGCCATTGTGAATTACTTGTTGCGGGAGGAGCGCTTCCTACGACACAGCCTGATGCTTTTCTAAGGGACTTCGATGTCGCTGTTATCGGGGAAGGAGAACAAACAATGCTCGAGCTCGTCAACCAGTTCGTAAATGGTGGTGCTTTGTCTCAGATAAAAGGGATAGCGTATAGAGATAAAGACACAGGCCAAGTTAAGCGGACCTCTCCGCGGGGTTTAGTTGACGACTTAGACAGGTTGCCGCCCCCTTCAAGAGACTTGTTCGATAACTATTCTTACAAGAAGTATTACTCTGGAAGGTTTGGCTACAAAACCACAGCGATTATGACCTCCAGAGGTTGTCCCTTTGCGTGTGATTTCTGCAGCAGGCCGGTCTTTGGTAACGAATTCAGAGCTAGATCAGCATCGAAGGTAGCTGATGAAATCGAAGAGGTCATTTCTTTGGGCTATAATAGAATATGGTTTGCTGATGATTGTTTTACATTGAATCGCAAGCGGCTCATTGAAGTTTGTGACGAGATCATCAAACGCGGATTGAAAATTGGCTGGGAATGCCTATCAAGGGTTGATATGTTGGATTCGGATGCAGCTGACAAAATGAAACAAGCCGGATGCGTGAGGATGTTTTTTGGAATCGAATCCGGAAACGATTCAATCCTAAAAATCATGAAAAAGCAGATAACAACAAAGCAAGCATACACAGCCGTTCAATTGTGCAAGAAGAAAGGCATCAAAGCAGGAGCATTCTTTATCCTGGGGTACCCTGGCGAAAACGACAAAACCATCCTAGATACCGTAAAGTTCGCGTCTTCGCTTCCATTGGATTATCTTTCTTTTACGCTGCCTTACCCTATTCTTGGAACACCCTTATTTGAAAGACTGAGCGGAAAACTGGTTTCAGAAGAATGGGAAGAACCCAAGAGTATTCAGATGATAAAGCATAAACTACTATTCGATTCGCAAGTAACTGAGCTCAAGTTGAAGTTCGCAGTTATTAAGGGAATGATTCAGTTTTACACTCGAAAATACTTAGGTGAACAAGGCTACGCATTTATCGGCAAACCGTTTGAGGCTGTAACGGACGCAATCTATGATAAAGCTGATTGAGCATGCGAGTATTTTGGCTAGCTTTAGCCTCAACGGATTGCTTTCAGGTTTTCGCAGAAAGCATGTCCACGGTTTTTGATGAAGAGGAGCTCGCTTTTGAACTGACTGTTGTCATTTCGTTCAGGTTAACTTCATCCTTTTCCTTAATGCAGCCGAAAGGCCTGTAAACCAATACCAATTCCTCGCATTCACCCAATTCTGTGCACCCTCTATTCTTAGCCTCATCATCAGACACCGTGCACGTTCTGACCTTTGCCTCATTCAATCTCAACAAGCTGTTATCGTTCTTTACAAGATACTTACTTACCTTAATTTCGCCAATTTTCTTTCCTGTGTCCTTTGCCATAAATTATCTCCTGACACTTAGCTTCCAGTTGCCCATGTTAACTGCTATTATCGACTTTGGTATTTAGACTTTCCAAATCTATGTGGATAGAGGCTAAAGAGACTTTTGATTTGATTTTATGTGGGGTTTGGGGATTAAAATTTAACCCAACCAACTGAACTACTTTTTGATTAGATCATCAAAAACCCACGTTCTAGAGAGAAAGCTTTTAGCTCATAAAAGCAGGTATTAAATAAGTAAGAGGGGTTGAAATGGAAAAGAAGTGTCCGGTTTGTAAGCAGGTTTATACGACGTTTGATAGTAAGAAGAAGTATTGCAGTGATGCTTGCGCTAAGAAGGCTGGTAAGGCAAGGTAGAGTAGCCCAGCTGAAAGTAGCCAAGCCAAGGCAAGGTTGCTAGAACACTCAAACACGCAAATTAAAAATAACAGTAGCAACCTAACTATCATGTTGGGAGGCTAAGAATGGAGGAATATGTTAAGGGAGCCGAACCTGACAGATGGCATTGGTGCAAAAACTGCAAGCAGTATCCCCGTGTCGTCATTCAAAGACGCAATTGGAGACCGAGTTCTGACCTCTGCGACGAGTGCCTAGACATAGAAAAAATCGAGCTGCGCAAAATAGCAGCAACATAACCGAATTAATCCCTAAAATTGAGATTGCGAGTTTACAATGCAGCTTACAGCCTATGCCCTGACCAATAGTCTCGCCAAAGTCATCAGCATGCTTTTATTTGTGACACAAGAACTATCCCTTAACAAAAATCGAACTCACATTAACGAAGGCAAGCAACATGGTTGAGCTTAGAACGCAAGAACAACGATTACTCTCCGCTTTAGGATCACTTGGCGGAAAAGCTTCAGTAGAACAGTTAATTGATGCTTGCAGATTTCCAGATACAGCAGTCATGCGCAATGCGCTAACTCTTCAAGAAAAAAACTACATCACCATACACGCTGAACACCAAAACGTCATCAAACTAACCCCAGAAGGACAGCAATACGCCAAAAACGGTTTACCTGAACGCAACCTAATCCGAACCGTAGCGGCACTCGGCGGAACAGCAGACCCGCAAACAGCAGCAAAACAAGCAGGAATCGAGCCGCAATTCATCCAAATTGCGCTTGGCTGGGCAATAAGAAAAAAATGGGCAATCTACGCCTCAGAAAACAACACCATACGCATTGCCGAACCGCTTTTGCATCAAGCGTTTATTCCTGAAGGCTGCGACGAAACACTACTCAAATACCTAAACGACAAAGGCCAAGCAGCGCTGGAAGAGCTAAGCCCAGAACTAAAAGAAGCAGCTGAACAACTGAAAAAACGCACACTCCTAACAATCGAACCCAAAACCACGCGCACACTCCAAATCACCCCGCGAGGCAAAAAAGCAGCAGTGGAAAGCAAAGCAGCACCACAAGAAATCACCCAACTAACGCCCGAACTCATAATTACAGGGAAATGGCACACCACAAAACTCCAAAAATACAACATCCAAGCGCCTGTAGCTAAAACTTGGCCTGGAAAAAAGCATCCGTACCTGCAATTCCTCGATGAAGTCCGCGCAAAACTCGTAAACCTAGGCTTCCAAGAAATGACAGGCACCAGCGTTGAAACCAGCTTCTTCAACTTCGACGCATTATACACGCCGCAAGACCATCCAGCACGCGAAACAAGCGACATCTACTACGTTGAAGACCCGCAATACGGCGACATAAGCCAACACGCTACAACCGTACAGCACGTAGCAGAGACGCATGAGAACGGCTGGAAAACAGGTTCAACAGGATGGGAATACAAATACTCATTTCTCATAGCTCAGCGCTTGATTCTCCGCGGACACGGCACATGCCTAAGCGCAAGAACACTTGAGAGCAAAAAATTTGAAGTTCCAAGCAAACACTTCTCAATCGCGCGGGTTTACCGACCGGAAATAACCGATAAAACTCACCTGTCTGAATTCAACCAGGTTGAGGGCATAGTTATAGATGAAAACTTAACCCTGAAAGACCTCTTAGGTGTACTCGGTAAATTCGCCATGGAAATCGCTGGAGCAGACAAAGTCCGCTTCAAACCAGATTATTTCCCATTCACAGAACCCAGCGTAGAACTAAGCGCCTACAAGGAAGGCTACGGCTGGGTTGAATTCGGCGGCTCAGGAATATTCCGCCCAGAAGTCACATTGCCCCTCGGCGTAAAAGAACCAGTCATCGCCTGGGGCTTAGGCGTGGACCGCTTGTTTATGATGCGTGCAGACATCGACGATATACGGATGATTTTCAGCCAAGACCTTGATTGGCTAAGGAGAAAACAGGTGACATAAATGCCCACAATCGACGTTGAATACGCAGAGCTTGAACACTTGCTTGGCATTGAGTTGCAAGGTGACATGGCAAAGCTGGACGAGATTTTAGCGTTCATCAAGGGCGAAGTCAAGCTCTACAATGAACGCGAAGGCATCATCAGCATAGAAATGAAAGACACGAACCGCCCTGACCTCTGGAGTGTTGAAGGCTTAAGCCGAGCACTAAGCGGCTACCTAAACCAACAAAAAGGACCCAAACACTATGCCGCGGGCAAACCAGCCGTAGAAGTAAACGTTAACGCAAAACTCTGGAACATCCGCCCATTCATCTGCTGCTCAACCGTAAAAGGCATCCACTTAACAGACGCAATAATCCGCGGACTCATGCATCAACAGGATAAGCTGGACAAAACCTACGGCAGAAGCCGACAAAAAACATCCATCGGAATATACAATTTAGACCTGATAACTGCGCCGTTAAAGTACACGGTTGCCAAACCAGACGAAGCAAGCTTTGTACCCTTGGGCTTCACGGAAAAAATGACGCTATCCGAAATCCTTGAGCGACACCCAAAAGGCATCGAATACGGCGACATAGTCAAAAAGCACCCTGTTTACCCGATATTGTTTGATTCTAAAGGCAATGTGTTGTCTTTTCCGCCAATCATAAACTCCAACGACTTAGGCAAAGTCACCGAGCAAACACGCAACCTGCTTGTGGAAGTTACAGGCACCATGCACAAGACCGTGCTGAACACGCTTAACCTGGTCACTTCCGCGCTGATTGACCGCGGCGGCAAAGCTTACACGGCAACAATACATTACCCACAAGACTCAGAGTACCCAGAAAAAAAGGTAATAACACCTGACTTTAGCAACAGGCGCATGTCTTTGAGCGTTGAATACACAAATAAGCTTCTAGGGCTGAAACTTTCGGCACAGCGCATTTCTGAGCTTCTGTTAACGGCAGGTTTAGGCATCGAAAAAACCCAAAAAGACAGCGTAGACGTGCTTGTCCCATGCTACCGCATTGACGTAATGCACCAAGTCGATTTGATTGAGGATGTCGCCATCGCCTACGGCTACAACAACATTGAGCCCCTTTGGCGCGAACTACCCACAACCGGACGCGCAAAGCCTGACCAGCGGCTGATTGACATTGCCCGTGAACTTATGGTTGGTTTAGGCTACCAAGAGACATTAACTTACACGTTAACTAATCAAGAGAGCCTCTTTGACAAAATGAACGCCCAAAAAACCAAAAACGTGGAAGTCGCTAATCCCAAAGTGGTCACCATGACGTGCCTGCGCAACTGGCTGCTGCCAAGCCTCATGGAGTTCCTCAGCAACAACCAATCCGTAGAGTTCCCACAAAAAATATTCGAACTAGGCAAGGTTACATTGCTGGATGAGGCTAAAGAGACTAAAACGCGAGACGAAGAATGGCTATCAGCCGCAACAGCACACGCAAACGCAAATTTCACCGAAATAAAATCAGCACTCGACGCGTTTTTCGGCAATTTTGGGGTTGATTGGCAAATAAAAGAAACCGCTCATCCAAGCTTTATTGAAGGCAGAGTTGGCAGGGTAATCGTTGGCGGCGTTGACGTTGGCGTTGTCGGCGAAATCAATCCCTTAGTGCTTGAGGCGTGGAAGCTTGAGAATCCAGTGGCTGCTTTCGAAGTTAACTTGCAGAGAATTCTTGAGGGCAAACTTAACAAATAACGTTTACAGAGGGCTTAATAGTTATAACTTTGGCGCTGGGCTTGACTTTAAATTTTTCAGGCTCAAAGAATCTTTTGCTGGCTGGATTGTTGAACAAAACCTTTACGCGATCAAACAAATGTCCCTAGCCTCTAAACCTGTATCCTTATAGCCTCAGCCATTCCCACAGGCGACCTTCTACACGTCAAGCATATATCCGCATGATTTTAGGGGAGTGCCTGAAGACCGGCTTCCCTAAAGTGATTATCAAAACTGAAAGCTTCTGAAACTGAAAGTTCCCTCATTAAAGCAAAGCTTGTGCAGTCCGTAAAACTCCATGACTTACGATCAGACTTTCGGAAAACATTGAGCGCTTTTTCGAACAAGTCTTCATTTATCCAGAATACGCGAAGGCTCTTGCTTTTACTGATTTTGTCGATGAAAGAGGATGCTGAAGCCAGATCTCTTCTTGAACGCAATAGGGTAAGCGTTTCGTCCAGTATGTAATCGGTTGTTATCGAGACGCCGTGTTTTCCAGAGGCTATCCTAGATAGGAACTTGCATGCCGCCTCGTGGTTCACATCGTCTTCTACTTCGACTGCATACCAAGCGCTGGTATCAACAAAGATCATGCCTTTTCCCCGTAAAGGTACTTATCATGTTCTTCTGAACCGCGATCTACCTTTCCAGTTCGCTTGGAGCTAGGAGGGCACGTAAAAATGGGATCATTTGGATTTACGTTGCCTTCTATCGTAGCCCTAACTGCTTCACGAACAACCTCTTTAATACTCTTCGAGTTTTTTTTAGCGTATTCTTCGAGAAGTTTATGCTCAGCTTCAGTTAACGTTGTTTGAATAACTTTCATCTTACATTTCACATCTAAAATGAATAATGCAAAATTAAAGATTTAACTTTTTTGCTGCACAACAAAGCTTTTGACGAGATGTTTGAACTAATGTCTCCCAGCTCTGAACCTATTATCCTTCGCGCCATAAGCTTTTTTTCTAATTGCAGCGCCTAATGTCCTCGACACATATTCGACGGAAAGCATCAAAAGCAAGCTTAAACTCGCAACTATTCATTTTCGATTGATCGCAACCAAAAATCTAGAACCATGAGAGTGTTCCGTTTTTCCTTGCCGTTTTCAAACACAATGCGTAAATAGTGTATCCTAATGGAACAATTATTGCGCACATTAATGTTAAGATTAACAGGTCTGGAAGGATCATTTGAATGGTCCAGCCCGTAAGCATGAGCCTTATGCACGTGAAGAAGTAGTATTGCGGAACCACGTAAGAGATTGCTTGCAGCTGAGGCGGCATGACCTGCGGCGGAAAAAGCACGTTGCCAAACAAGCTTGTTGCTATGGTTATGAGCGCTGTCACAGGATCTCCTTGCTTGATTAAGATAAGTATTCCAGCGCCAATCATACTAAAGCCAATGAATGTGCCGATGCCTAACGCCAAAACAATCACGGTTCCCAAAATGTTAACGCTCAAAGTTACTCCAAAAATAAACACGCCAACGGCAAGATAGATTACAACAACTCCAGTGCTCCAGATGAAACTCCAAATAGAACTGCCAACAATGAACGTCGTTAAGCCTGTTGGTGAGACTAAGACTTCTTCAAGCGCCCACGGATTAATGGTTTTCTGGATTAAGGTCAAGCTTTGGTTTAGGTAAGTGCTGAAGGCTAAGCCGATAAGCAGGTAAGTTGTTAAGTTCATGTTGTACATTTGAAGCACGCTCTGCATGGTCGCATTTGAGCCTAAATAAGCAAATGACAATGCACCGAAAAGCGCAGTCAAGACCAATATGAGCATGTTTGTCTTGTAAGTGGAAAAGCTGATGATGTCGCGCTTCATGAAATAATAGATTTTTTCCAATTCATCAAACATGTTCATGCCCTCTTAGTTAATTCAATAAACGCATCTTCCAAAGTGGGTTCTTCCCGCTTGAAATTAACCAGCTTAATCTTTTGCTCGAACAGAAAGTCAAAGATTGATGGCAACTGGTCAACATTTTTCAGTTCAAGGCACAACCCTTTTTGATTGGGCATTAAGTCTTCATCAGTTTTTTCGGTTATGCTGATTACGCCTTGAAAAGAACGCATTTTCTCAATTTGAGCTTGCGTTATGTCTTCAACTATTAAGTAAATTAACTCTTCTTTCTTGATTCTATCCCTCAACGCATCTGGAGTGTCGCAGGCGACCAGTTTTCCACGGTTGAGAATGCCTATCTTATCGCAGATTTGAGCCGCCTCCTCAATGTAATGTGTCGTGTAAAGCACTGTTTTGCCTGATTCTTGCACCGTGTTTCTAACGAATTCTCTTATGTTTCTTGCCGAAATGGCATCTAACCCAGTTGTTGGCTCATCTAGCAGTATTATCGGCGGGTCTGGAAGCAGGGTTCTCGCGAGGGAAAGTTTTCTTTTCATTCCCCCAGAATATTTCTGGTACAGGTCAAAAGCGCTGTTTTCTAAACCGACCAGCTTTAAAACTTCCATAATTCGTTCTTGGCGTTTTTGTCTTGGCACATTGTAGATCGCGGCGAAGAATTCCAAGTTGCGGTAACCGTTGAGCCTCCAAAAAACCCTCTTTCTCCAACACTGAACAGTGTGCCCAGTGACCGCTTAACTTTCATTTGCTCCTTCATTATGTCATAACCATTGATTAACGCGGTCCCATGGTCTGGCGGAAGAAGCGTGCATAACATTTTAACCAGGGTTGTTTTTCCCGCCCCGTTCGGTCCAAGAAGCCCGAAAAGTTCCCCTTTCTTAATCTCAAGGTTGAGGTTGTCAATGGCGTTTATGGAAACTGTTTTGCGCTTGAAAAATCCAGTTTCGGAGTTTTGAATTTTTGATTTAAATGTTTTCGTCAGGTTAATCGTTTCGATGGCGTTTTCGCTTTGCAACCGTTAAACCTCTTGCCTTGATTAATTTATAATGTTCTGCAAGCCTAATCAATGTTGCACCAAAAAGCAGTCAATTAGAATACAGCTAAAATTTATGAATCCATGGAACAAGCTGCTGGGCATCTTCGAACTTTTCTGAAAGCGGCAACTGCAAATACGCGCCATACCTGTTAAAGTATGGTGAGCCCTTTCTTGAAAACAGAGTTAAGACTTTGCCATCATGGTTAATTTTGAAGCCCAAGTCACTTGACTCATGGCCTCTTATCAAAATTTTAGCGTTCAACTTTCCAAGAACATCTTCCGTTACATTTTTGCCAAAGAGCTTCCCTGCACCCCTCGGCGAAGAAGAAACGCCCTGCACATCTTCGTCGGGGTCGCTCCAAAGCAAATCTTCCAGCAAAGCCAAATTGCGGTTTTCTTGAGCCAAAGCGATGTCTTGGAGACTGCTGATTTCCGGAGACACGCCGCCATGCACCATCAAATAGCGGTCCTCCACAAACACCGCATTGTAAAAGTAAGCGCATAAAGCCCGCGTTTTCTCGTAAGCCAACTCCCAATCTTCCCCAAACCTGTTTTGGAATTGGGCAGGCAAATCATGCGGATAACCCAACAAATCTTTTGGCGCTTCATGGTTTCCGCGCAACAAAACAACTTGCCCGGGAAAAGCAAGCTTAAGCTTCAGAATCACATAATAGATTTCTGCTGATCTATCTCCTCTATCACCATAATCACCCAAAAAAATCAACGTTGCCTCCTCCGTTTTCTCCATTTTCTCGAGGAATCGGCTTGTTTGCAAGATAACTACGAGGCTTTCAAGATCTCCATGCAAGTCGCCAATTACTAACGCTTCGCCTAACGGTTCAAGTTCAACTAAACGGTTTACTATTGTTAAGTTGCCGACTCGCCCACTTTCACCGCGGAGCAAGGAAGCGGCTCTGTCCACTGTCTCAATGAAGCTGCTGCTTGGAATGCGCAGGGCTTCTTCCACAAGTAAAGACAAATCCAAAACAAAACACTGCAACTAGGGAATTTGAACCTTTATTTCAATTGAGCTGTAAATGTTTCTTTCAATTGACCGCTTAAGATTGCTGATTTTCTCCAATGCCTCGTTGTAGGCGTTCTCTTTGACAGCTTCGTGTGTTTCGATGCTTGTTTTTCTAGCTTTAAGCTGGTCAACCTGTTCCTGAAACACGGATAAGCTACGTTTTATCTCATCCATCTTTGAAGAAGCTAACAGCTGCTCTTTTGTGGTTGCCATTTCCACGCATCTGATTTGAAGCTTTGCCAATGAGTCTTTCCTGAGTATCTCATTTAGGGATTGCTCGGCTTTCCGTGCTTTATCTTGTTTTAATTTAAGCTTGTCTTCTGCCATTAAATTCTCAAGTTTCTGCAAAATCTGCTTAAGCATTGGATAACCGTTTTCCTCAGTTGTAAAGGCGTCTAAAGGCTTCTCCAAATACTGATTCACCTTGCTAAGCTCATCTGGAGTTATTCCCCCTCCACCACCCGAGGTGGCTAATGCTTGCATTTTTATGAAGGGCTTTTGCAGGTACCTTAGCGAATGTTTCAATTCATTGCTTAACGCATCTATCTCAGCGTTTACCAAGTTTAGCTTATCAATCGGTCCGCTATTTTTCAGCTCACCAATTTTTTGTTCCAGTTCTGTGATTTCTTTTTCGATCGGTATGCGCTCATTCTTTATTTTTTCTTTTTCTTCTCCGATCGTTTCTAATTGTTTTTGGACGTTTTGGAGTTCATTTAGAAGCTGGAAGGCTTCTTCTAAAGTTTTAGTTTTAATGTACTCTTTTGTAACAAAATCGTTGAGGATTGCATACGCTTGTTTAGCCCTTTCGTACACAGTCAAAAATTTTCTTCTATCCATGATAAAGAAAGGGGAAATTCTTGGAAACCAATTCTTGATATCTATCTCCGTTACCATTAAGACCTTTTGGGTTTCCTGAGCATACCTACTTACGGTATCATAGGAGATTTCTTCTGGTAGATTTAGTTTTTTGAGACGGTCAAGGAATAAATGAGCAAGCTTGTTTAGGGCTCTGGCTCGATTGTAAATTCTCATGTTTCTTCTTTCGATTTCTCTTGTACTATTGTCCAAAAGCATCTTGCTTACATCCCCGACGCCCTGAATTGCCATGTTCATATCGTCCCTTAATTTTTTGGCTTGAGTATGTACAGGTGTGAGGATTGAGCTTGTTTGGTTTTCAAGCCAATGTTTCACTTCGCCAGATGATGTGAACTGAATTGTTTCCGTCAAATGCGCTTCCCTATATCATATGTTATGTTGGCTTGTTTATCAATTTTAGCCTACCATTTTTTGAGTAGCTACTCTTAAATAGCTAACGGCGGCATTGAACAACTGAAAGAGGGACCAACTTAAACACTAAAAAACTCGCATTCATAATAATGATGGGAGCACTTGGAAACGTCCTATTTGCAATCAGCTACTTCGCAGGACCAATAGCCCCAGGAATAGCACTAGATTTCTCATTAATGGCTGTATTCATCGCAGGTTTCTTCGTGGGACCCACCGAAGGCATCGCCACAGGAGTCATCGCAGGAATATTGCCCGGGATAATGTTTGGACCAGTAGGAACAGGCGGATGGTTAGGACTTATTGGCTTACCACTCGGAAAAGCCCTCACAGGCTTAACAGCGGGATTAATCGGAAAAAGCGTAAACTTGCAAAAACCGCGCTCTTCACTACTCGGAATTCCACTAACTTTATTGGCATACGTTCCAGAAGCGATATTCACCTACGCCTACTTCGCGTTTCTACTTCCATTCTTCATACCTGCCCAGTTACTGGGAAACGCAGTCATTATCACGATCTTGATAAAAGCAGTCGGCGAAGTACTCATAATGGGCTTCATAGTAGCGGCATTAATAGGAAACAAAGGCTTCAATAGCTTCATCAAAGCATTCTTCTGCAAACCACAAACAACATCCAAAGCCACCGCTAACACGTAAAAGTTTTATTTTTTTAAAAATTAGAAGCCTAAGGATTCCGCTAACACCTTAGGGTTAATTTGTCCTGCCTTGAAGGTTCTGCCAGTTTTAGCGTTATTTATCATTAGCACTGCAGGCGCAAACAAGCCATGGTCGATCTTGTAGAAGTCGCGGTGTGCTTCTTGGAAAATCTGCAGAAAAGGTTTACCATAATCCTTGGAAGCCATAGATGGCGCCTGCTCCATGATTTTTTGCAAAGCAGCCTCATCGTCATATTCAACGGTGCAGTAGACGGTTCCACCGTAAAGAATGGCATCGTTTGTGCGTGCCATTGCTACTTCGAAATCTTTGCCAAGCGGCGGAATCGGAGCGTAACCCATTGCGTAACGAATCACCTTAGGACTCAGACCGAGAGTTCTGAGCTTGTGAATGCCAACTTCCACTATTCTGCCAGTTACCTGAGTCAAGCCAGCGATGCTTGCGGTTGGAGCAACAACAACAATTAAGTTCTGGGCTGAAATGTTGCTGGCAGTCGTCACTTTCTCAATAAGCGCATCCGAAGGAAGACTATTGCTTTCTAAAGTAAGCACTGCCTTGTCGCTTGAGTCTTTATAGCCTATTTCCTCGTAAACATCCTTAGGCTTCAACGCTAAAGCACGAACTGGACCAGATCCGATAGCTATGGAGTCACCGTCTTTAATGCGCCAGCCAGCAAACTGCGAACCCAACGCTGCAATCGCCGGGTGATCAGTGCTAACAGTTATCGATGGGAAGGTTAAGTCACCGTAGGTTTTGAAGCCTAACTGAGCTTTTCCAGCGCCGCCCATGCATAATTCGGTTAGTTTTTTGCCTGCTTGAAAGCCGCCCGGAGCGTTTACGCCTGCATCAACAACTGTGGCTCCTGCAGCTGATTTTGAAATGGTTACGCCATAAAATTCTGGGTTATCAAGCAGTTTTTGAGCTATTTTCCAAGCCATTTGGTTTACGCTTAAAGTTTCCATGAGTTTCACTTCAAGTATGCCTATTCTTAATTGTTTTTTCATATTAAGTTAACGCTAAAAGAAAACCTTTACCGCTAAGGTCTATATCCGCTTAGGGTGCAAAGTGCTAGGGCAGCTNNATCCGCGGTCGTTCCTGGATTGCACTTGTTTTTGGATAGTCGTAGTTTTTTGTCAAACTGTTTGAGGCTTTTTTTGCCTTTGGCTGTTTCTAGTCCGCCAAGTTCCAAGATAGCCTTAGCGTCTGTTGATACTTCTTGTGCTTTTTCTTTGCCTACTTTTCGTGCAATGAACGTGTCTGGGCGTTCAGAGAGGATTTTTAGGAAAGTGTGAATGATAGCCGTGTTCAAAGGTTTACTTTTAAGTTGCTCCATCAAGTAAGGATAGGCTAAATCGAAGGTTACTGGGTAATTATGTACCCATTCCGAGCAAATATCATCGTATCCTGAAGCAATTTTGAAAACCTCATACAAACTAACATTCTCCTTTATCAAGCGCTCCTTGGAACGGGGGTCGGTAACGTCAAGGTCTGGCGCATCATTAAGACCGCTTGGACTAGCGATATCTACTGCTTCGTAGAGGTGAACTGAATCCAACGCAGTGGTTGATTTAACTGTCAAGTCAATATTCTTCCGCAAAAGAGACAAATCAAAAGCGTAATTTTTCTTGGTCGGCGCCATGCCTGTGGCGACAGCGATGGGCATAAACAGCATTATGGTGCCGAGAATGGTATTTCCGCCCTTCTGCCAAGCATTAACGTCAGCGGCGCAGGTCTTTATGAGCTGCCCCAAACCAACGTCGCAAATGCCAAGTTTGTTTTCTGCCACCGACGCCCCGCGGTAAGCAGCCATTTGAAAGGATGGTCCTGCAGCAACAGCTGAAGCCAAGAAATGCTCACATCTTGTCCCTTTAAAGCCCGATGCGAAGTTGACGTTGCCTGGCTTTTCCGCGCCGACTTCAAGCAGAATCGCCAGCTCTAAACATTTGGAAATGTGCAGTGATTTTTCTTCGTTGCTCATTGGTGCGTCTACTTAAAATGGTTCAAAAAACGTTTATTTAAGTTTGTGAAAAACTACAAGCAATTTAAATGGTCTTACGCTCAAGATAAGAGGGATTTGCATGAGAGCACGCGAAGGCGACTTAATTAAGACAAAAAGCAACGTGATTTTTGACGTTAAAGGCTTAGTTCACCCTGAAGGCAAAATTATCGCGTTTCCCCGCTTTATCCCCACGCCACAGGGCACCAGACAAGGCAAAGACAGCACCTACGGCAAAGTATACAGCCTCAACGAAAGGTTCAAGTTTCTTCAAGAAAATCACCCTGACTTAATAGTTTTTGACCCAGTCTTTGGTGAAACACTCTGTGAAGTCCCAATCAAAGAAGTAGCTGAGCATTATCAGCCTGCTGAAAAACTTGCATTACTACGTACATCCAAGCACCTTAGCACATTAGAGAACAAAGCGTTACAGCTGGCTAAAGCGCTGAAAAAAGAGGCCGATATTCCCTGGAGCGCCATAGGCATTTCTGGCTCGATACTGGCAGGATTAACCACTGAAAAATCAGACATTGACCCAATAGTTTACGGAGCGGAAAGCTGCCGAAAAGCCTATGCCGCCTTGCAGAAATTGCTTAAAGACAAGGATTCTGAGTTCAAGCCTTACAGCCGTGAGGAGTTGCAGGATTTATTCGATTTTCGTTCGAAAGACACCCAGATGAGCTTCGAAGACTTCGTCTTAGTCGAAAGTCGTAAGGCGTTTCAGGGCAAGTTCATGGAAACCGACTATTTTATCCGTTTCGTGAAGGATTGGAGCGAAATAAGCGAGCAGTATGGTGACGTGTGCTTCAAAAACAGTGGCTACGCTAAAATAACAGCCAAAATAGCTGACAGTTCAGATTCACTTTTCACACCCTGCACCTACAAGGTTGAAGATGTCAAAGTTGTTGAAGGACCCAAGTTGGAGCCAATACAGGAGATTGTTTCTTTCCGCGGCAGGTTCTGTTTGCAAGCAGAAAACGCTGAAGCGGTGACTGCTCAGGGAAAAGTTGAGCTTGTAACCAACAAGAAAAACCCGGGCGAATATTACCGTTTGATACTTGGCAATAAGCCGTCGGATTACATGGTTCTGTCACATGTTTAATGCAGCACTTTCAACACTTGCTCATAGTAGCGTGGGCAATAAGTCAAAGTGACTTGGCAGAAACTCTCCTTTGGCGACACTACTTCTTCCAAGTTGCCTTCAACAATTACTACTTCGTCTTTTTGCGCTTGCAAGCGGAACTCTTCCATGAAAGACAGAACCCTCTTTGCTTCAAGCGCATCTCGTTCGCCACTTAAAACTTCCAATGGCTCAATTTTGTAGATTGATGGAATGAAAGGTGCTTCATCATCCGCAGTAACACGAGCTTTAAGTTTAACCCAGCCTTTACGTTCAATTCTTGCTTTCAGGTCATATTCTGATTTGATTTCCTTCCAAGCCTTTACAGGCTCAAACTCAGCTTTTATGGTTCTTCCGCTGGCTTTATCATCATATAAACCGTAGATTTGCTTTCTTCGCTGATGCCAAACGAAATCTTCAACGCTAAAATTTTTGAATCGCCACTGCTTGCCCTTCATGGCTTGGTCTGATTCAAACTCGTTATGCAAACCTGAACGATTATCCTTGTATAAGGCTGCAAGAGCTTTCCGCACTTTGGCATTTTCTTTTTTGCCGTAAACTATAAGGTCTATGTCTGAAAGCTTCGGGTGATGGAAATCTTGGAGCATTGAGCCGAAAACGCCAAAATTGGATGTTTTTAGCCCAGATTTTTTAGTTGAAATATCAAGCACTTGCTGCATTGCCGATATGAGTTCATCTTTATGTTCAGTTTTGATTAAGGCTTGCAATCGTTCTTCTGGCTTTCTTGTTTCAGCTATGTCGGCTTCGTTTATGCCTATAACTTTTCGGCGGAGCATTTCATGGTAAATAGTGTATTTTTGGAATGTACTGGAAACTAGTTTCCATCCTTCATCATTATAGAACTTGTAGAAAACTTGGTTTCTCCCGGTTCTCGGTGCTCGCGGGTCTGTTGATTTGAAAATGTTTGCTGATGCGTATTCCGCGTCGCAGATGTAAGCGCCGGGCGGATGGGAGTAGCCGAAGACGCGGAAGATTAAGCCTTCATGCGTCTGGATTGCGTCTCGATCACGTAGTTTTAAATTGGCCAAATGTATTCTTCCTCTGAAGTTGCTGTTCCCACAACCACTTGGTAATAAGCTTCGCTTGAATTTGTTGATTCGACCCTTTCCAGTTTGCCCGCGACTTTGATTTCGCTTCCTGCGCGGGCGATGTTTCTGTAGCAACCTATGTTAGAAACGACTTGAATAGGAATCTTGTCTAAATCAAGTTCAGATAACTGATCCTGCGGTTTGTAGCCTGAGATTTTGTAGGTGGCTGGGCGATACATGGTTTCAGTGTCATCGCAGACTGTGCATTCGAAACGCACTGTGTCAAGAGGCATATAGCGATAAGCGCCATATTTTGTTTTAACTTCTTCCAGCTTACGTGTTGCATTGTACATGAAAATTTTACCTTGGTATTTTCCTTGGAATTTTCTTGCTGCTTCCAAGCGGTTGCCAACAATGTAGCTTAGTTTTCCAGTATTAACAAGTCTTGCTATGGCTTCTTCTACTAGGCGGAAGTTGTCTGTGCCGTAAATAACAAAGTCTATGTCTGATTCTGGCGCATGCATGTTCAAAGCGATGGAGCCATGAACTCCAAAATCGCTTAAGCTAACATTTGATTCTTTGGATACTAAATGGATAAGGTCTAAAGCCATTTTTTGCAGTTTGTCATGTTTTGGCAGGTTTTCCAGCCACACCAAGCGGTCTTTAGGAACAAAAACTCGCTCAATTAAATCGAAAGGAGCAGTGATTAACTCCTTGTTTCTAAAAGGGCAATAGTACAGGTAATCTGGAAAGTTCTTGCGGAAGGCTTCAATGAAAGTCTGGTAGTTTTTCGCTGTGTAAAGTTTCTCTGCCCTGAAAAGCTGATTCTCACCAAACTTCCATGTTCTCTCCAGCATTTCAACGTTAAAGAGCTCTTTGAACTTGGCGGGGATGTACTTGAGGAACGCGAAAACCCTGTCGTCTGGATGTTCGTATCCGAAAGTGTTGAGTATGAAGCCGTCTTTGGTTACAAAGGTGTCTCCGTCCATTGGAAGCCATTCTGTTTCTGCCGTTTTGGCGCACCGCGAATAAGATTAAAAGTGAACATTAAAAAAGCTATTGCATTGCTATGTGGATTGGTTATCTGAACTGCGGCGGTCATGAACTAAAGGATTTGAGGAAAGATTACCTAAGGAAGAATGGTTAGCTTTGCGAAAAAAGATATATGACAAGTCATAGCATCTCTTGTNNGAAATGGTAGTCACACCCTGGGAAGTAAAAGGCAAAGTGGACTACGAACGTTTAATACGCGAATTCGGAACTCAACCATTAACCACCCAACTACTTAAGAAAGTAGAAAAACACACAGGCAAACTACACCTTCAACTTGAAAGAAAAATATTCTTCAGCCACCGAGACCTAGACACCATACTAGACCTCTACGATAAAGGAATAAAATTTGTTCTCTACACGGGCAGAGGACCATCAGGTCCCGTGCACATTGGGCACCTTGTGCCTTGGATTTTTACGCTTCATATTCAACAAAAATTCAATACGAGACTTTACTTCCAATTAACCGACGATGAAAAATTCCTAATCGACGACGAAGCCAACCTTAAAGAAACACGCAAATACGCATATGAAAACGCCTTGGACCTCATCGCGTTGGGCTTCAAACCGGAAAACACCTTCATAATCTACGACACTCAAGACATCGACCTTCTCTACGACATTACATTGGAAGTAGCCAAACGCATAACGTACTCAACTGCACGTAGCACCTTTGGCTTCCAAGACAGCACCAACATCGGCTGGATCTTCTGGCCAGCCATCCAAGCCGCACCATGTTTCATCCATAAAAAACTCACAGGCGAAAACGTCCCAGCGCTTATCCCCGCCGCCATCGACCAAGACCCATACTGGCGAGTAACCCGCGACATAGCCCTAAAACTCGGCTACTACAAACCAGCTCAAATCCACTGCCGCTTCCTACCCGGCTTAGGTGCAGGCGGAAAAATGAGCGCCAGCATGCCAGAAACCAGCATATTCACCATTGACCCGCCAGACGTTGTGAAGAAGAAGATTTGGAACGCTTTCACAGGCGGCAAAGGCACCGCGGCAGAACAGCGGAAAACGGGCGCGGATCCAACAGTCTGTAGCATCTTCCAATACTACTTCTACCTGTTTGAAGAAGAAGGCAGCAAACTTGCCGAACGCGAACGCAAATGCCGAGCAGGCGAAGTGCTATGCGGTGAATGCAAAACCGACTTGGTAGGCAAACTCAACAAGTTCCTAGAGCAACACAGGGAGCTCCGCGAGAAAGCGAAAGATGTAATCGAACAATACCACATAAAAAGATAAAGAATCCAATAGAACGTATAAGTTTCGCCATTATTTACGCTTACTGAATAGTTTTTTGCCGTCCATTTCAGTAACGTATTGGAAACCGGCTTCGACTAGTTTACAGGCTTCTTCAATGGTTGATGCAACTTTAACTTCGTATTCGTCGTTGGCTTCAAAGATTGCTTGTTCAAGGTTAACGTATATCTGCGTGTTTAGGATGCTTTTGTGGCCTAGTAAGCGTTGGACTTGGATTATATTCTGGGTCTTATGGTATTCCATTGTGGCTTTCCAGTGTCGAATCAGGTGAAAGTGGATTTTTGCTATGCGTGGATTACCGAGTTTTAGGGCTATTTTCTTGCGCTGGTGCGCTAAGCAAACTGCTGCGGATTTGTTGTTTTTTGAGCAGTTGAACAGTTTATCAGATTTTTTTGGTATCCTTTGAAGCATTCCGATCAGTTTAGGGGATACTTAGATGCGTGGTAAACTGTTTTTTTCAGGCGTATTAAGCGTTATTATGTGAGCTTCAGGGTTTACGGAGCTCCAGGTTAAGCTTAGGCATTCGCCGATTCTCATTCCAGTTTCTTTTAATGTTTGCAGAATTGTTGCTGTTTTGGTACCGCATCCAGCGATTAGCGCATCTATTTCTTGTTCTGTCGGGATGAATTCAGGTATCTTTTGCGTTCCCTTATACTTAGGTGTGGTCCATGTTCTGCCTTGCCATTTCAGAAAAGAGGTGTAAGCGACGCAGTAAGCATGTTTTGAGCTTTCAGCGCAGTCTAGAAAAGCCAAGAATTTTTTGACGCTTTCGGGATTGTTTAAGTCTGCGTTTGCGGCTAGTCGGGAAAGTTTTTGGTTCCAGCCTACAATTGTGTGCTCTGAGCATCCTTGAAGTTTCAGGTAGAACGCGAATTGTAGCAGTTTTCCTTTTGTGGTTTGGTCTTCATCTCCCACGCAAACAGTCTTTATTTCTGTTTGTGGGTCCAAATTTTTCGCCTCTGGGCATTTCTAGCCCTAGAAACAATTTGCCTCGAGTCAAAGCGCCCAAAGTAGCCTCAATTAACGTAATAAGCTAAAAACAAGTTTTTCAATCGGGTAATTCGAGGTTTAGCTGCTTCTCTAGTGCCTTGTATCTGTTTCTAACCGTAACTTCGGTGACTCCAGCTGCTTCCGAAATGTCTTTTTGCGTTTTCTTTTCGTTATGCTGGAGACAAGCTATGTAGAGTGCAGCTGCGGCTAAGCCCATTGGGTCTTTTCCTGCTGCAGCTCGTTTTCGTCTAGCCTCCCTGAGTATTGCTATGGCTGCGCCCTGTGTTTTGCCTGGTATTCCATTTTTTTCTGCAATTTTTGAAACGTACGTCAACGGGTCAGCAGTTGGCATGTGAACATCGAGCTCTTGCAGCAGCATTCTATAGCAGCGTGCAACATCTTTCTTATCAACAAGACTTGCTTCAGCGATTTCGCGAAGGGTTCTGGGTATTCCGCTTCCGCGGCAAGCAGCATAAAGTGCAGCTGCGACGATGGCGTTGATTGATCTTCCTCGGACTAAGCCTTTGTCTAATGCTTTGCGGTAAATAACAGCCGCTTTTTCNNGGATGAGTGCACTCGACTGCGTATTTGCCACTTCCTAAGACGCCACATTTGCAATCTAGTAGACAATGGCAGTTTTCTTCCAAAGGCATCCCTGTCCACTTGACTAATAGCCGTTGATAAGCCTTTATCATGAACTGAGTAAGATGCGGGAACTCCAACGCGGCTTCTGGACGCTTTCTCCTCTCGGGTAAATGCACGCCATTCTGGCCCTTTATCCATCATTTGCTCGTATAGGACCAGCCCGCAGTCGCCGCATACGGTTTCTCCGGTGTCGTAATCGTGAACGAGATTTTTGCTTCCGCATTCTGGGCACGTATCAACTAAGCGCTGACGCGTTTTAGGGGCTTCTTTCGTTATACTCATTTTTCCGACTCCATTCACTTTCCCAGAACCGCCCACCAACCAAGTTATCCTGTAAACTTTGCAAAAAATTCTCCTTGCTCCAATTAGCCACATGCTCAAAATTTTGTTCAATCGAACGGTTAGTTTGTTTCTTCGTAATGTCGTCCAACCAATTAATCTCTTGCTCTTCTAAGAAGGCAGCGTACTCTAAAACCTGACCTATAACTTCCCGTTTAACCTCTGAATTACTAGCGAGCTTTGTTTCTATAATGTAGATGTTACCGTTATTGTCAATACCTAAGAGGTCAATCGAACCAGATCCTGGAAGTCCAACTTCCCTGAGCATTAGGATTATGTTGTTTTTCGAATCTGGAAAAATGTCCTCAATAGGAATTATTTTTGGGTCTTTGAATAATATCCCTTGCAATTTACCTTCATCAGAGTATTTTTTGTGATTCAGATATTGCCAGTTCTCTCCTTGATCTTTTCTAAAAAGAATCTTCATCAGGTAAATCCACACTTTATCACTATTATTCTTTGTTGAAACTAAAAGACTTTCTACTGCCTTTCTCTTGCGAGAGAGTTGGGAGCATTTGAAACATATTGCAGAGAAACGGTTATGCGTTTTCGGCTAAGACTGTTCCGTATTTCATTGTTAATTTTATCATAAACTTAGCAAAGATAGTTAGGTGTGGAATAAACTGATAAGCGAATTTAGGAAACGCAATGAGCTTTTAGAATTTGATGAAGAAACTAAGAAAAAGGTCATTGATGTAATTAAGGAAGCTGGAGAGGAATTTCCCTGTTTAGCATGCTCTTCAAAGGATGATTGCGCAAACTTCAAATGGTATAAAAAATGGTTTAACGCGTAAAAAATCAGTCAAAAACTATTTTTCTTTTCGTTCCTTGCTTATGTAGCCTTTTCATTTTCACATACCTCTCCACTGCACCGCGGGGTAGTTTGTTCACTTGCTTTTTAAACGGTTTATGCGATAAGCATGAGCCCCAAGTGATTGCGTATGAAAAAGAAAACAGCACTATTAGCCACGGAGAAAGACCTCTTGGTGGATTTAACGTTCCATAATGTTCCAGCCTCGCTCCTAACCGAGTTTGCGGAAAAAATCGTAAGACCATACTACAACGGCAACCTAAACGCTGCCAAATCTTGCATTTTTTTGGTACGCCATCAGAAGTTTTAAAGCTGAAGAAAAACATAATAGGAAAATTAAACCGCTGGGGGACTGGGCTATATCTGATAGGAGAAGAAACGCATCTTATTATTGGGATAATACCTGGATTGGCTTTTTACTTGTCGGTCTTGCAATCATGCTTTACGTTTACAAACAAGAGATTGGCAGGCTAATCAATTATTAAATAGAAGAATCCAATGTCAAGCCCACTCAGATATGTGGAAAATTTCTCACTTCAGCCATGAGCAAATACTACATTCATGACTCCAACAAAAACAAACCAATTGAAATGACCGATTCCGTTTCTTTCATACAAATAGTTGACACCTCAAAGCTCGTAAAAAGCAAGACAGCCAAGTTTAGTCAATGGAAAGCTCTTGAAAACTCGATTAACAAAATACTTCCGGTTAAGGACAGCCGAGTAAAACATTACAGATTAGTCACTACTGATGAATTGACTAGTCTCAGTTCGATTATTGCAGAGATTGTGTAAAGCGCGCAAAATGGAATACAATAAAGCCAACATTCGGTTTTTACCTTTTTTCCATAGACTACAGATATTCTTCGTCAAAGAAGAGGTCTTTTAGGATAGGAATTGTCATAAGAGAAGTTAGAGCCTTCTCCTTAGAGTGCCAGTTTTGCAGGCGGAGAAGGTATCACCGTTTTCATGTCCGCAATATTCACATTTCCACAACGCTATCCCTTCAACGAACGGTTGTATGAGCTTTGTCAAACTAACGCATGGTGTGAATCATTTCGCGGATTCTTGATCCATCAAAAAGATGGATAAGCCCTTTCTTTTCGCCCGCTTGATCTCTTATCAATTTGGAAGCGTCTTGTGTTATTTCTTTTGAGGTAAAAACATAAGTTTCATGAATCCAATGATCTTCACCAGTATCTGGGTCTGTGTGCGGATTGCTGAAAGCTTCACCGACCTGTCGAGAAATTGTCCCGGCGTAGCCTTCGGTAATACCTCTAACATTCTTAGGAATTTTTCCCACAGAAATCTGTGCAGCGTAGAACTTCTTCTCGCCAAACTTGTCCGTTTCATAGAAAACCAAATCCTTGCCAAATTCTCTTGGGTGTAGAGTTTGAACATCATAGAAACCGATCCTCTGCAAGAGAGGCTTTATGACTCTTTCTCTAAACTCGTCTTCGTTGTCCTGATACGCATTAAATGCTAGCTCAAGGTCGGACTCGCAGACGGCAAGTGTAAAAGCGAGTACAAGGTCAGCAATTTGTCTATCGCTTACAGCGTCTGGAGATTTAAACCCAAGGTCATCAGAACTTACTCCACAGTGAACAAAGTGTCCTGTGCCAAGTGGGACTGCGCATGCACCATGCGATGCGCGCGCATAAATGGTCATTAATTCTTTTTTAGCTTGATTTCGCAAATGGAGTCTTTTTTAGGCGTTTAGTACGCGAAAGCTGCGATGCTGTTCGCAAGTTCCGGCCTGCCTACCCTGTGAGCCAAGATTGCCACGGCATACATGCACGCGAAGCAAATGGCCACGTGCATCCGCACCTTAGCCACTCCTCTCCAACGCAGGTT
>PKYH01000116.1 GCA_003133625.1 Candidatus Bathyarchaeota archaeon | reverse complement strand
TACTGAAGCCAGCATCGTCCCCATCATGGTGATTGATAATGCGGCTGACCCTCCGAAAAGAATTGCTAACAGAAGGATGGTAAGAACCCTTAACTTCAAGACTCGTCTCATTCTCTTCACACAAACCTCACTCATCAACTGTGAAAGTATCTATCAATGTTTATTTAAATTGTCCTAATGTTTATTTAAATTGTCCTCGTAAATAAAGAGTCTTACTATTCACGTAATATATCGAAAGGAAAAAGCAATCGCTAACATGAAAATAGAATTATCCAAGATTGTAAAAGGTATCTTGGAATTTAAGAGGGTTTTTTTTGTTTACTCCTTGGTTTTGCTTACAAGCGTGATTATTTTTGGAGTCTCGCAGGTTTATCCTAACATAGAAAATACCCTTTCAGCTTCCAGGTCAACACCATGGGGTATCATTACTTCTATTTTTGCTCACATTAACATTTCGCATTTGGCTCTTAACATGGGAGGCTTATTTCTATTCATGTTTCTCTTTGCATTTTGCAATTCTACATTTATTCTCAAAAGCAAGAGAAGAGTAGAAATCTTCTTCTTAGTCTCAGTTTTCGTATTTGCAGTAATCTCCAATGTTTTGTGGATAGCCCTTACGCCAAACCCTTCAATTGGGGCTTCAGGATTAGTTTATGCAGTGGAAAGTTCCCTTGCAGGCTTTTCATTTGCCAATGGATTACAATTACTCTATTTTTCTAAATTCAAGGCTCAGAGCGTTTCAACAATGTATATAGTTTTTATGAATATTGTTGTTTTTTCTGTTATGCTAATTCAAATAGTGCAAAGTCCAGATATTTTTCTTAATGTGGGACAAGGTGTAAACATTATTGCACATGGGATCTCATTTCTATTGGGATTTCTTATCAGCCCTCTCTGGTATTACGTTATTGGAAAGATATCCATACTGAACTGAATTATTGGCTTAACCTTTTAAGTGCTAAAAACAAAAGAATAGTGGAAGTCAAGAGTCTCAACAATCTAATTTCTTAGAAGCTTCACAAATATAAAATACATGTCCTAGTCAATATCAAGAATGAGCAAAGAGAGTATGAAGTGCGCTGTCTGTCACGTAGAAATCATGCAATCTGACCCTGAGCTCTGTCCTTATTGCGGTAGCCGAGAGCTAGTTCCTAGCGAACAAACCTCAAAACTCTCCATTGAAGAAGCGGATAAGCTTGAAAGAGCTGGGAGATATGAGGATGCCGCTGAGAAATATGAAGAGCTTGAAATGTGGGATAAGGCTGGAGATTGCAGGAGAATGGCAAAAACCAATTATGTTGTTTCAGCGAATGTAAACATAGGCAAGGTTGGAACAATAAGTATGGAATGCCCCTATTGTGGTGCATCCCAACCTATTGCTACAAAATCAAACGAGGTAACATGCAAATTTTGTGGAAAGAACTACGTAATTCCTAAGAAAGTTCTTGACCTACTCTGAAACATAGTTTAACCCAATTTTTCATAAAGATAAGTCTTAAATCTGCATAGCGTAGAAAGAAATATCAGAGATAGAATGAATAAAAAAATAATAGCCATATCGGTTTTGATAGTAGCCATACTCGTTGTAAGTGCTATTGCAGAAACGATATTCTATTATAACGGCAAAATAGCTAATTTAAACAGCCAAATTTCAAACCTTAAAGGTCAAGTGGCAAATCTCAATGGTCAAATAACAAATCTAACATCTGCAAATCTTGTACCTGCATTAGGGATAACTGAAATACCATATTATTCTCCATTTAATAAAGGGTGGGCTACTAAATTTAGTCATGTTTACATTTCTGGTTACGTAATTAATGCGGGAGGAAGCATGGCATATAACGCAGGATTGCAGGTCCTTGCTTATGGTGCCAATGGTGAACTTTTAATGAACTTGACTGTTCCGTTGGATAATGGAGCGATATTTGGAAGTGACGCTGGAAGTTACGCTTATCTTTCAAGTTTTTATGAAACCAATTCGTTACAGCTTGGAAATTTATATAGTCAGCAGAACGCAACAATTAGTATATCTATTTATCACGAAGGCACTTTTTCTAATTCCACTAATTATAACATAATACCAGTTTGGACAAATTCTCCATAATCAGTTCTAAGTTTCTTTCTATTCTGAGCATCTTCATACTTAGCTTTGTCTTTCTAGTTCTTCATGCTCCATAGGGGTCAATGTCAAAGTTTTCTCCAAGTTTTCTATTATCCCTAAAATAGTATCTCCAAATGCTCTCATATCTTGCCATAGGCAATGCCTACAAAATACAGTCTTTGTTGCTATTCTAAATAATCAGTAAAAATGATGGTTGCTTAAGGCTGTTCTTTCAGGGGAACAGACTGTTCTTTAGGGAGAGCTAAATGCAGCATAACCTAATATGTGAATTAGGGAAATATGAAAGCAAACTTAGCACCCATAATTTCAGCACTGATTTTGTCAGGGTTACTAGTTTCACTAATAGTTGGAACACAAACTGTTGAGGTTGCAGGGGCACTCACCCCACGTACAACTTATCACCCTGGTGACTCATATACAACTGTTTATTACCAAAATGAAATATCTCCACCAAATGGTACTAAACCACCCATAGTAACAATTCTATCTCCAGCAAACAATACGGTAATTGCTTCAAACAATGTCACTTTAACTTTTAATTTGACCTTAGTAGCATCAACCAACTATTATCCTATCACTCTTGGACCAGTGTATTACAAGCCAAGTTGGCAATCAAACAACATTACCATTGATGTTGATTGTCCTAGCCCATTTATGAGCAAAACTCTACAGATATCAATTACAGCGACGGATATACCTGAAGGACCACAATGGATAACAGTTTATGCTTATGCAATATGCGAATATGAAACAGGCAGAGAACAAGTTACAGTCCCAAATACTCCAACAAGCATCCTTCTCTTTAACTACCTCTACGTTTACTCTAACATCTACAGAATAGCTGGCTCCTCTTCTGTTAACTTCACTATCGACACTTCCCCTGCAAAAATCTCCAGCACACCCTCTGAGAATAGTTCAAGTGTAGATTATGTTACCAACACTCTTCTGTACGCTTTTGGCATAACTGCTGTTGTGATAGTGGCTTTTTCTGTAGCTGCGCTATTCTACTTTAAGAAATATCATAAAAGAAATAACCTACGAGAGCAAAGTTTTCTCTAAACTTTCTTCTATCCCTAACACAATGTTTTCAAAGGCTTTCATGTCTTGACCTAAGTAGTGCCTAGTAAAAACTGATTTTGGGACTCTGCCAGCTAGCACATCAACTAGCTCACTGATTATGCCATTTTTCCTTAAGTAACTATTTTGGTAGCTTCTTAGTTCTTTAAGCCTTAATGGTATTTTCTTTCTCATTAGCCTGCAGTGTATTGCATTATAGCTTACTGGTTGGCTGTTAGCTATCTTTGTTATCATTGTTTTGGGTACTATTGAGATGAAGGCGTTCTTTGTTCCCCTAAGGAAAAGCCTTCCATTAAATTACTAAGCTGCTGTGAACTTTTTTGGATGAGCGGTTAATTAGCAGTTTTCGTTTTATGCAGAATGCGAGCAATGCTCAAACCCCAATGCCGTTGCGGCTTTCAATAGCCTCACTACTTCAGGTTTCAACTTATCAAGGTTGCTTACTGTTATGTGTCTGACGTTTTCTGATTTTTCTGCTCCTCTGCTTTTGAGAAGGTCTGAATCAAGGCTTGCTCCCATGAAAAACTCCAAATCCACGTGTCCTTGATAGTGGCTTATCCAAACAAAGTCTTTACCATTTAACTTGTAAGCGATTTTTCCCTGTCTCACTATTTCCACAGTTTCTGGAACAGTGCTTTTGATTAGTGTGCGAAGGTTTTGTATGGTTTCCTTCTGAGCGGGTTCAAGGATGCCTAAAATTTCATCAATTGTTCTTTGTTTTACCATAAATAATAATTTGTTTTGCGGATTTTTATTGTTTCCTACTTTTCCGAGGCTTTAGGAAACTAGCATGGGAAAAATTATAGCCCCCTTGTTTAAAGCAGACAATAAGAGGCATAGCGTCTCTGTGACCTATCCCCTCCCTCTTTACACAGTTTGGATTTGCAAACTGGGTTGAGGCTTGGTTTGCCGTAAGATTTCTTGACTAAGCAATCCTTCACTTGGTTAAGCTGGCTTGTATTCTGTGCAAGTTCCCAAAGTTTTAAAACATTGTAATCAAATTATTGTTTGCAAGTTAACAGTGGTTTAGTTTGACTTTAAATTACCATTACATGCAGCTTCCTCGCGAGGTCATCGTTGGAAAAGGAACACTCAACCGTGTTCCTGAAGTCGCAAAACGACTAGACCTTAGAGGGAAAGCGTTGGTAATTGCAGGGTCAAAAAGTTATGATATTGCTGGAAAAACCGTTTGCGGCCTGCTTGAACAAGCAGGATTACAGGTTGATGTTCTCCTAATAAAAGCAATGACGATAAAAGACATGATAACTATTGAAAAACGGATTGAAGCGTCAAAGCCGCAAGTACTCTTCGGCGTTGGTGGCGGAACAATAATTGACGCTGCCAAAATAAGTTCAGGAAGCCAAAACATTCCCTTCATCAGCGTGCCCACCACTGTCTCTCATGACGGCATCGCAAGCCCGTTAGCTTCAATTAAAGGTTCAGACAAGCCTTACTCAATACTGGCACAAGCGCCACTTGCGATAATTGCTGACACAGACGTTATTGCTCAAGCGCCCTGGCGTTTTGTAATAAGCGGCTGTGGAGACGTGATCGCCAAATTTACAGCCGTTAAAGACTGGAAATTAGCACACGAGGAACAAAACGAGTATTACGGCGAGTACGCTGCCAGCTTAGCCTTAATGAGCGCAAAACTGGTAATTGAAAATGCCGAGTTAATCGTGTACCGAAAAGATGAAGGATTACGTGTACTCTTGGAGGCTTTGATAAGCTGCGGCGTTGCCATGAGCATCGCTGGAAGCAGTCGTCCATGCAGCGGCTCAGAGCACTTGTTTAGTCATGCTTTGGACATGATTAATTCGCATCATGCCATGCACGGTGAACAATGCGGTGTAGGCTCAATTTTGATTGCTTATCTTTACAGGGCAAATTGGCAAAGGATAAGGAATACGCTCAAGCAGATAGGTGCACCAACAACTGCTAATGAATTAGGCGTTAAAGACGTTGACGTGGTTAAAGCGTTGGAGGTAGCAGCGAAAATAAGGCCTGAACGCTATACAATCCTTCACAAGTTAAATCTTAATTTTGAAGCCTGCGAGAAAACAGCGAAGGCAACAGGAATAATCAATTAAATCGCTTAATTTTAAACGCGCAATGGCTGAATAAGCGCAAATTGGTTTCCTTCAGGATCTTCTGCGGCAGCTATCCAACCAACATTAGGAACTTCCTGTTTGGGCGAGATTACTTTTCCACCAAGCTTTAGGATTTTAGCTAAGTAATCGTTAATGGACTCAACGGCAAAATAGTTGATAGGTTTAATTTCAGGCTGTTGCTTTCTAAACATGCCACCGTTTACTCCTGGCCTTAGTGGCATGCCGTTTGCGTCAACAGGAACGGTTTGTATTACCCAGTAATCTATTGGTCCTGGATACTGGATTATTTTCCAGCTGAAGACTTCTTCATAGAACTGCTTTAGTTTTTCTACATCTTGGGCTGGGATTTCAAAGTGGACTATTGTATGATCCATCTCTGGTTTTTCACCTCCCTTCGAATGTTTGCGTGAAGGAAGAATGGAAATGTTAGTGTTTGTATTATAATTATAGGGGCATGATGGATTTATCTTTATTCTTAGGTCTAAATTATGGTGAAAATTTGATTATAAAAAGGGAAAAATTGTTTGCTTTAGGCTTCTTAGGGCGCGCTAGCTTGTGCTTCTGGTGCCGGTGTGGGTCCTGCTGGTGCTGGTTTGGGTTCAGCTTTGAAGGTTTCAACGAATTTTGTCTCAGCCAGGTCAGGGATGAATTTCTGGATGTCCATGGCGATGCCGCGTTTGGCGATTTGGATGCCTTCGATGTAGAAGGCTGCCTCTGGCATGTCAATGGTTAAGCTTGTGTCTTGTATGGTTAGTTTGAAATTGTTTTCTTCCACTACTGGTATTCTGCGGTGGATAAGAGCGCCTATTTTTTCCTCGTTGCTTTCAAGTTTCTTGTTGACTGTGACATCGTAAATTAAGGTTTTTCCAGCCAATGGAGGGTTGAAGTCTAAAAGTACTCTTCCCGCGCCGATTGAACGTACACTCGCCATTTTTCCTTGGTATTCTATGCGTGCCCCAATAACGGGGTTAATTTCTTTTGCCAGTAATTGTTTGAGTGACACGCGCCTCACTTTTTCCGGGTCTCTTTGTCCGAAGCCTTTGTCAGGTGGAATTTCAACGGTTGCAGGCTTGTTTATCTCCATAGTTGTTAAACTGTCATCTAAGGCTTTGAGTACCCAGCCTTCGCCTACAACTACCAGGTTAGGCTCGTATATTTCTCCTTCTTTATGGAGGTGCTCTTTTTTGGCTACTTCTTCGCTTGTTGTATCGAAAACTTCGTTTGTTTCCTTAACTTTTGCTGTATAATTGATTAATATGAAATCTCCTTTTTGTAGGGCCATCTTGAATCATCCTTTGTCTTAACGGTCGAAGTTTAAGTTTCAAACGCGAATAAAAACTTTGTCTAGCAAAAAACTATTACCCTTATAGAGTGATGGACGCACTTAAAAACTATGCCTAAATTCTTGAGCATTCTGGTTATTTGTGTCTTGAATTTTCGCTTTGACCGATTAAGATTATTAAGTCCCCTTCGTCCTTTGGTATTTGAAGCGCTTTTAAACCAGTTTTTCTACTTATTCGCACAAGTTTTTCATCGCTGCTTATTAAAGCGTCGTTTTTGCTGTGCATACATGTTGCCATTTGGAGTGCATCTGCTTCATATACATGATGGGTCATCAGTAGATTCCATGTGTCAGTTAGGATTTGTGTATGGACTGGTATGCTTTCTATGGTTTTTAATCGCATAAGCTTGAATAGTTCGTCAGCGAAGAGTTTCAGTGTTTGTTCAAACTCTTTTTCCGTTAGCCAACCTTTTCTGCGTTTTTCATCAAGAACGCCTAAGGCTTCGCCGACGTTCCATAGAGAAATAGTTATTGTGAGCTCGCCTGTTTCAGCTTTATCGTAGATTATGTCTGTTGTTTCTGTTCCAAGCTCGGTCACATAGCGTTTTAGCATTGCACTGGTGTCGAGGTAGAGTCTAAGCAAAGTCTTTTTCGCCTCATTTCTTTCAGTACTTCCTCCGATGAGGATCCTCTAAGTTTGGGTCTTGCCGCTTTAATATCATGCGAAGAGATTGTACCTTTTGCAACGACACCGATTTTTTCGAAACCCGAAATAACTTGGTCTTCCACAACTTCGGCGCGCAGAAGTTTCTCAACTTCGCTGCTTAGTTTTCTAAGATTTCCATGCTTTTGAAATACTTGCTTTTTGAAGTTAAGCCACACAGAATCATCCACATATACGCTGACCTTAGTCAAGTCTATACCTCTAAACAGGTTTACTGGTAAACCAGCATATAAGATTTTATTTAGACTTTTACGGCATAACCAAAAGATGCATAGAATTTCCAATTCCCCTGCGCACTTAACCTTTTGAAAGCCTTCTAATCATTATATTCTTTAATTATTAAT
>PKYH01000073.1 GCA_003133625.1 Candidatus Bathyarchaeota archaeon | reverse complement strand
TTCTGAAATACTTCAGAGAACTGAAACAAGTCTTACCTATAGTAGAGGAAGCAAGAAACCAAGCGCTAATCCCCTACTAAAAACCCCAAATCTCCCAATATCAATTCAAAACAAAAACTGAATTTCTAAAATCAAACATTGCCCACCAATTATATTATTAAACTAAGTTAACAAGTTACAATTCAGTTGTTTGAAATAAATACTGCAAGGCAGCGCGCTTCGCGAACCACTGTCAAGTAAACCTGCAAGCGATTTAAGCTTTACCACAAAAAAGCAACCCAAAACAAGCTCTCCAGAAACACGCAAAAAAAAGTTTCTTCTTCTACTGATAGCTTTCACTCTTGAGCTTGGTTTTATCAGTTTCTTTGGTTAAGACACAGTTACCGTAGTCTCAAAAGCGCTCTATGCGGCCTCTAGTTTGTTTGTGTTTGGGCAGCGTCTTTTGTGGTCCTGCGCTCCACTTCAACCCACACCGCCCTGTACATACGGAATCATCAGCAAAAATCCTCAACGCTAACGGACAAATACGTTAACCATGCGTATTCACACTTAATTGTTGCAAGTCAATTGCCCATTATTTCTTCGACCCATTCACCCTACAGTCTTTAACCATCAACAGGACCAACTTTTTCCAAAGTCTATTCACTTTTAACACTATCAAAATTTAAAAACTGTAAACAACACTATCATTAACTATGAACGATGAACCACAAAAAGCACTAATAGCGACAAAAAACTTCTGGAACCAAACAAAAATCGAAAACACAACAATACTCTTTGCCCCAGCACACTATATATAAAACTAAACCCCAACTCTGAAAAACGAATTGTACCCCCAGAAGCCAAACCAGTAACCATTCTTAACCGCCCTAAGGGCGTTGATGTAGTGTCTGCATATGCTCTGGGGAATTGTGAGATAACCTTTTTGTTCCTTGATTTGGAGGGCTTGCATTACGATTTGACACTTTCATTGTTTCCTTCGGAACCTGTGCGCTTTTTTCGGTTTTTCAGATTTCCTGTAGCGGAATATATATCGGTAACCCTGCTTTGTACTACTCAGTAATTGGGTAGTACAAGGAATTAGCATGGAAAATGAAGTTGTAGTAACCAGAAAGGGGCAAACTACTATTCCAGCGCGACTCAGAAGAAAATTCAAAATCGAAGAGGGAACAAGACTCGAGGTTGTCGAAACAAAAGAAGGAATCCTATTCAAACCAAAGATTTCTTTTTGGGACCTCGCAGGCTCAGGGTCCAGGTTCGCAACACCGGAAGAAATGAAGAAACTCCTAGATGAATTAAGGGAAGAAGATGCCTAAAGCAGTATACGACACCAGATTTTTCGTCGAATACTTCTATTCAAAAGACGAAAAAATGCTGCAAAAAACGAAAGCAGAAAGAAACCGGCGAGAACGGTACGTCTCAGCGATAGTGATCCATGAAATATACAGACTTGCACTCACGCGCGAAGGCCGAGAGATTGCCAACCTAAGAAAAACGACGATAGAACAGGAATTCAAGACAATCCCCGTTGACTCCGAGATCGCAAAAATCTCAGCAGAGCTAAGGCAAAAATACAAACTCTCAATGGGCGACAGCATGATTGCCGCCACTGCAACCAGCCTAGGAGCAACATGCATAACGGACGACCCCCATTTTGAACCCATAAAAGAAATCAAGAAAGCTTGGATCTAACAACTTCGCGTTAGCGGTACCGGAAATCCAAGAAGTCATACGCCAAAGACGCAGAGAAGGCTGGAAACTTCCCGACACATGAAAGCGGAAAACAGTTTTTCAGAGGGCGATGCAAGTTTACATGCTTGCCAGCCGTTGCACAAGTTTGGCAGCAGAACAACTGACAGCACAGCGAGACAAATTTTTTTCTTAGGGATTATAATGCTTTCTCAATATTCTTTAGAGGGGGTTGGCAAGGTTGGGACGACCCTTTGCATCTGCGGAGGCAAGGCCAAACTAAGAGCTGTCTCACGCGCTTCCCGCCGAAGTTTAAAGTAAGTTTTTGCTACCTTAACCACTAAGGTGAATAGATATAACCGAAGCCGTAGCCATCAAAGTCAGCAAAGAAACATATGCCAAGCTCTGCGAAATTGCAGGTGAACTTCAAACTAAACGCAAAAGACCTGTATCGATAGAGGAAGCGATGAATACTTGGTACAGCAAAAGACAAAGGCAATGAAAATAACCAATCTAGCATGCTCCTTGGAACGTAACTGATGAAGAACTTAAAGAAACAGAGGCAACAATCTGTGAGGCGTGGAAAAAGTGGAAACCTGCAAAACTGTAGTCGAAACCGACGTACTAATAGACCTCTTAAGAAACCGAAAAAAACCGTGTTGCTTTCTTGGTTGAAATCGAGAAAAGCGAAAGCCCCTTTCCACCACAGTCATAAACCCATTTGAACTGTACCACGGCGCCCACAAATCAATCCAACATGAACAAAAACGTACAAGCAACAAGAAATTGTTTTACGTTCGTGTCCTTTCGAGGTTGATTCAGTCTATTTGGCTGTATTCTACCAGTTTTCTCCATTTTATTCAAGTGAAGCGTACGGCATTAAGTGTTTGATTCGGAATTTGAGCAGTGAATCTTCGCGATTTGCCAACTCAAAGTTTTCCGCGTTGACGTTTACACCGGTATTCTCCGCACTCCGGCAAGCCCTCTTCAGTGTGAATCAAATCCAAGACCTCTTTCGCCTTCAAATCAATCGCCTTAGCCAAGCACTCGGCCTCAAGCAGGTCAACCAGGCTTGCATGAACCAGACTTACATATTCAAACTGTTCCTTCAGCTTTGTCAGGATCTCTTTAGCGTCAGTGCCGATTTTGGACAACTCCTTAAAAGCTTCGGAGACAGGCTTGAGTTCAGGGCTTATGAACTGCTTATGGTAAGCCTGCTGGGTCCAGAACATTCCGAAGGTTGCATTGAACCCCTCTAAAGACATGTTCTTCTTCAGGAAAACCGTCAGAACCCTATCCACGTACTCGTCCTCGTTTTCATCTATAAAATCCAAGTCTTCACTGGTGAAGGTGGTTGCCCGCTTGAAATCGTACTTTTTAGGCCACGGTTCACTGAAAAAATAATCACTGTACTTGTCCATCAGCGTCAGGTATGTTCTGAAGAGTTCCATTGCTGTTTTATCCGCGTCTTTGCTCATCCGCTCGCACGCGGACATCAACTGCTCCAAGGCGACTCTAGGAAGTTTCCGTTTTTTCCCCGCCAACTTTGCCCCCCCTCCCTAAGGTCAACCTAAGCTTCGGGTAATCATTTCTCCACATCATCCACAACTCAACCCTCACAGAAGAACCAAAACGGCGCGCCTTGATATCGCCCTTCACGGTTCGAGGGCTTTTCTGCTCAATCCCCGCAAACTTGCGCATGACCTCATCCAAACTGACAAGCAACGCATCGCCCTTCTCAAGTTTCATCCGTTTTCCCCTGCTGATCACCAAATCGTTAAACAGCCCTCTCAACTTGTTATCCAACCTGCCAATATAAGTCCCCCAGAACGCAGACTTCTCACTCATACCAACCGTGGCCTCGTACGCTTCAGCCCGCATAATCCGAATCAAATACATCGCCGCACGCTCAACCAAAATCTTATCCGCCACACTATCCAAATCAAACTCTTCAACCAACTCCGAAACACCCTTCTCAAACGCCTCCTGCTCCAAAACACACCCACTCCCAGGCCTAAACCCTCACAGTTCACGTTTGAAACGCACCGGTCACAAAGCATAAACCCCGACCTGAACAACCCATGCCTCAAAGCACTCATCTACTCCACACTCCTCTTAACCCACTCGCCGTCGTCACCCTTCTTCAAAACCTCCACCAGAACCAAACGAACATAATCCCCGTCCCCAACGCCAAACCGCTCCCGTAACTGCTTCGGAACCGTAACCTTACCCCCAGTAAAAACCCGAACCACAAACTCTTCCACAACAACCCCCAACAACAAAAAACAACTAAAACTACTTAAAAGTTACCAAATTACCCCAACAAAACAAGAACGCGTCAAACCTCCCATGACCTCAGCATTCAACACGCGCTGGCAAAACAGCACCCGCAACATCACTCAGCTGCCCATTCACAGAACCAGAACTAGAACCAGGACCCGGCCCAGACGAAAAATCATGCCATATGATAGCAACAGCCAAAACTGCCACCACCACAACGGCTACCGCTACCAGCCGAAAACGATTGGAACCCCAAATCCCCGAACGAACGACCATAAACCTAACAAAAACAAACACACATATAACATTATTCCAAAAAGCATGACTAACAGCGCGCTGGCTTGTCCCGAAATTGGTGTAAAGTGATCATAAGTCTTATTCTGACTTGGGGAGGCTAAACGTTTTAATTCTCCTTCTCAGTCCTTTCTCTGGCTATGTGGCGACTGGGGTTCTTCTTCCATGAAATGGCGTTCGGCCTGCTCTCTATTTTCATTCCACTATATGTAGTGAGAACCCTCGGCGGATCACTCTTTGAATTAGGCATTATGACTTCGATGGCCCTGCTGCTCGGGATACCTGCTTCTTTTTTCTGGGGCTACATATGCGACAAAACCAGACGCTACAAAGCTTACATTCTTCTTTCTTTCGTATCAGCATCCGTAATTATCTACGCTTTCACGCTCACCGGGAAGAGCATCGTTCTGTTCATCGTTCTATACGTAGTTATGCAAATGCTTCACGTGGCCCATGAGGCTCCGAAAAACGTTTTGATAGCCGAACACTATTCTCGTCAGGACTGGGAAAAATCCTTCGCTTCCTATAAGAAACTCACCGAAGTCGGATGGCTCCTGGGACTGCTACTAGGACTGGTAGCCTCAACTCTCAGCTTAAGTGCCCACTACACGTTGTTTTTGTGCAGCGGTCTAAACTTGGCTGCTTTTGTTCTGTCCATATTCCTAGTGTCAGACCCGCTCCTGATCTTTGAGCGGAGATTGGTGAGCATAGAAAGGAAGATAGACTACACTGACCGCGGCGTTAGAGCCGCCTCACAGATTCTCGATGGATACCCTTCGACCGATAAACTCAAACAAGAAAGCTTTCTCGCACTCGGTATCGCCTTGGTGTTCTTCTCCTTAGCATTAAACACGTTCTTAACGCCTTTGCCGATCTTCTTCGCCCAAAAGCTCGCCTCTCCCCCAAGCTTGATTTATGTGATTTACATGTTAAACTCGGGAGGCGCTATCGCAGGTTACCTCTTCGTTGGCGGAAGATCGGTGTTTACAGATGCGAAAACGCAGGTACGCCGAATTGTCCTTCTTCAAAGTGCATTGATCTTTCTGCTGGCTGCAGTCGTCCAGATAGGTTTTGCCACGACGCTTTTCGCTGCTCTTATTTTGGTGTTGCTAAATTTTGCTTACGCATTTTACTATATTCTCACGATTTCACTCTCGATGACACTCATACCCACAGGCAGGGCGGGCGTTTTCGACGTTCTCGTAGGCTTGGGCGCGGCGTCCGGTTGCTTCCTGGGGCCTTTTCTCGCTCAAACGCTGGGCTTCCTTCCTCAGTTCCTAATTGCTGGTGCAATCTTCTTTTTGGCGTTTGCAATTCTGAGAATTTTTACTTAGCAGAAAGCGTTAGAGAAAAAAGAAGGAGCTTTCGCTCAAGTTTTTTCTACGCGGACTCCGAAAAGGTAACCATCTTCGCGCATTATAGGCGTTCTCAGTTGAACAAACAGCGATTTTTTTTGCCAATTTGTCTTGGCACTTTTTGCAAATTTGACCCTGAAAGATCGTATAGGAATTCGCAATTTTGCGAATTATAATTCGCAAGAAGCCTTAATTGCAGTATTCCATTAGCTAAGAAGTTAAACAGGGAAGAGCTGGAAGAGATTGAATAAGCGCATAGGCGTCTTGATGTATCAAACAAGCACCAGCAAAGGTCAAGAGCTGGTCGCCCAACGAATGGTTAGAGACTTCATTGCGCTCGGGCATAAAGCTTACCTAATTACCAGCATTTATCACGATGGTGTGGAAGTTATTCCTCCTGAGAGTCTGGCAGAGAATAAAGGCTACGTTCTTGTTGACGACCCAGAGCTCGGGATTCCCGTGATTCGCGTCGACAGCTTCATCGTCAAGTGGCCTCGTCGTCGCATCAACTTTCGAGACAGCGTTCACATTATAGAAAAGGTGGTTGACGAGTTCAACCTAAACGTGCTAATAACGCACAGCACACTCTGGAACGGACCCGAAGAAGTCGCCAAATTCGTCGCCTGGAGACGATACATGCGAGACCTAGGAGGCTACAAAGACCCTATAGTGTTTTGCCACATGTCACACTTTCAAGAGCCTTCTGAGAAGCGCTATTCTTTGGGCGAGAGGACCTTCCGAATGGCTTGGAACAAGTTTTCCCTTTCCCAAATCCTCAAAACAGCAAACATAGTGTTTGTAGTCACTCCGTTGGAAAAAGATGCACAGGTCAAAATGGGATGTTCTCCCAAAAAATGTTTCTTATTCCCTGGGGGCGTTCACGAAGAACAATTTCTACAATTTGCCGCAGCCGACACAAGCGATTTCTTGAAACGATACAATATTCCGGAGAAAGCGAAACTGGTGTCGTATCTCGGAACCTTGGAACCTAGAAAGAATCCTCTGGGCGTCTTGAAGGTCGCCGAATTACTCAAAGATAGACCTGACATCCATTTCGTGATCGCTGGAAAGGGGGATCCCAATTATGCAGACAAAGTCAGAGAAGAAGCGAGACGGCTGCCAAACGTTACTTACCTTGGTGAAGTGGATAACAAAGATAAGATCAATCTCATAAAATCTTCATACATTAACATCCTCTTGAGCCAATTAGAAGCACTTGGTTTGGCCCAATTGGAATTCATGTATTTCGGCGTGCCAGTCGTGACCTCAGGCGTCGGCGGTCAAGCTTGGCTGGTTCAGAACGGTCGAGAAGGAATTCACACGGAAGGTCCGGAAGACGCAGCTGGAGCGGCGAAAGCTATACTGAGTCTCGTTAATGACCCAGTCCTTCGGGAAAAGTTGTCTCAAAATGCTCGAATAAAAGCAAGGGGCATGACTTCTTGGCAAATCATGAGAGACTTAGATGAAGCGATAAGCCGAGAAATGATGGAGGAGAGTGGTTGGAGGCATATACCTTCTGAAGCCCGAGAAACGTTGGTTGAGCCGGAGCATGTTTTGAAAACGTGGTCGGCTAGCAGTTGGGGTGTGATTGCTACTAATCGAAGGCTTTTCGCGAAGGAAGGGCACTTTTCTAGGAGGGTCGCCGAGATTCCCTATGGGAGTATTGCTTACATAGAACATTCGAGACGTTACCCGTGGAGGTTCTTGCTGGCTGGTTTCTTGCCTGCTTTGTTTATTTTGTTGGAGCCTTTGTGGCAACTTATTCTTAAGGAGACGTTTATTTCGGCTGCACAAAACTTGTGGACCTTTACTACTCAATCGATCTCCGCGTTTGTCTCACCTCAGATATTTCTCTTGCTATTGGCCCTGGTTCCTTCCATCATTGGTGTGGGAGCCTTCGTATATGAAGCGAGGGCAGGTTTCAATTTGTACGTGTTAGGGGCAAAACCCGTGTACCTTCCTCGCAGACTCGGCGAAGTCATCACGTTCGTTAGGAAGCTACAAGACGAACAGCAAAGAACCGGAATGAAACTGGAAGACATTGAAAAGTAACCCATCTCAAAAATA
>PKYH01000134.1 GCA_003133625.1 Candidatus Bathyarchaeota archaeon | reverse complement strand
TAAGTTAGACGACCTACTATAATGAAATTGACGATTTAATCGGAATAGTGTATGGACTAAACGCGCCTGAAATTGCTTTTGTCAAGAACTACGATATTCACATAAGAAGATAGGCAAAAGTCACTTCATTCTTGCTTTAGTTGCCTTCTTAATGAGAGATGCCCAATTTATTTTTTCTGTTTCGCTGACTATTTTTGCTTGTTGTGCAGGAGTCTTTCCATCTAAAGCCATGTGTGGTCTCAAAAAGTTATAATAAATTTGCAATCCATCCATCATAGTTTGTGCTGTTGCTTCATCATCTAAGCCCCGCATGACCTTATTTCTTTGTCTGATTGTTCCATGTAATCGTTCAACCATGTTATTGTTTGACTTGTCCCTTATGTTGGGGATTCTAACATGCTGAGTTCTCGGATTCTTAAGAGTAAAAAACTCTTTGTTTATTGCATCAGGATAACTTCTTAACCCATCGGTAACTATTGCATTAGGTCTAATTTGTGATACTGTTGCAGCTTGAGCTAAAACTTGTCTTGCATCGGCTATTTCTCTTTTCTGAGTGATTTGCGTAGCTAACCAATATCGGCTCTGATTGTCTATTATGTTCCATGCCCATCTTTGGTTTTCGTGATTATCCAAGTTTCTTACGTTTAGTACCATTTCGTCTGAGTGCCATATTCCGCTAACCTTTGGCACTAACTGATCAGCATACTCTTTCAAGAGCCGAATGTACTTTCTTATCCACTTGTAAACTGCCACATGGCTAACTTCTACACCGTAAAACTGTTTTATGTGGTCAACTATTGCCCTCATGCTTATGCCCTTAAAATACAAGTCTAAAGCTACAGTTACGGTTTGAGGAGTAGCCTTCATCTTCTCAAAGCCTACATCAACAATAAACTTCTTGTGACAATCCTTACAGAAAAACCTTTGAACCTTTCCTCTCTGAGTGCTTCTGTAACCTCGCTTAACTATGTGTTCCGACCCGCAAAACTTGCACGTCAAAACTAAATCTTCTGTTTCTGCTTCTGGTTCGCACAGGCTTTCAACCTCGCTTTCCAAAGAGTATGCGCTTCTCTGATTTAACTCATACTGTGCAACCGCATGAATATGTTTACAGGTAACATGATTAAGAACGAAATCAGGGCACTCGCACTTCCACTCAAGCCCTTCCTTAACCACAATATAGTGACCGCTTCCACTCTGAGACCAAACACGATAAGTAACATCACTTATCTTGTCTACTTTGCCTTGAGCAAGGAGAGAGTAGGCACGAACTTTTCGAGTGTTTGAGGTTCTCATTTTATTCACCGTTATACCGTTTTACCGTTATACCGTTATATATACAGTAGTGTTATTTATAGTTTGCTCTTATACCGCAAAGCATTTATACCGTTAACGGTAATTAAGTAATTAGGGAAGTATGTAAATGTCAAGACGCAAAACCTCAGTATCCGTTGATGATAAACTCTGGAGAGAGTGGATTGATTTTGTAGTACATGAAACAGGTTCAACACGAAAAATTAGCGAATGGACTGAAGATGCCATTAGAGACTATATGCAAAAGAAGAAAGAAGCAAAGAAATAAATAGGGTATTAAATACATATATCTAAATGTAAACGAGTAAAGCGGTATAACGGCAAAAACTCTTATAGTCAAGGAACCCGACATTTAAGAGTAGAAGTATGCCGACAGAGAACTAGGAATAGCCCGCTACCCACGCTGGCATACCATACCGCTAGTGCTATTGGACACGCCCAATACCGTGGTCATAACCCTGCGATATGCGTTCCTTTCCTCTGTTGTCGGTCATCTGCTCTAAACTATGATTTTTTATTCTTTCTGAACCTTTAGAAGTTATCTGATGCTTTGGCTGTACTTCTTTTTCTTTTAGTTATGGTATGGGTTGAATTAACAATGTATATTTTATCTGCCCCATCTTTCGACTTGTGCTGTCTTACGAAGTAGGTTGGTGATATTTGTCCTTTATTTATTAATCTGTCAATAGTTGTCTTTACCGAACTTGCGGTAACTCCAAGTTCTTCTCGTGTTGTCGCTAATGCTTGACCTTTTGGTATTTTCTTCAAAAATAAAACCCATTCTTCAGATCGTGAAGTTATTCTAACAGGTATCTTATCTTCTGCGATAAAGTTTGTCGGTTCCTTGATTTTTATTGGTGCCATTTTTATCACTTCTATTACCCATAATGTATGAAACTATGTAATAAGTCTATTTGTATTGTCTAACATAGTTGTAGTGAATAGTTGTAGCTTAGTGTTAGTTTTTGTGAGATTTGAAGAGCAGAAAACTGATTGAGTAAACAGCAAGAAAAACAAATTAATAACCAATCAAATCTTAAACCAATTTTTCACAGAGAATTGTAATCTATTAGTTAGTTAGTAACAGATTTCATTTTGTTGATTATACACAATTTATACATAATTCTATACATAACCTTACCCATCCACCCAAGGCTCAACAGTACCTATAATGGCAATATATGTTAGATCCATTTTGTAGGTTTGGTTGACTAAGCCAATTTGAACTAAGAATAAATCGCATTATATTAGTTAGTTAGTAGTTAGTAGTTTTACGTTCTGCGAGTATTCATTAGTGTATTGCACAACTTGAGCATGGCAATTCATGATGTAGTAGAGTCCCAGTAAAAATATTAATATTTTATTGTAACTTGGCTATTGGTGAATAGAGATGGTTGACCAATTGTGAATGCTTATTATTGTAATATTATCGTTTATTTGTGTATTTTGTTATCAATATACAAAATTTTTATGTCTAACTGGGTATTTTTTATGTTAAATACGGTATATTTTCGCAAATATTTATACGCCACCTAAGCCTACCTTACAACTTGCGTATAAGTATAGGAGAGAAAAAAATGCTGCCTAGGCACATCCCTACTTTAAAGGGTAAAGATGCAGAGAGATTCGTGAAGCAGGATAAAAAGCCTTTGACTAATGCTGAGAAGGCAGATTTGAAAAAGTGCCAAGCAATTTATAGGAACAATCCTATAAAGTAAAATCTACCTGAAGTTCAATTTTATGGCTATTGATTTCAATAAAATCCAGTTTAGAAGATTAGAAGCTGCAGACGATTTAACTGCTTTTAAATGTGATTTAGAGGACGATAGTGGATGCGATGACTTTATTCACAATCCTGATGAAGCAAAACAGTACCAAAAAGAACGACAGGGTATTACATACCTCTTTTTTTATGAAGAAACAATGGTTGGTTACGTTACCTTAGCCATGTCAAGCATACATGCACTAAGATTAGAACAGCATGAAGAAGATATCACCTTACCGTTTTATCCCTGTTTGTTTATAGGTCGACTTGCCACAAGTAATGATTTGAGACATAAAGACATAGGTACATATTTAGCAAAATGGTCAACAGGTCTTGCTTTAGAAATATCTGAAAAAATTGGTTGTCGATATGTAGTATTGCAAGCAAAAGAGAGCAAAGTAAAATTCTATAGTTCGATTGGTTTCAAAAAAGGATCATCATTATTTGACGATAAACTTGTTTGGTTTTATAAGAAAATAGTTATTGACTGAGAAATATTTCATAAGTTTATTTTTAATCTATTTGTATTTTGGAGAAGTAACTAAAAGCCCCTCTGGTTAACATGGACTACTCTCTGTCCATGCGAGACCCTAAGAGTTAACAGAATCTATGACCAAGAAGAATATAGGCTGGATTACGGTTTTGTCTGACCCCGATTTAAACTATGAAGTCCAAATTATTGAACAGTCCATAAGTACCTTTTCGGGCGAAATCGTCAAGCCTGATTTGATAGCGACTTCTAATAGGCAAATTCACTCGCTTGTATTTGAAATAAAGGGTGGAAAAACAATCAATCCAACTCAGCTAAAAAGATACGAAGGCTTAACCGTTAATGACCTGCTAAGATGGGTTACAGTCTTTGATAGGACGCACCTAGAATTTGACGTATGTATATGCGACCTTGCCGAAAATCATAGTTTAATCAAGTTAATTAACAACAATAAATTTCCAGTGCTTGTTTTTGGTTCTGTGTTCTTAACTAAAGAAGGAACATTCAAGAGGTCGAAGCTAAACGAGGCTTTTAGTGAACCTATGAGTCTGAATGGAAAAACTCCACCATTTTCTTATTATCCGTTCTCTGACGAAGATTCTATACCTTATATTGCTATGCATGTAATTCAAGCTCTTTTGTCAATAATCCATAAGGGCACAAAACAAGGGAAGACCTTTTCAGAAGAAACACTATTCACCTTTGATGATATTATCGCTGAACGATTCAATTATGTATGGAAGGTTCTTTCGATAGAGCATAAGAAAGCTCTAAAGTTGAAGATTAGTGATGTTACAAAAAGGTTTTTGGCTAAAGAGGAGGTTAAAGAAATTCTTGGAATTTTACAGCAAAAAGAAGGATACAAAATTACCAAAAATCTTGACCAATTTAAGAAAATAGCAGAGAAATATGTCGAAGAATTGCAGACTCAAACTCCTCTAAGTGGGTTCTATACTCTCTAATTAAGTTCTTTTATTTCGGTTTAACCCCCACCATTTCCCTTCTATGATGTACTCGGTAATGCTCGTAGTAATGAAAAATTCAAATACTCATTCAATGTAAACAGAATTTGAAGAGGTATCAGAGGTTGGGAGATTAAGGCATTATGAAAAGTGTTGGGCTACTTTGTGGTGCTCCTAATTCAGGGAAGACGCAAACTTTGAAGGCGTTCTTTGGTGTCAGTCATATTAGAAGGCTCAAACCTATGCAGCTACTTGACAGAAATGTGGACGGAAAGAAAGTTTATGCTGTTGGTCTGACTTCGCCTCAGGAGCTTACGAATGAAGCTGCTCGAAGTTTGGGGAAAAGTGGTTTTTGCAAATTTGAGAAAGTCATTACCCGTATAAGAAAACGGATAAAGAAATGTGACAGTGAATCTCCAACCGAAGACTATATACTATTAATTCCTTGTACCTTGTTTGTGGAAAATGGCAAAATTAATGAGAAGTGCATAACTGAACCGATGAAGTGGCTTGATACTGAAGGTTTCAAAGTGTTTGTGGTTCATCTTAGAAAGGATTACGACTTTTCGTATTTAGAGGATACATTGATGAAAGAAATTGGCACAGAGCCAAAAAAGACGATTAAGAGCCAAAAAGACGGCTATGACAAACAAGCGAAAGAATTAGAGAATTTCATAAGAACACTTTGAATTGGAGTAAAGGAATTTTCATTACTAGAAAAGCCCCTTTGGTTAACATGGAATCCTTGCTGTCCATGCGAGACCCTAAGAGTTAACAGAATCGCAAGAACCCCTCAACCTCACAATTAAGCCGGATGGAAGTGTTGAACCGAACACAAACTTGCTTGAGGGAAACGGAAACACATACATCTTTAACGGAGACATTTTTGGCACTATTTGGGTTCAAACCAATAATATTGTAATCGACGGTGCAGGGCATACTCTTCAAGCAAATGGCGATACCTTGGTTGGAATAAACATTGAAGGGAGAAGTGACGTGACAGTGAGAAACGTAGTAATTCAAGGATTTTTGGGAAGAGCCGGCATTCTCGTTACTGGTTCTAACAACTGTATAATATCTAAAAATAATCTTGAAGGAAACCTCATTGGCATCGAAATATCTGGATTGTCTTCCAACAACAGAATCGTTGAAAACAACTTGCTAAACAACACATCGGGAATTGAACTGGAGAGCGCAATGGTTTTGAACTGAGAAAAAAACTTGACTCAGCATTTCTAACCATACTTGAAGTTAGTGAAGAAAACCAAAAGCAGTTTCTTGACAACCTTTATGAAACAATGTATAAACGTTTAAGCGCTATGAAAGAAACAATGCAAGGAGATTAAGGTTCTCAGTCACCACAAATAACTTAACAGTGTTCTTAGCAAGTCGTTTCAACTCTGGTTCAAAGGTGGAAATGTCGCTCAAAGGAATATAATTATACTGCTTAGATAAGACATAACCCCATGCTCTACGATCATATTGACAAGAAGGAATTGAGAAGAGCTTACCTCGTTGGATGCTTCTCCATGTTAACTGTCGTGGGCTGATGATTAAATAATTTCGTCTATAAGTAGAAATGGGATTTTTGTAGGTTCTGTTCGATTAAGGTACATGAACCCACTTATATGATCCTTCTCAGATTCCTTAAATCCCATGTTTCGAAATATGTGTTTATGTCGGAATCAGGAATCTCTCTTGTACCATCAGAGTCTATGATAGCCATTCGAATTGGACCTCCAACGTCACCATCGATCTGCATTGTATCGTAAAGTGATTGGGCAACAAGTTTACACATTTCGTTAATGGTCATGTCCGCTCTGTAATCTTTTGAGAACAAGTAATAGGCTATCAAAGGTTTTCCACGTATCGCGTAAGGCTTACACAAGCCGAGTCTAAATCCATTATAATTGCCTAGTTTGTAAATCAGAGGAGTAAACTTGTCACCCTTAGTTTTCAGTCCGCTAACAAGAAAGCCGAATGACACCCATGAATTTGGGTGTTTTGGCACATCCGCAATTGCCCTTTCTTCGTCTTGACAAAACTTGCAGAAATTCTCTGCTACCGAACTCACATCTTGAAGTTTTGGACTTATTTGCTCTTTGTATTTTTCGACAAGCTGATTGCCCTCTTCGGAAGCACCAAACATTTGAATCGATGCATATTTAGTAATTTGTATAATTTTCTGGTAAACGTTAATTTCAGCTCGTCCGCTACCAACTTCTATTACGCCTCGACTGTCGGCACCGAGTACTACAAAATCCGTGCCAGGGGCAGCAATCACTAATGTCATTTGACTTTTACCTGCCCGTTAGTCATTGCCCATTGGTCTACAATTAGCAGAATAAGCTTTTCAACGGAAATCTTTTTTTTCTGACTTTCAGTCTTAAGGAGACTATAGATTTCCTCTTTCAGAGGAAGCATCGCCAGATGTACTTTTTCTATTTTGTCTTTCCCTTCTGTCACCCTTTTCCTAAAGTCGTCTAAAGGCTCTTTGGGGTACTTTTTTGCATATTGAAGAACATCTCTTGCGTCATGAGCGCGCAATCCCGCCACCGCTTGCGCCACCTCTACTTGTTTTTCTTTGTCCCTTATTCGGGCAATTCTCTGGGCAACATCAAAAAGAATTTTTTCGTCTTTTATGAGAGTCTTTACTTCCTCTGGAAGCGGGGGCAATTTAAGGAGGGCTCTTATCAATTCGTATGAAACACCGACTTTGTCAGCTACTTTCTTTGCTGATCCATAATAATCTCTAAGTTGTTTACAATCCTCCGCTATATCGACCCAATTATCTTGCTTCTTTTTTGCGCCCTTAAGATTAAGATACAGTCGGGCTAACAACTTTTCTTCGTTTGTCTCGTCCATTATGCTTCACTCTCCAAGAAGTCCGTTATCATGTTCCTAACGAGTGATACCATGTCCATTTTCCTGTCTTTTGCGATTCTAGCCAAGAGTGTATTAGTTTCGTTATCCAAAGGTATCAGAAGTTCATAAGTCAACTGAGGTTTTTTAGCCTCTTGAACTATTTCCTCCACCGTGGCTTCTGGCTTTTTTCTTCCGATAGTCAAGGCTCTTTCCCATTCAGATTTCGTCATTTTTGTTGTATATTCTGCGACTTTCACTATTTTCTGTGTATTCGGCCAAAATGCAGTAGTAATTCTATAAGCAACGTCAGCACTCAGTTTTCCTTCAGTAACTAACTTACGAACTTCTTCTGGAACAAGTCGATATGATAAATACTTTGAAACCGTGTGGATTGAAATCCCCAAGGTTTTGGATATTCTTTCTATCCTCTCTAACGGTTCTCCAGTAGAATTTTCAAAAAGCTCATTGCAAACCTGAATTGTATCGTCATATGGCAACGCCTTCCTATGAATATTTTCGCCAAAGGAAATGACTTTTTCAGTGGTTGAACCTATGGAATCTATTATAATTGCAGGTATTTTGTCTTTACCTAGGTCCTGAAATGCTAAAAAACGGCGTTGACCTACAACAAGTTTGTATTTCCCGTTTTGTTCAATTAAGACAACCGGCTGGATTAAACCCAATTTTTGAATACTGGTTTTTAGCTCTTCCAAACCGCTTTTTTGCCTACTCCTGCGAACATTGCTGTCTGCGATTGTAATCAAAGAAAGCGGAATTTCCTTGAAATAGTTAATCCTTACTTTTTCCAATTTTTCCATTTTCTAACCCTCTGTTTGATGATCCCTGCACCATTTCATTGACAGTTCTCTGTAATCTTCTGGAGAAATTTCTCTCGTTTTCAGTTTTCTTTTGAGTTTTTCAACGTAATCACTAAAGGCTTTTTTCAAGTCTTCTTTCTTTTCAGCGCCATCGGAAATCTGTTTAAGTTGCTCCATATCTTTTATATCATGTTCCAGCACAAAGTGCCTTAGTATATCTTCAAATTCTTTGCCACAAATTGGGCATCGTTTATTGTCCAATAGAGGTCGAAATAAAGTTAATTCAGTTGCTATATAAGTCCTTCTAATTTGCAAAATGGAAAGGGATTCACTGCTTTTAGATTATGCATTCACTACTGCAAAGTCTTTTTACGTAAACATTTGGTAAGGGTTCATTCCTTTCCAGTTTCTCTTGAAGAACTCCAAGAGTCAGTTTCATTAGTTTTTGTTTTGGATAATGCTTTGAGTTTTCTTCTAGCTCCTTTGCTCTGAGAAATAGTTCTCTGTGTTTCTCATAAATCTCCGTCCATCTTGAAAGAGAATTGAAGGGACAGAAGAAGCAACCGCTTCTCACTGGCATTGGGAAGTCAAAGTCTGAAACGCATATTATATCCATGCAATCTTGCCGTGTCAATTTGTTTTCAACAAGGGGAAAAAGGTTTTTCACGTATGAAACTCCACTTTCCTTCATCCTGTCTCGCTCTTCAAAAGCTATGCCCAAATACTGATTAACAGGTACACCAAAAGAGCGGTAATGCGAATATATTGGAGTGATTTTGTAGTCTCTGGTTGACCAACGCCAAATTTGGGATGGTATTACCTTTCGGCGCTTGCAAGTATCATATAATGTTCCGTTTTTTGACCTGACAATTTTGAGCGGAATGCCGTATTTGCTGAGATAGAAGTCAACAGTTTTCAGATGTTCGTAGGTTTCGGGAACTTCCGCGCCTGTGTCAGCAAAAATGACTTCATCTAAAGGATATTTTTTTTCTATGAGAAAAACGAGCAGAGCTGTTGAGTTAAGACCAGCCCCGAAACTGAGTATATATTTTTCACCTTTGTGTTGGGCATCACATTGCGGAACCATTACAGCACAGTTCTCCTGCATATCCTGCAGAGTACTTATCCTGCATCCTGCATAAATATTTTGTCATGCCGACCCATTCCACGTGATTATACGCTTTTTACTTTTAAGATATTGGTATCTCTTAGCGCGTGCTTAATTAATACGGAGCGAGGACTCGGAAGCCAAATCGGTCTCTGTACGTCTGTTGGGACGTTTTAGAGGCGCTAACGTCTTACTTCGGGACTTTTTACAGTCCAAACTTGCTATGTAAGAAAATGGCGAGTTAGACCTTTTTTATTATGAGTTTTTGCTCATCGGCATATAGTTCTACAAGGTCTCCTATCTTCCAATTCAAAGCGTTCAGCATCTCTGGAGGTACTGCGATAGCGGCTGATCCTCCGCTTCGTCTAATTGTACGTTTGAATTTAACGACCGCCATGACTTTGTCACTACATATGCTTCATTAGAAGTAATATTTAAATAAGACTGTGATATATAGTGAATAAGTAGTGTTAAAGTAGTGATGAAGTATGATGCAAAGCGTGAATACCTTGGAAAAACAGAGAGTGAATGAGTTCTCCAGAAATCAGAGGCTGAATGACATAGCAAACAGCAGAACTTTGTTAAAAACAATCGAATCCCCGTATCGTTTTCAATGCCATAAAACAGTTGAGTTTGATAAAGCATTCCGCAAGCTCGACAAACCTGCACAGAAAATAATTGACCGAATAATCCAAGAAGTTTTGTTTATTGAGCCCTATAAATCAAAAAAACTGTGTTCTCCGCAGCTTAAGGGAAAACGGAGCGTGAGAACAGGCGATTTCCGATTGATTATTGCGATCTGCGCAGAATGCCGACAACTCCACGAAGACCGAATAAACAACTGTTACGACTGCAATCGATACGGAACAAACAACGTTATGATCTTCTTGTGCGGTCACAGGAGCCACATATACGATTCTTAACTTGGAGCGTCTCTGCCTTGAATAACAAAATAAATAGTAAAATTCCAAATTCATCGGATCCTAAATCTGAAATCGTTGATTACTTGAAGAGCCACGGGATTGTAAGCGAAGATGAGATTGCCCAAGCACTGAACTTGCACATAATAGACGTTTTAGACGCCCTTTTGGAGCTCGAAAAGAAAGGTGTTACTGTAAGAGTTGACGAGGTAGAATCGCTTGGAAACTAACATGGATGCCTTTGTACAACCAGAAAGAGTCAAGACCATATTCGAACAACAGGAAAAACTCGTTAAAAAAATAGAAACCTTAGCTGATTGCTGCGGATGGCCTCACAAACACTGCATGCCAAATGCTACATTGCTTAAGATAATTTCCAAGTATTCCTGCGAAAGCAGAATAATACAGGCACTTGCCAACAAAGAACTTAACGAGAATACGCGGTTTGACTCTTACTATAGACAGAAAAGCGAATTCGCCACCATCAAAATCCTTGACCGCGTCAAAACAACTTTATCCGCAACTGGGTTAAAAGCCACCGTTCTAACAGAAGTGCGAACTGATGTTGGAAGATATGATGCCGTAGTTGCCCTCGGCGATCTCAGCGAAGCTCTTGCAGGGAATACCAGACGGGTTAGAATTGAAATCAAAGCAAGTTCGGGGCTAGACTTTGAACAAATAGGGCGCTACTTGTGGGAGCCTTCACCGTTAATACTGGCTAGAGTGGTTACGGGGCATGTAGCAAAACTTTCCCCCGCAGACTTGCAATCGTATGTGACGTTTAGTTTAGAAGAGCTGACGGCGAAAGTAGACCGATTGCTTTCACAGAAGTTTTATGCCGTGCCTGGAATGGATTGTACAGACTGCTTGGATAGCAAATGCATTTACAATAGGAAACGGGTAGGCAGAAGAAACAAGATCATAACGTTACCTGATACGGAATTCGCGGATGATCTCTCGTCTTTTTTTAAGAACCTCAGTTACGTGGCGGAAAGAACTGCTATAATGGTTGTTGAAGAACTAAGTTTCACTTCAAACCGTGACTTAGAATGTCTGTCCGTCCAACGTGAGCAGGGAAGGCGATAATCTATGGCAAACGTTGCTGTCAATGAAACTGTAAGCGTCGAGGAAACGAAAACTCTGTATAAACCGTTAGATTTGAAGCGTCCAAAGTCAAGCAAATGCTCTAACTATCAAGCTTTTCTAAAGGTGGAAGGCTGGAAAAGCGAATACCGAAGCGTTAACCAAATACTAGCTCACCTTATGCGAAAATGTAAGAGCGAGGGCTCTAAAAGGCTCTATTTGTGGCATCTCTACAAGTTCTGCGAATTCACGGGCAAAAAACCGAACGAACTTGTTACTTTGAAGACGCATCAGGCAGAAAAACTTGCGCAACAATATGCCGATAGCTTCAGCAACAAATCTCCAAGGTACTCCAATTTGGCAATCGCAGTGTTAAAGGCTTTTTTTGTAGCCAACGGGTTCAAGCACGCAAAATCCTTAGAACTGGAGACTTATCATGCACCGCCACGCTTTAGAATTTCTCCAGAGTACATCCCAACCAAGGCAGAGGTTTATGGCATGGCCGACTCTGCTTGCTCCTTGCGAGATAGAGCGATAATCTTAACGCTATACAGCACTGGCTTACGCAACTCAACCCTCAGAGCAATCTGCTACAAAGACGTAGCAGACCAGCTCGGAAAGAGCGATTCAAACATGATGATAAGAATTTATCCTGAAATGAAAGAAATTGAACCAAGCGCCTGCAAAGGTGGAATTCCATATTACACTTTCACCTGCGACGACGCAACTCAGGCCATAAGATTGTACGTGAAGGAAAGAGAGGATAAGTACGGCAAAATTGAAGCAACCGAACCTTTGTTTCGTTCTGAGTATAACCAAATTAAGAGAGACGAACGTAAGAAGAAAACGCTCACGTCAAGAGAGCTTCAACTTATTGTTAAATCAGCGGCTAAAAGGGCTGGAATCAGCGATTGGGCGGCTGTTCATCCTCACTGCTTGCGAAAAGCATACGAGACCGTTCTTCACAGCCAGCTCATTGACGGGGGCAATTTGGACGTTAAGACACAGGAGTTCTTTATGGGTCATGTGTTGCCTGGAAGCCAGGATCCCTACTTTGACCGCTCCAAAGTGGATCGTATGAGAACTCAATATTCACGATTGAAGTTCGGAAGGGCGGGTGTGGAAAATAAATTCAGAATCCTCAAATCCGCTTTGGCCAGAGCCTTCGAAGATACTGGCGTGGATCCTGAACAAGTAATCGAAGAATACGTTAAGTTGAAGCATACGTCTAGCTCTGCAGACAGTGTAGCTTCTCCAAACGCTGTATCTAATCAAATTTTAGGGGAGGGAACTAAACTTGGAGTCCAAGTCTCGGTGACCGCACCACAATCTTTCAGAACCTTAAATGACAAAGCTTAACTTTTAAACTGTCAA
>PKYH01000061.1 GCA_003133625.1 Candidatus Bathyarchaeota archaeon | reverse complement strand
TTGGTATGCCATAAACGTAGCAGCATTCCGGTTTGCGCCAGCAAGCGCCGCTGTGTCTTGGCAAATGCTGGATTAATCCTGCGCTGTCTAATGGGTGAAGGATTGTACCCGTTATGGTGTTCGGCGCGGAATCGTGCGAGCCGTCAACGGTTAAAACAGGGATATTAGCGTCTTTGAGCCGTTTAAAGCTTCGAATAGTGTTCTCTAAAGTAACGTTTGATGGTCTTGCTTGGTGGAATAAGTCGCCTGCGATAATCATGAAGTCAGGTTTTAACTCAATTGTTTTATCCACCAATTCTTTGAACGCATTGTCGAAGTCTTGCCTTCTAGCTTCTAAACCGTACTGTGCGTAGCCTAAATGCAAGTCTGAAGCGTGGACGAAGCTGAACGGCTTCAATTTGTCTGTGACTCCTTTTGTTCCCCTTTCACTTTTGATTAGTAGCTTGCCTGTTTTAAGCGTTTATGCATGTTCAATGGTTAGGCGATTTTTTGTTTTTTAATGGGATAAAATATAAACCACGATTTGCATGTTAGTTCGAAAGGCGCATTAATTAGATGAAATGCCAGGTATGCATGCAAGAAACTCTTCTTCCGTTTCGCTGTCCATATTGTGGTGGGCAGTTTTGTAGTGCACACCGTTTGCCTGAGAATCATGCATGCCCAAAAATTGAGTTTGCTCGTGCCCAAAGGCAAGAACAAGTGATTACAACTCAGTCGTATGACTCTTATCAGTACACTTATAATTTTGGTCAGCAACCGTTCAAGCGCGAGAGGCATGTTTACTTTAGTCATAAAGAGCTTAAACACATAACGATTGCAGCGCTGCTTGTCATCGGCATTGGGTTCTCCATTGGATTGTATGGAAACTATTTCGGAGGTTTCAATTTTTATTGGACTTGGGATATAATGGCTGTTTTCGCAGTTATCATGACAGCTACTTTTTTGGTCCATGAAATTGCGCATAAAATCATGGCTCAAAAAAAGAGTTTATGGGCTGAATTCCGCTTAACAACTTGGGGAGCACTGTTGACTTTTGCTTCCATATTTCTGCCTTTTAGGATGATTGCTCCAGGCGCAATGATGATTGCCGGGTCGCCGAACGGTGACGAAATCGTAAAGATTTCTCTTGCTGGACCAATCACTAACATCATTTTCTCTACTGCGCTTCTCGGATTAGGGTTTGCTTTACCACCAAGCACGTATGCGAGCATGCTGCTTTTTGCCGCTTACATCAACGCTTTCATGGCAGTCTTTAATCTGATTCCATTCGGAATTTTGGATGGCTACAAAATTTTCAGTTTTAACAAGAAGCTATGGGCTTTAGCTTTCATTCCCAGCCTTATTCTTACAGTGTTCACTTTCTTTTATTTCTAAAAAATAAAAAGTTGAACTAAATATGTTTTTATTGTCCTCTTTCAAAGAGTAGGTAATGGTTTACGGTGTAGTTGAATGCTCCTCCCATTCCTGCAGTAGTGTACGTGTGTAGTCGCCATCCTTGCTGTTCCATTTCCATTGCTTTGCCTACGTTGTCATGATGCCCGGCTAGGATGCATGTCCATTCTTTCACGGTTTCACCTCTTGGATGCTTGAAGATTTGTTTCTGAGCAAATTGACTTATTGAATGAGAAACAGTAACATACAGCCGATGCTTTTAACCTCAAATCGATAAAAAAGACAATGCAGTTAAATTCATTTAAAAACATTTTTAGAAAGGCAGATTTATCACTCAGCCAAGAAAATAACAGTCAAACGTAAAACTTTCAGAGCTGACAAAACAAGACAAACGTAAAACGAGCAAAAATATATGCAAACCATACCCAAAAAAGAGATAGTGAAGCTACAAAGAAGCAAAGAAACAAAACCAAACACATAGTGAACTAGTTTTGGAGCGAGAAGCACTAGCTAATTTTTTAAGCAAAGTCTAACTAGATAAGAATAGGACAATAGTAATGCCTATTCCACTTAATAGCAAGTTAAGAATACCAACTTTGGCGATTTTCTTTCTAATTATATTCATTGGTGTTAGTCTAATATTTGGTAAAATTCTGGCATTTAACCAGTTTGTGATAGTTTTTTTTGGAGATATGGGAGCATACTTTGTGATAAACGTAATTACAAAAGTCACCGCAGATTCAATACTAAAAAGGCACGAAATATTTTTCATAGTAACTCTTGTTCCATCAATAGCACTCCTGACAATTCTGCTTCTTATTTCTCCAATAAACACTAACTTATCTGTTATTACTATTGCAATGGTTATCTTTTCAATAGGGTTATTCATGGATATAGTAGATTGGCATGCAAAAAGAAAACAAAACCGAACAAATGAGACCCCTAAGAACTAATACTCAAAAAAGAGTAACACCCTCGAAAGCTTATAAAAGAACTAATAAAAAAAATAAAAATAGCATACCCCGAAGAAACAAGCATGCTAACAAATGCCCAAACCTTAGAATGGGCAATAAACAAACTTTTAGAGAGGAAACAACAATGAGCAACCAAACAACAGAAGAACCCACAAAATTACTAAGCCCTAAGGCAGGTATTCTACTGTTTTTATAAAAAGAGATTGCCCGTAAGAAAAATGGGCTAAACTAACGTTTCACAGTACTGATTAACTGTTTCTCAGCGTTGAAGACTTCAACAGTTAACGGCATTTGTCCAACTGCAAAGTGCGTTGCGCATCCGAAGCATGGGTCGTAAGCTCGGAAAGCCATTTCAACCATGTTAAGTATGCCTTGGTCAACCTTGCCGCCATGGATTAAACCTTTAGCTGCATCGCGTACGCTCATGCATATTGCTGGGTAATTGTTTGTTGTTGCAACAATCAGGTTTACGTCTTTAACAAGCGCATCCTTATCTAACGTGTAATGGTGAATCAACGTGCCCCTTGCGGCTTCAACTATACCAACGCCTTCGCCTGGTTCACCTGGTTTGTTGCGTACGTTTGTGCTGGTGATTTCCGGGTCTTTCACTAGCTCCATTGTTCTTTCAGTAGCGTAAAGCAACTCGATTAATCGTGCCCAGTGGAAAGCCAAAGTGCTGTGGACTGGCTTGCCGCCTAAAGTCTTGTACATTACTTGGTATTCTGCCTGTGCAAGCGGAGTAGCCATGCCGTCTGAAGCGTTCAGTCTTCCAAGCGGACCAACACGGTAAACGCCGCTGGCTGCGCCTGAAACTTGGCCTTTCCAACCTACTGCCTTAAGGAATGGGAATTTGCTGTATGTCCATTCTTCGACGTGTTCGCCGATGTGTTTGAGGTAGTCTTTTGATTCGAATTTTACGAATTCTTTGCCTGATGGGTCGACAACGCGGATTTTGCCGTCGTAAAAGTTGACTTTGTTGTTCTTGTCAACTGTGCCCATGTAGTAGGTTGGCATTGTGTAAGCTGGACTTTTGATTAAGTCAACGTATTTGCTGTTGCCTAAAACAATGTCATGGAAAAGTTTAAGCGTGAACTGCGCGAAGTTTACGCATGAAGCAGCCATTTTCTCGATTTCTTGCCTGTTAGCTTCACTCAGCGGCTTGGAGATTCCGCCTGGTAAACCGCAGACTGGGTGAGTTGCTTTTCCACCGATGATTTCAGTTATTTTTTGACCGTAAGCTCGGTGTTTTATGACTTCTTTTGCAACGTCCATTCCTGCTTTCTCGATAACGCCGAGGATGTTGCGTTTTTCTGGTGGTGCGTCTGGTCCAACGATGAAGTCTGGTCCACCAAGGTAATAGAAGTGTAATGTGTGATCGTAAATGAAGTAGGCGCTGTACATTAGTTCGCGCAGTTTCTTTGCCGCTGAGGGCGGGTCAACGTTGAATGCTGCGTCTAAGGCTTTGGTTGCTGCAAAATGGTGAGCAACTGGGCAAACGCCGCAGATTCTAGTTGTGAGTTGCGGCATGAGTTCGGCTTTTCTGCCGACACAGAATTTCTCAAAGCCTCGGAGTTCTGGAATTTTAAGGTAAGCGTTTTCTACTTCGCCTTTGTCGTTGAGGAATATGGAAACGTTTCCGTGTCCTTCAAGACGTGTGATTGGGTCTATGATTATTTCTTTCATTTTTTAATCACCTTTCTCTTAAGGATTGAAGCTGGAAGTGAGTACATGTAGAATGTGCCAACTGGGTCTTTCACTTGGCTTATTAACTCTTCAATCTCTTTTTCCGTGTACTTGGTTTTGCCTGGTTCGCCGTCATATCCAAGGATGGAAGCTAAAGCGCTTATCATTGCTGCACCTTGCTCTGGCACGTTCGGAGCTGGCCCACCGCAACCTGTGCAGGGCATGTCAACGTTTAAGCATTGAGCGCCACAACCGCTTCTGGTGGCAAGTCCTAGGCAGAGTATGCCTTGTTCAAGGAGGCATTTTTCTGGTTCTGGAGCTTTCTCGTAGACTCGGTAGATTTTGCCGATTTTTTTGTTTTCTCGTTTTCTTGGGCATTCGTCGCATACTGCTTTGAGTGGTGCGAGCACTGAGCCTTTTGGCGGTAGCTTGTTGCTTGCGATTGCGTCTACTGCGGCAGCGATTAGTTTGACTGGGGGTGGACAACCTGGCAGATAATAGTCTACGTCAACTGTTTGATCTAAGGTTTTTACGGTGTCGTAGAATTCTGGGATTTTTAGGATGCCTTCTTTAACTTGAGTTTGAGTTTTAGGCGTAACTGCTTGAGGGTTGATGTTTGATTTGCCTTTTACGTAAACTTGCTCGAAAATTTCTTTCTTATTGTATAAGTTTGCTAATCCAGGCACGCTTCCTTGGTGTGCGCATGAACCGAACGCAACAAGGATTTTAGATTTTTGCCTCAATAGCTTAGCCATGTGTTCTTGTTCTGAGTTTCGTACTGAACCGTTAAAGAAGGTTATGTCAATGTACTTGTCAGGCATGTTTTCAACATCTTTGTATTTGATGTCAATGGCCACTGGCCAAAAAACTATGTCGGCTATTTGTATTACGTCAAGGATTTTCTCGTTAATATCTAAGACGGCTATTTCGCAACCGCCGCAACTTGCAGCCCAGTAAAAGGCTATTTTTAACTTGTTTTTACTCATTGTTTGAGTACTCCCTCGGTTACTTGTTTTAGTATTTTTGATGCGTTTACTCGGAGTTCGTTGAAGGCTAATTCTTCAGGTGTCATACCCATTGCTAACCCGAGTAATTGGGGGTAATGGAGAATTGGAATACCATAGGTTTCATTAAACATTTTCTCTATTCGCAACTCGTTTGTATCATACATTATGTGGCAAAACGGACAAATCGTGATTAACGCTTGTGCATCAACCATTTTTACATGGTTTAGTTTGTCTCTTGCGAGTTGCAGAGCGACTTTGTCGCTGACTCCGACGCTTGGTGCTCCACAGCATTCTGTTTCATCAATGTAGTCTAGGCATGTGGCTCCTGTAGCTTCGATGAGCATTTTGAGTGATTGCGGGTCTTCTGGGTCGTCAAAGCCTATGTATTCTTTGGGTCTTAGGATGTGGCAGCCGTTGTGTTCAGCGACCTTAAGCATAGTAAGCGGTTTTACGACGGAGGCTTTTATTTTTTCTATGCCAACATCTTCCTTGAGCACCTGTAGGAGGTGTTTTGTTTCGATGGTTCCTTTGAATTCTAATCCTGCTTCTTTGAGGTGACTGTTAATTTGCTCTTTTAATGCTTTGTCCTCTTTTAGAATCTTGTTAACTTTCTTTAACGTGCCAGCGCAACCTGGGCACAAAGTGAGAATATTCAATCCTTGTTGTTCTGCCAGCGCCAAGTTTTTTGCCGCTAAAATAAGCATGGTTTCATGGCTTACTGGATCTAAAGGTAAACCGCAACAGTTGAATTCTGGCATTTCAACCAGTTCAACGCCAAGTTTAGTTAAGACTTTGCGTGCGGAAATCTCGTAGGCTGAAACGCGATAGGGGATGGCGCATCCGAGGAAAATGAGGTATTTACTGGGCATTTGGTTGCTCTCCTGCCGGTTTTTGGACGGTTTCGATGAATTTTACGCCTTTGAGCGTTTTTCGCACGTTTTCTGCGTTGCCTTTCGGCAGGGGTGGGAGCCCTTGTGATTCACGTTTTTTAATTCTTAACTCCGGAATCTTGTAAGCATAGCCTGACTCAAGAAGACTTGCAGCTTGCTCTTTGAAAACTTGAGGTATGCAACCATTTTCTGCTGCTAAATTGCGAAACACGCGGATTACGCTTGCTACTTCAACATCTTGTGGGCAGCGGTCTGTGCATGTGAAGCAGGCTGCGCATAACCATAATGTGTCGCTTTTGAGCACGCGATCTCTGAGACCGAGTTGAGCCATGTGGATTAAGGTTCGTGGACGATAACTGTCGCTGTACCTTGCTACTGGACAGTCTGAGGTGCATGTTCCACACTGGAAACATTTAAGAATTTTTTCGCTTCCGTGCATTTTCAGCAATTCATACTTGAATTTTGGGTCAAGCTCGGAAGCTTTTATGGGCTCTTTCCCTGAGTTATTTGATACTGTCTCAGTCATGTGGATTCACTGTGACTGGTTCTAGGTAGCACCCTACGTGCTTATTTAAGCACAATTCCCAACTCAACTACATAAATGTTCAGTAAAGGCTCATCGGATTCTTCCATAGTTCCATGTGTTATGATGTTGATTTTTCCATGCGTAATAATGGCGCGCAAAGGCTTGTTTGAGAAGTTAGAGCTGAAAGAATCAGTTTTAAAAAGCCTTCAGTAAATTTTTAGGTCTACTGCTCTTTTTTGACCCATTTTCACTAGCAAAAAAGTAGCCTACTCTACCTTAGCAACCGCTAATAACTTACTACGTACAAGACAGGAGATAAACTCTGTTTAATGGTTAAGAAACCAAGCAAAAGCCGACTGGAAAATGATGCAATAACAAAAGAAAGAAAAAAATTGTTGTTTATCTTATTTTGCGGTCTACTAGTTTGCCGTCAGCATCGACTAGTTTGATGTCTAGTGGCATGTTTCCGACAGCGTGCGTTGCACAACTCAAGCATGGGTCGAAAGCTCTGATTACTGCTTCGACGCGGTTTAGCATGCCTTCTTGGAGCTGTTTTGCTTTAACGTATTTTTTGGCAACTTGTGTTATTGCCATGTTGTAGGCGATGTTGTTGTGTTCCGTTGCGATTACCATGTTGTTCCATGTGATTAATCCTTGCGGGTCAACCTTGTAGTGGTGAATTAGAGTGCCTCTTGGTGCTTCAGCTACGCCGACGCCTTCATAATTGTTCACCATGGCTTTGGATGTGACGTGCTCAGAGAGGATTTCTGGGTCTTCAAGCAGTTTCTTTGCGGTTTCAACGCAAAACAGCAGCTCTATCAACCGTGCGTAGTGATAGTGGAATGTGCTTTGAACAACTCCGTTCTTGCCCAGCTTCTTGAATTCCTTTAGTTCTTGGTCTGCAAGCGGTGTATCACAGTATGAAGCGACATTAAGCCTTGCCAATGGCCCAACTCTGTATGCGCCATCTGGGTAACCGATGGGTTTGAAGTATGGAAACTTCATGTAAGACCAGGGTTCTACGGCTTCACCGATAAATTCATTGTACTTTGTTGGTTCAATGCATTCTGCGACTATTTTGCCGTTCTTGTCCATTATGCGGATTTTTCCATCATAGTGTTCAAGTCCACCGTCAGCAGTTACCAAACCCATGTAATACGTTGGGAAGTTGCCGAAGTTTTCAACTTCTTCATCGAATCCTTCAAGCCACTTCTTAAACAGCGCAATGGTTTTGAGTGCGCTTTCTTGGGCTTCAGGCAAATTAGACAACAGGTAATCAGCTCTTTCTTTTGTAAGTGGCCATTTGGCGCCGCCTGGCAAAATCCAGTCGCTTGAGTGAATTCTTTTGCCAGCTATTTTCTCGATGAGTTCTTGACCGAACTTTCGAAGCCTGATGCCTTGGCGTGCAAATTCAGGCTGCTTTTCTATCAAGCCGAATACGTTTCTTACAGCTGGGTCAGCATCCATACCTAACAGCAAGTCAGGTGAAGAAAGGTAATAGAAGTTTAATGCGTGAGATTGAATCAGTTGCCCCATGTGCATTAGGCGACGCAGCATTATGGCAGTTTTTGGTGGGCTGACTCCGACGATGGCATCGCATGCTTTGGCTGAAGCTAATAGGTGGCTTACTGGACAGATACCGCAAGCTCGTGATGTTATACCGGGCATTTCGTAGAACGGTCTACCTTCAGTGAATTTCTCGAAACCTCTGAAGTCAGTCACTTGGAACCTTGCGTCTCTTACAGTATCGTCGTCTTTTAGGAAGATGGTTACTTGAGCGTGCCCTTCGATTCTTGTGATGGGGCTGATTACGATTTGTTTACCGTTTTTTTGTTCCTTAACCATATTTTGATCTACCCTCCATGTTAGGTGTTCTGCCAGCCAACAACTCGGTTAACACGTAGTTAATCAGGTCTGCAGATGGCGGACACCCAGGAATGAAAAAGTCAACTTTAACAGCTTCGTGAAGCGGACGAGCCTTAACAAGCAGTTTAGGCACTTGGTCGGGACGCTGTGGGTTCAAATCAGACTTGTCAAGGTAAGCTCTCTCCAAAACTTCTTGGTCACTGCGGTGCCAAGCGTTTCGCAAAGCGGTAACGTTTCCTGTTACAGCACAGTCGCCCAGTGAAATTAGGATTTTACTTCTTGCTCTAGCTGTTTTAAGCATAGCTAACTGTTCCTCGTTGGCTAAAGCGCCCTCAATCAAAGTTACGTCAACATTTTCTGGGAATTGCTTAATGTCAGCGATTGGACTGTAAACTAGCTGTATTTTCTGGGCTAAATCAATAAGCCGCTCATCCTGGTCTAAGAATGACATGTGGCAGCCTGAGCAGCCGCTTAACCAAATGGTGGCGACCCTGACTTTTCCTGTCGTGGTCATTTGCGATTCCTCCTTGTCAAGATAAACTCGGCAATGTCTTTACGCTTGGTGTGCCCGATGGGTTCTCCTTCTATGTATATGGCTCCTACAGGGCAAACTTTAGCGCATTTGCGGCATGAAGTGCAAGAGCAAGAATTAGCCCAATGTTCATCAAGATCCATGATTACTTGGGAATCTTTACCTCGCAACTTCAGGTCAAGCGTGTGAACACCTTCAATTTGATCACAGACACGTATGCACCGAGTACACAAAATGCACCTGTTCCTGTCAATAACTAAGAAGTCATGAGTGGAATCAATTTCGTCCCTGCTCCAGTTTCGCTCAAACATGACATGGTCAACGCCAAGCTGGTTTGCCATGTCTTGCAGTTCACAGTGTTCGTCGGCTACGCAGACTGAGCAAATATGGGTTCTCTCGGCAAGAAGCATCTGCACAGCCATCTTGCGGTATTCTTTTAGTTTTTCTGAGTTAGTGGTAACTGCCATTCCAGTGCTAACAGAAGTTATACAAGCTGGGAAAAGCTTTGGTGAACCGCTAATCTCGACGAGGCATATACGGCAGCCGCCATAAGCGGTTAAGCCTTCTAGGCTGCAGAGTGTGGGAATAATAATGCCGTTGTCTTTGGCAGCTTTGAGTATCATTGTGCCTTCCGGAACGGTAACTTCAACACCATCTATTTTTAATTTAACAGTTCCAATGCTCAAGTTTTAAGCCTCCTTCTCATTTTTGAAGCATTTACCTGCTTTGCATTTTTTCTCAACAATATGCTCAAGGTACTCGTCTTTGAAGTATCGCAAAGTTGTCAGGACAGGGTTCGGTGCTGTTTGCCCCAGACCGCAAAGGCTTGCGTCTCTTATGAAAACACCTGATTTTTCTAAAGTTGCAATATCATCCATTTTGCCAGTGCCTTGCGTGATTCCATCGAATATTTCTTTTATTCGTGCAAGCCCTGCCCTGCAAGGAGTGCATTTTCCGCAGGATTCATCAACGCAGAATTCTGTGAAGAACTTTGCCGTATCCACCATGCAGGATTGGTCATCAAGGACAACGATGCCTCCTGAACCCATGATTGCGCCGACTTTTGTTAATGAGTCATAGTCTATTGGAAGTTCAAGTAAAGTGTCTGGTAGACAACCGCCTGATGGGCCACCGACCAAGACTGCTTTGAATTTTCTTCCATCAGGGACTCCTCCGCCAATATCAAAAACAACCTCTCTTAGAGAGATTCCCATAGGCACCTCGATAAGTCCTGGATTGTTGATTTGACCAGTTAAAGAGAAACATTTGGTTCCAGTACATTTTGATGTGCCAATCTTTGTGAACCATAAGCCACCGTTCTGCACGATAAGCGGGATGTTGGCTAGGGTTTCAACGTTCTGGATGAGCGTAGGTTTCTTCCATAAGCCAGAATTCGCCGGGTATGGTGGACGCGGACGAGGCATTGCTCTTTGACCTTCAACTGACGCGAGTATAGCTGTTTCTTCTCCAGCTACGAATGCACCCGCACCGAAGCGTAATTCCAAGTCAAATTTGAAAGACATTTCAAGAATGTTATCGCCAAGTAATGACATTGCTTTTGCTTGAGCTATAGCTTTCTGCAAAGTTTGGATAGCCAGCGGGTACTCGGACCTAATGTATATGTAACCTTTTTGTGCGCCTACAGCGTAAGCAGCTATTAGCATGCCTTCAATTATAGCGTGTGGGTCAGCTTCTGCTAGGGTTCGGTTAGCAAAGACTCCTGGGTCTCCTTCATCTAAGTTGGCGACTATGTACTTGGGAAAGTTTTGTGCCCTTGCTACGAGACCCCATTTTTGCCCAGTTGAAAAGCCTGCGCCGCCTCGACCTCTGAGACCACTGGTTCTAACTTCATAAATTACACCTTGCGAAGTCATGGTTGCAAGGCATTTAGCTAGGGCAGAGTAACCGCCTGCAGAAATGTAATCTTCAATTCTTGAAGGATCAATTTTGCCGGCATTTCTCAAAACAAGCCTATGCTGCTTTTGGAAGTATGCTTGGTTCTTGTATAGCATGTCTTTGACGGGTAACCCTAAAACTATGTGGTCACGCACTATCTCTCGAACTTTTTCAGGAGTAACACTCTGGTAAAGATAGTCTCCAGGTTCAATCAGCACTGCTGGACCAACTGAGCATGTGCCTATGCAGCCTGTACGTGCAACTTTGCATTCCTTATCAACGCCGAATTCTTTAACCGCATCTTCAAATGCTTTCAGCACCTTTAAAGCGCCGAAGGGTACACAACCGCTTGAGCAGCACACATTAATGCGGTATTTATAGGCTCGTTGAAAATCTACTTCATGCTCAGCTACTCTTTGAAGATCATCAAGTTTCAGCTTTAACCCCTCCAAGTACACTTTTAATTTTTGCTATTACCACTCCTTTTGTGGCTTTACCGATCACTTCGTCGTCCACAACAATGCTTGGCGCCATTGCACACGCACCAATACAGCGAGTTACAAGCAGTGAAAGCTTTCCGTCAGGTGTGGACCCGCCGCGTTTAAGATCGAACTCTGCTTCGATTGCCTGCATGATTTGTTCAACACCTTTCACATAGCAGGCTGTGCCTAAGCATCCGGTTACGATGTGTTCGCCTGGTTTTTTAAGTTTAAAGTAACTATAGAAAGTCGCTACCCCGTAGACATGGCTTGGGGGAATGTTTAGTGAACCAGAAATATCCATAAGCAAATCTTTATCTAGGTACCCGTAAATTTCTTGGGCACGATGCAGTATTTCTAGAAGAGCGCTTTCTTGAAAATTATGTTCTTTCAGCACTTTTTCCAGCAATAAACGTCTATTATCTATCTCAGACAAGCATTTGATCCTCCATTGAGTTTATGGAATCATGTTCATCGCTGGCACTACTGAAGTACTAATATAAAAAGTTATCAGGAGCAATTCAGAGAAATTTATCTTAAAAATAATGCTCGTCCGAGCCTATGACCCATGCATTTCCTGCTCGGTACACCGCATAAAAGTTCATTTCGTATAGCGCTCAAGCAGACGCAAGTCTTCCTTCTTTTTTAATCGCTGCAAATGAGAATGTTAGAAAAAACTTAGGTTAGGTTACAGTTAAGCAGGAGCGACCTCTGGCTGTTCTTGGGTGTCACTTTTGTTTTCTTCTGGAACTTGTGTCATCTGCTGTTCTTCTGCTGCAGCTTTCTGTGAAATCTGTGGTCGGAGACATCGGACATCCACATCCTCATTTTTGAGGTCTAAAACACCTTTTACTGTGCCGTCGCTTAAGTATTCAAGGTTGAAACCCATTTTCTTTGTCAGGCTTAAAGCTCTGTAATTATCGAGTAACATTATCGCATAGACGTTTTCAACGCCCATTTCCTTTGCAATGTCAAGCGTGTAATCAACCATTTTAGTGCCTAAGCCTAAACCTTGCCAGTAGTCAGTTATAATGAAAGCCATTTCACCGCTTTTTCCGTTTGGTTCTATACTAAGGCGGCTTACTCCCAATATTTTCCGTTGTCCATTTTCCACTACTTCAGCAACAATGGCTATTTCTCGGTCGTAGTCAATGTTGCAGTAGCGTACTCGAACTTCATGTGGTGTATCTTTAAGTATCTGGAAGAACCGATAGCGGATAGATTCCTCGGAGAAGCTTTGGAACATTTCCAGCCACAAGGGCTCGTCTTCAGGTTTTATGGGTCGCAGTAGCACTTCTTGGCCGTTTTTAAGAGACCACAGCATCTCGTATTTTTTGGGGTAAGGGCTAATCACCATATGCTCGTGAGGTTCAAATTTCTTGCAAACTTTGTCTTTGTCGATTACTATTCTTGCATCAAGGATGCAGGCTTCTTTCTCATTTATCAATAGAGGGTTGATGTCGATTTCTTTTATCTGCGGAAAATCGATAAGTAACTGAGAAAAGAGCAGCATAGTTTCATCGAGCCGTTTAAGGTCAACGGGCGGCGTGTTACGATATCCTTTCAAAAGCTGGTAAACCTTGGTTTCCTCCATCATGCGATGTATTAGCGTCGTATTTAACGGTGGTAGCCCGATCGAATAATCCTTGAAGAGCTCCACACCTACACCGCCCATCCCGAACAGGATCACTGGTCCAAAGACAGGGTCGGTTTTTCCGCCGATTATTATTTCGTGGCTTTTTTTCTCAATCATAGGTTGGACTGTAACGCCGATTATTTGGGCATTCGGGTTGTAGGCAGTTGCTCTTTGAATTAAAATGTCAAAGGCTTCACGTACCTCACCTGCCGAATTTATGTTTAAGATAACTCCGCCTGCATCACTTTTGTGGACAATTTGAGGTGAAAGAATCTTTAAAACTACAGGGTAGCCCATTTCCTGCGCCAACGCAACGGCTTCATCAACATTGTTGGCAACGCCAGTTTTTACAACTGGAAAATTGTAGTATTTGAGTACTTTTTTTGCTTCATCTTCAGTTAATACTTCACGGTTTTCAAACCCTGCGTTTCTCAGTATAGCCATAATGGGACGTTTAGGTGGTGAAGCAGCAACCGGTAACTCTTCAGGAGTTTCATAAAGAAGCCCGAGATTGCGCTGGTAAGTGTACATGTACATGTAGGTTTTGGTTGCTTGTTCAGGCATAGAGTAAGTTGGAATGTTGTTGGCGTTAAAAATATTGTTTGCCTCTTGCACCGCATCAAAACCCATGAAAGAGGTGAGAATTGTTTTGTTTTGGTAGGCTTTGCTCCGAATAAGTTCAACTATGCCTTTTGCTATCTCCACTGGTTCTGAACCTGCTTGCTGAGTAAAAATAATTAGTATTCCATCGATAGTATCATCGTTAAGGCAAGCTTCAACCGCGGCTTTATATCGGTCAGCGCTAGCATCTCCAAGAACGTCAATCGGGTTGCCTTTGCTCCAGAAAGGAGGCAAAACACTGTTAAGCGTATTCATTGTTTTCTCGCTCAGTTTAGCCAATTTGCCGCCTTGAGCAATCAAAGCGTCAGTAGCCATTACTCCAGGCCCGCCAGCGTTAGTTATTACGGCAAGTCTTGGCCCTTTCGGCAACGGTTGGGTTCCTAAAACCTCAGCCGCATTAAACAAATCAGCTATTTCTTCAACCCGAACTATGCCTGCTCGTTTAAAAGCTGCGTCGTAAATGTCATCTTCTCCTGAAAGTGAACCAGTGTGAGAAGCAACGGCCTTTGCGCTCTCAGCAAATTTGCCTGATTTAACAACGATTATGGGTTTGGTTCTTGCAAAGTGTCTTGCTGCACTCATGAACTTGCGGGCTTCAGTTATTCCTTCTATATACATGAGTATGCTCTTAGTTTTTGGGTCAGAACCAAAATAATCAATTAAATCGCCAAAGTCCACGTCAATCATTGACCCAACTGAAACAAAGTTGCTGAAGCCGATGTTTTCATGAATAGCCCAGTCCAAGATGACTGAGCCTAAAGCGCCACTTTGAGACAGAAAAGCAATGTTGCCTGGTTTAGGCATCTTATCCAAAAAGGTGGCATTGAGATTTATTCTGGGACGGATTATGCCAATGCAGTTTGGACCAATAACGCGAATGCCATATTTTTTGGCGGCTTCAAGAATTTTCTCTTCCAAAGCCTTCCCTTCAGGACCCGTCTCCTTGAAGCCGGCAGAAACAATAATTACGCCTTTCACATGTGCCTTTCCACATTCCTCCATAACGTCTGGAACGGTTTTGGCAGGCGTAGCAATCATAGCTAAATCAACTGGTTCAGGAATCTGATCGATTGCTTTGTAAGTTTTAACCCCAAAAATCTCGGGCTTTCGAATATTCACAAAGTAAACTTTGCCAGCATAGCCTAACTGGGTAAAATTTTTAACTATCGCGTTGCCTACTGAACCTTCAACGTCGCTGGCCCCAATGATAGCTACATTTTGAGGGTTGAAAATCTTGTCAAGGTTTAATGTAACCATTTCTCAATTTAACCTCTGCGTTATAGGTCGTGCAACAGCATAAATTAAAGTTTCTTGCTCCATAATCTTGATTCTCGGATGAGATTCATTATTCTAAAAAGCAAAAACTAACGTTTAAAGATTACATAGCTGGGGAAACAGCGCTTGAAACTAAGGTTACTGGAAATACTTTTTGATTTCACCAAGCGAAAGAATAGCAACGCCATTAGCGGTTAACATTTGCTCTGCTTTCTCGATGCTGCTAAGTCTCAGTATCAACGCAACTTTGCCGTCAGCGTGAACAGCTGATGAATAAGCGTATTCTATGTTTATGCCTCCATCGCCTAAGATTTTAGTTATCTTTGACAGCTTATTCTGCTCGGTTATGAAAATGGCTGTTACCTCCGTGTTTTTCTTTGACTTGGCAAGGTTAAAATCGGCATCTTCCAAGAACTTAGCGGCTTTCTCAGGCTCCTCTGTTATCAATCGCACTAAGCCAAACTCTCCTGCATCAGCAATCGATAACGCAAAAACTTTGATTTGGTTTCGATCAAGCTGAGACATAACTTCGAAAAGAGAGCCAGGCCGATTATCAAGAAAGACGCTTACTTGAGTTATAGGCAAACACGACACCCATACCTCAATAGTTTCAAACAATATTTAACTTTAACCAAATTTCAAAAAAACGTTAAGTAATAATGCTCTCTTGAAAAATTGAAACAGGTAGAATCTCCATTTTTACCAAACTTTATATTTCCACTTTGAATTATTCCTTGCTATTCGGAGACAGCTAATTTGCTAAAGTGCACCGAAGTCTCCAAGCGCTTTGGAGGACTTCAAGCATTAAAAAAAGTGGATTTCACAGTAAACAGCAACGAGATAGCTGGGCTTGTAGGACCCAACGGCTCAGGCAAATCAACACTGTTGAACCTTATCAGCGGCGTATACAAGCCAGACTCGGGACAAATATTTTTTCTGGACGAAGACATCACTAAGCTTCCTCCATACAAGATTTGCGCTAAAGGCATAACTAAGACAGCTCAAACGGTTCAATCCTTCCCAGAAATGACCGCCGTCGAAAATGTGTTAACCAGCGTACTTTTTAATGAGAAAAAATCCACAGGCAAAATAGAGGCGTTGCCTAGAGCTCAAGAACTTCTGGGTTTTGTAGGTTTAAGCAAAGAAAAATTTGATTTGCCAGCAAAAAACCTAAACGTTGTTGAGTTACGGCGCGTCCAACTTGCTAAAGCTTTAGCAACAAGTCCTAAACTGCTTCTTTTAGATGAGTTGCTGACCGGTTTAACCCCGACAGAGTGTGACGAAGCCATCGAACTAATCAAACTAATCAACAAGCAAGGGGTAACCATTCTCATAGTGGAACATGTAATGAGAGTAATAATGGGATTATGCGACCGCGTGATTGTGTTGCATCATGGCGAGAAAATCTGTGAAGGAACGCCCAAACAAGTAGTTAACGATGAGAACGTGGTGAAAGTTTACTTGGGCAAAAGGTTTACGCTTTGTGAGGAGTAAAAAGTGTTAGAAGCCAAAAACTTATCCTCATCGTATGGCATGGTGCAAATACTCCACGATGTAGCTTTCAAAGTGGAAGAGAAAGAAATAGTCAGCATCATCGGACCTAACGGTGCTGGAAAAACAACCCTTGTAAAAACAATAATGGGTTTTCTGCACCCAAAAGACGGAATAATCACGTTTAAAGGCGAAAACATCGAGAAACTCCCTCCCTACGAAATAGTCAAGAAAGGAATAACAATGATTCCTGAAGGCAGAGAAATCTTCCCCCGCATGACCATCGAGGAAAACCTGCTTTTGGGCGCCTACACAATAAAAGACAAAGCCAAGATTAAGGAAACTAAGGAGAAGGTTTACCAGATTTTTCCTGTCCTAAAAAAGAAGGAAAAAGCGTTAGCTCAAACGCTCAGCGGCGGCGAACAGCAAATGCTTGTTATTTGCCGAAGTTTAATGTCTAATCCTCAACTGTTAATTCTAGACGAGCCTTCATTGGGACTGGCACCAATCATCGTGGAAAAAGTGTTAGATACTATACGCACAATCAACGAGGAAGGCGTAACCGTCTTGCTGGTTGAACAGAACATTCACGATTCATTGAATGTCGCAGATAGAGGCTATGTTCTCGAGGAAGGAAAAATCGTTTTAGAAGGAAAGAGCAGGGAACTTTTATCTAATAGTCACATAAAAGAAGTGTATCTAGGCCTTTAAAAAGAGAGAGAAAAAAAAGTGATGAACGGCAAATACTGGAACGAAAAAATCGAAACCATGCCTGCTGAAGAACTAAAAAAGTATCAGCTTAAAAAACTAAAAGAGCAGGTAAAAAACTGTTATGAAAACAGCATTTTTTACAAGAAAAAATTTGATAGCGTGGGGTTGAAACCTGAAAACGTACGCTCACTAGAAGACCTCCAGAAAATTCCTTTCACAGTAAAAAACGATTTACGAGACAACTACCCGTTCGGCATGGTTGCCGCTAAATCTGACGAAATAGTGGAGATTCATGCTTCAAGCGGCACAACTGGAAACCCAATAATCAGCGCTTACACCCAAAATGACATGGATATTTGGCAGGAACTAATGGCAAGATCCATCTACACCACGGGCGGAAGACAGCAAGATGTCATACACATCGCTTATGGCTATGGTTTATTCACTGGCGGATTAGGTTTTCACTATGGTGCTCAAAAAGTCGGAGCCAAAATCATTCCTGCGAGCGGCGGAATGACACAGCGCCAAATAAAGCTCATGAAGGACCTGGGCGCAACAATCTTAGCCTGCACGCCAAGCTTTGCAGTTTACCTTGCTGAAACCATGGTTCAGGAAGGCGTTGACCCAAGAAAAGACCTCAAACTTAAAAGCGGAATGTTCGGGGCAGAACCATGGTCAGACAAGATTAGAGAAAGAATCGAGAAAGAGTTTGGAATTGAGGCTTTTGATGTTTACGGGTTAACCGAACTGTGCGGTCCAGGAGTTTCCATCGAATGCTCTGAGCATAAGGGAATGCATATTTGGGAAGACCACTTTATTGTGGAAACAATTGACCCTGACACAGGAGAGGTTCTGCCTGCCGGAGAAGAAGGCGAATTAGTCTTCACAACCCTTACTAAAACAGGCTTGCCCATGCTAAGATACAGAACAAGAGACATCTCCAAAATTGAAACAGAAAAATGCAAATGCGGACGCACACACACCAGAATGATGCGTGTGCATGGAAGGTCTGATGACATGTTGATTGTTCGTGGAGTAAATGTTTTCCCTTCACAAATTGAGTATGCAGTGATGTGCTTCTCCGAATTAGCGACACAGTACTTAATAGTTCTTGACAGACCTGGAGCCTTGGATACGTTTTTGGTTAAGGTTGAATTGTCTGAGCAAGCCGCTAAAAACCCGCAGTTGGACAAGAACGCGTTAAAGAATAGCATTCAGCAGAGAATTCACATTGTTACTGGGTTAACAGCTGACGTTGAAATCGTTAAGCCAGGCGAGATTCCGAGAACTGAGGGAAAAGCAAAAAGAGTTCTGGATTTGCGCAAGGGCAAAATGTAAAGGACTTAGCATATGACTTCCAAGATTGCAGTAAATAAGCCAGGCAGTTTTGCCTTGCTTAACGGCGATGAAGCAGTGGCTAGAGGCGCAGTAGAAGCCACCGTTAAAGTTGCAGCCTCGTATCCTGGAACGCCAGCTACTGAAATTTTGGAAGCCCTCGCCGAAGTTTCAAAGGAATTTGACATTTATGCAGAATGGAGCACAAACGAGATTGTAGCCACAGAAGTTGCTGCAGGTGCTTCAATGGCAGGCGTCAGAGCCATTGTTTCGATGAAGCATGTTGGCTTAAACGTCGCCGCAGATGCAGCCATGACCTTGGCATACACGGGCATTGAAGGTGGAATGGTTATTGCCGTCTGTGATGACCCAGCATTGCATAGCAGCCAAAACGAGCAAGACAATAGGTACTTTGCTGTCCACTCGATGTTGCCGTTGTTGGATGCTGGCAGTCCGCAGGAAGCTTTGGATATGGCGAGGGAAGCTTTTGAATTAAGCGAAAAATTGCATTTGCCAGTGATTTTGCGGCTAACAACCAGAGTGGCGCATGGAAAGGCGAGAGTGAAACTGGGCGAGTTTCAGAAAATCAAGCGGAAACCCGAGTTTGACAAGAACAGCTCAAGATGGGTGATGGTACCTTCTAACGCTATTAGGCAGCACAGGGTTTTAGAGGGCAGGTTGACGGAAGCAAAAAAGCTTGCTAATGATTCTAAGTTTAATGTGGTTGAGGACAATGGAAGCGAAATAGGCATAATTGGAAGCGGAGTAGGCTACTATTACGCACGTTCAGTTCTGGATACTAAAAAGTTTTCGTGGTTAAAATTAGGTTTTGTTTACCCTTTTCCAGAGGAAGTTGTTAAAAAATTCGCTTCAAAAGTTAAGAAGCTAATAGTGATTGAAGAGTTAAGATCATACATTGAGGAAAACATTCAGCGGTTAAATTTCCAAGTATGCGGAAAAAGCCAGTTAGGCTTAGAAGAGATAGGCGAATTCACGCCCGATAACGTGCGCCAAGCCTTTGCAAGTTTAGGATTAACCGCTAAAGCAGAAAAACAAGAGCCTCTGGATTTACCGCCTCGACCGCCAGCTCTTTGCCCAGGATGCCCTCACAGAGCGTTTTATTACGCTTTAAATATGGTTAGCCAGTTTGTTAATTGTGACAACGAAAAATGCGTTGGCTGCGACATTTGCGAGTACGCTTGCTCTTTTGAGAAAGAAAAAGTCTTCAACCCCTTGAAATCGCGGATACGTTCGGTAAGAATTGGGCAAACTTTTAACACGGCAGTAACCTGCAAAGCCTGCAAAGACGCGCCATGTGTAGCTGCCTGCCCGGAAGATGCGTTAACGCAATCACAAGAGACAGGAGTAATAACTGTTGACGAGGAGAAATGCAAAGGCTGTGACTGGTGCATCGAAGCATGCGAATACGGCGCCATAACATTGCATCCGAACAAGAACAAAGCAATTGTCTGTGACATGTGCCAAGGCGACCCTAAATGCATCCCGCTATGTCCAGAAAGCGCTTTGAGTTTGACTGGAAAATCAAACGACAAAATCGTCACAGGCGACATCGGCTGCTATACGCTGGGTGTTTTGCCGCCTGTAAACACGGTTCAGACGTGCCTGTGCATGGGGGCTGGAATTTCGCAGGCTGCAGGCATGGTTCATGCTGGCGTAAAGGACAAAGTATTCGCAGTCATTGGCGACTCCACTTTTTTCCATGCGGGGATGCCTGGGCTGCTGAACATTGCGTATAACAAGGCTAACGTGTGCGTAGTTATCATGGATAATAGCATAGTCGCAATGACGGGGCATCAGCCAACACCAGGGTCAGGAAAAACCGCCATGTGCACTGATGCTAAAATAATAAGAATTCAAGATGCTGCAAAGGGTCTTGGAATAGAAAAAGTGGATGTCGTTGACCCCTATGACATTAAAGCCACAACCCAGGCAATAAGAAAAACTCTTGATTACAACGGTCCATCAGTCATTATATCCCAGAGACCATGCCCGCTTTTAATTGAGAAAGGCACCCCCAGAGAAGTCTTAGAAAAATGTAACGCTTGCGGAGTATGCGTGAAAGCCTTCGGTTGCCCCGCCATCTACTTATCAAGCGAACGCGCCGAGATAGATGCTACTCTCTGCTATGGATGCGGCGTCTGCGAAACTGTCTGTCCCTTTGAAGCCATAAGGAGAAAAGAAAAATGAAACTGGATATAGTTTTCAGCGGCGTTGGCGGGCAAGGAGTGGTGGTTTTAAGTGATATTTACTGTGAAGCCGCCATGCTGGACGGCTTTGATGTGGCGAAGGCGGAGGTTCATGGTATGGCTCAGCGTGGAGGGTCAATAGTGGCATTCGCAAGAATCGGCGATAAAGTTGAATCTCCCCTGATTGAAGCTGGAAAAGCAGATGTGCTAGTTGGTTTTGAAATTCTTGAAACTGCAAGAGCTCTTCCAATGCTAAAGAAGAACGGCACCGTAATTGTTAACATGAAGTACATTCAGCCGAACTGCATGATTTCAGGCGTTAAACCCAAAAAAACCGAAGAATTAATCGCAATGCTAAGGGCTAAAGCCAAGGTTCATGAAGTAGATGGTATAGGCATAGCTGAAAAATTAGGAAACACGTTGGTCGTGAACACTATTCTTCTCGGAGCCTTATCTGCTCTTCCAGAAATTCCAGTCAAGAAGGAATCTTTCCAACAAGCCATAGCCAGCAGGCTTAAAGAAAAATACGTTAATTTAAACCTAAAGGCGTTCCAGCTAGGCAGAGAAAGCGTGTTAATGAGTTAATTTTATTAGCAAACAGCTTCGATATAGCAAATAAAAAAGAAAGAGGATGTAAATTTGCAAAAGAAAATACTTGCCTTAATCGTAGTTATAATAATAATCGTAGCAACAGTTGCAACTTTGCAATTAGTACCAAAAGCACCATCACCTGAAGCTCGAAATATAAAGATAGGCTTAGTTGCGCCAATATCTAAGTCGCCAGTAGGAACCGACATGCAACGTGCAGCTCAAATGGCTGTGAACGAAATTAACGATGCAGGCGGCATCTACGTATCAAGCTGGAACACTCATGTGAACATTACTCTAGTGCCTGCTGACACAATCGACGACGCTCCAGGAAACGCTGTTACACCAGTAACTCAAGCAGTGAAATCAGACAAAGTAGACATGCTCATCGGCGGATACGGTAGCGCAGGAACTCTTGCTGACGAAGTAGTAGCTATCACCAATAAGGTTCCTTTCATAATCACCGGAGCCTCAAACCAGCTTGTCACTAGAAGAGGACCACAAGGCAACTATGGCGGCTTAGCATCAGGCAGTGCCAATATTATCACTGACGCGGATGGAATGAGTTATATGTTCCACTATTGCACCACGACCTATCACTATACAAAGACAGTAGTTGATTTCTTTGCCCAAGAGATGAAGCCAATGGTCGCTACTGACCGAAACTTCAGCCTTGCATTGTTCTACCGTAATGACGCTTTCGGACAAGGTGTTGAACAAGCTGCCAAATATTGGATACAGAATGAAAGCCTACCAATCACCATCGTAGCAGATAGAAGCTATGATCCTACTACCACTAATTACCAGACTGACTTAACAGTAATTAAACAAGCGCACCCAGATGCAGTATTTGTCGCTGACAATCCAGACAAAACGCCATTGATAATCCAGCAGGGATGGAATGACGTAGGATTAAAGACTGCTTACGTTGCTGTTGAAAACAATCAAGATCCAACATTCTACAATCTGCTAGGAAGCACTGGTAACGGACAACTTTTGGAGTCAAAAATGGATCCATTCATGGTACCTTCATACTCGTCAGCAGTACAAACATACGCTCAGAAATTCAACCAAACCTATGGTGTAATGCCGGGAATGATGGGTGCTGACACATATGACGCATTCTACATTGCTAAAAATGCAATTGAAAGCGCAGGAACAGTTGACAAAGCAACAGTGCGCCAAGCCATTGAGAACACTGACATGAATCAAATGCTCATTATGACCACTACAGGCAAAATAAGCTTCAGCACAGGCGTTAACTACCATGAAATTAGCCCAGTGACTTTCATAGAGCAACTCTACTGGAACGCAACAACCAATAAGTTGCAATCTCAAATAGTTTGGCCAGCAACTGTACCAGGCATAAGCAATTTCAAACAAGCGGACTTTAAATTGCCAACAGGCTACCAAGCTGGAAGCTAAAGTAAGCTTCCTTCCAAAAATTTTTCTTCTTTTATTTTCTTAAACTAAAAACATTTTAAATAGTTAAATGAGAATTAAGAAAGCCAAGAGCTTATCGATGAATGATTGAGGGAAAAACTGTATCATGGACATAACCGCTGGGACAATCGTTTTAACTTTAATCTGGGGAGTCGCAATTGGCTGCATTTACATGCTACTGGCTACTGGATTAAACATTATTTTCGGGGTTATGAAACTGGTCAACTTTGCGCATGGACAGTTTCTTATGATAGGCGCTTATCTTACTTGGGCCATCTCCGTTGCTGCAGGCTTAAACGCGTATATTGCGATTCTTGTCTCAATGGCCTTAGTTGCTGGTTTAGGCGTTGTTATTGAACGGTTTACTTTTCGCAGGGTTTTGGGAACAGAAAAACTCAATGAAATTTTTGTTAGTCTTGGGTTGATTTACATTTTTGAGAATGCTGCCTTGCTTATTTGGGGAGATCAGTCTCAGCAGATTGTTAGCCCTTTTAGCGGTTTGAGTTTGAATTTGCAGAGTTTTTCAATAACTTATGATCGTATTGTCGCTGTTTTTGTGGTTGTTGCTGTACTGGTAGGTTTTGGATTGCTGATAGGGAAAACCAAGATTGGCTTAGCTATGCGGGCTACAAGTCAATCAAACGGTACAGCCAAGCTTATGGGCATAAATGTAGAAAAGATTTACATGATTACATTTGCTTTAGGCTCAGCTTTAGCGGCTGCAGCCGGGGGCCTTTATGGCATCATTTTCTCGTTTAACGCCCAAACTGGGGCAATGCCAACCATCATAGCTTTCGCGATAATCATACTTGGAGGGTTAGGAAGCATAAGAGGCGCCATTGTGGGAGGTTTACTGTATGGCATTGCTGAACAGATGGCAACTCTGTTTCTGGGGGGAATATGGTCTACCGCTGTTGCTTTTGCCCTGCTCATAATCATCCTCATAATTAGACCTAACGGGATATTCGGTGAAAAAGGAGAATAAAATGCCAGTAACCCAACAACTTTACATGTTTTTGCGTTCTAAGGGCTTTCAACTTTTAGTGGTCTGTTTCGCGGTTTTAGCGTTAATTCCAATATTTATTACTGACAGCTTTTTCTTGTTCGTTTTTACACTCATATTTATCTTCGCGATTTACGCGGCAAGCTGGAATTTTCTGGCAAATTCGGGGCAAGGTTCCCTTGGTCATGCGGTCTTTTTAGGCATCGGCGGGTTCGCTTCGGCAATCATTGGCGGCAAAATTTCAATAGCGATTATTGGATTTTTAGGAGTGATTCAAATGCCGATTGGAGCTTTATCTGTGCTAATTCAAGTCTCTGTGCTTCTTGTTGGCGGCTTGATTTCAGCAGGAATTGGTTTGCTGATTGGTTTGGCTTGTGTCCGGTTGAAGGCTTGGTATTTGGCTATAGTGACGTTTGGTTTTTCAGTGATAGCTGGCAGCCTCTCCAGCCAGTTTGATTCTTTCACCAATGGGATAAGCGGTTTTGCGCCAACATTATTTGTGCCTGGAGGATTCCCATTTTACATCTTGGTAATCTCTTTCACTGTAACATCGGTTGCGGTTATGTATTTGATTATGAAGTCACGAATGGGGCTAGCTTTCAGAGCTATACATGGAAATGAAGCAGAAGCAAAAATGATCGGGATAAACACGGCAAAATACAAGCTGATAGCTTTTGTCATTAGCACGTTTTTCGCTGGCATCGCAGGAGGATTATATGTTTATTTTATCCGGTTTGTTGATAACTCCATTTTTTCGCCGACTAACTCGTTTTTGCCGCTTATAATGACTGTTATTGGTGGCTTGGGCACGGTGAGTGGACCAGTCATCGGCGCGATTTTCCTCACATCAGTCGGGCAAATTTTAACAACCCAAAGCGTAAGGCAATATTTGAGTACATCGCTTGGACCATTCTTCCCCAAAGTAGGCTACGTTGGACCGCCATTAACCTACCTAATCATAGGCGTAATTCTGCTGGCAATTGTTATCTTTAGTCCGAAAGGATTAGAATCACTATTCCGTAAATTCTACAATTACCTGATAACAGAGGAAAAAGGAGACAAGACCAAATGAAAGGAATAGACTGTTTTGCAGAAGCATTAGGAATTCAAGTTCTCGAAGTGAAAGATGGCTATGCGAAAGTGTCAATGAAGGTTGAGAAGAACCATACGAACGCTTTAGGCTTCACCCATGGAGGCGCCATTTTTTCGCTGGCAGACTACGCTTTTGCGCAAGCATGCAACTATGGAGATAACGTTGCCGTTGCAGTTCANNAGGGTTTCTGACGGAAAAACAATGGGCTTGTACCACGTGACGGTTAAGAATCAGGATAAAACAGTGGCTTTCTTTTCAGGATTAGCATTCAAAAAGTAACTTTCTATCCACTCGGTTAGTTCTTATTTCTTTTTTTGAAGGCGCCACAGGCAATCCCTGGTCTATGATCTCTAGCGCACACGGGAATGCCTTCAACGTTTTCAAAGTTGACGCAGTTTACGCAAAACCGCTCGTACGGCGCATCAGGGTCTGAAATCTCTGGTTTTGGCTTGAACTCTTGGCAGCAAACTGAGGGTCCATGGTGCATAGCGCATAATGCAACTTTATCGATGCTTCTTCGGTCCTCAAGGTTCAAGCAGTCTCTGCAACTTTCTATTTGCGTTTTGCTATCACCTTACGCACTCACTATTCCCCAATTTTTGGTTAAACAGCCAATTATCTTCTGGTAGTTTAAACATATTAAAAGGTTGCTTCAAATTTACTGGACGATTGTCTAAAAGAACCAGCAATAAGGCAGTATTGATTAATAACAATTTCCAGTTTAACCTCAAATTGAAAATCAACCAAGCACTAACGGGATACATTCAGAAAAAGGAATTAACCAACAATATTTTTATGTCGGTCTAAACCCTAGAGTTACTATGCTGGGGTGGCCGAATGGTTCAGGCGACAGCCTGCAGAGCTGTTATATATGGGTTCAATTCCCATCCCCAGCTTTTTAGCCGAATCCTAAGCTTTTGTGGAAATAATCAATTTTGGTTACTTGCGTTTTCTAAATAATTTGGCGTCATCGAATACACATATGAACTCAAAGCCATTTTCTCCGAGTACAACCCGTTTGCAGAAAGGCAGGCATGAAAAAAATAGCTGCACATCAATCTGTAGAAAGCATTTCGCACGTCTCTAAAGTGCTCTCAGAGTTGAGTTTTGATCTCCAACTCATCAACTCATTGGCAGCGAGCGCTATGTCTAGGGAAAACTTAGAGAGGTTAAATCCTCTACAAGTTAGTAAGCTCAAAGAATCATTCATCAAGAACAAGCATCCGCGGTTCAAGAAGGAATTCGCATCTAGTAGACACCAGCCCTTTGGAAAAACCTCAGACTATGTTAAGAGCATTGAAAATGCTTTATGAGCAAACGTTTAGTCTTTGCCAAATTCAACCCAATACATTTCTTAATATTCAAGTTGTTTATAAATCAATGACTACACGCGATCAATTCTCAAACTAATAAAATCACCCTCAATTTTATTGAAACCATGTACTGTATTCCTTTTTTAATTTGTTGGTAGTAAAACCTTAAAAAACAATCAAGCTGATAGAAGGGGTTGTGTTGGGTAAATGGCGGCGCGACAAGAAGTACTTAATGTTCATCTAGCTTCTATTCTTAGCAAACTGGGTTTTCCAACTCAAGCCGAAAGAAAAAGGCATTACGCACCTGACGTGATAATATCCCACCACTATCTTGGAGTCTTGCTCGGCGAAGCTGAAATTGGCGGTACATGGGACGACAAACAGGCTAGAGACAAACTAATAGAAAGAGTAAAGGAACGGTTCACACAGCACCAATTTGATTATATAGATTTTATTGTTTTGATTGTATACCCTAGGAAGTTTTTGCAAGAAATACTCTCTCAAAGTGAAGACAAAGTGGAGGATGCCCTTGCAAAAGCAGAAGTGGGATTTGGACTTGCATTTAGACTAAGCGGAAAAGACAAATATGAACTAAGATGGGCCCAAACGTCAATCAGTGTTTCAGAACTTCCCTCTGAAATAGAAGAGATGGCAAAAGATGTTGTGGAACTCACTCCTGAGGAAATTACTAGAAACTTAATTGGAACAATAGAAGAGGCAGCTAGAACTGTTCCAGCCATAAAGGAAATGAGAGTTGCATTCATTGAAAAAGCTGCCGAGTTAGATATCAACCCAACTATTTTTGATAATGAAGACGATTGCATAATTCTGACCGTTAAAACCATGTTCACATTAGGTGGTGTGGCTTTACTTGTCTATGAACTTGTCAGAATGCGTTATCCTCTCGAGCTTCATGAAATATCCGAGCTCGACGCGAACAAGTTACTTGACGGACTGAAGCGTCTTCGTAGAATTAACTATGTAGAAATCATCGATTCCGCAATAAATGCTTGGTCAGGTTTGCCAAACAATCCAAATCTGAACCAGCTACTTAGTGCGCTATATTCACAAATTAGAAAAGGCATAGATGTCATTAGGAGAGGCGGTTGGGATGGATTGGCATTTATATACCAACGCCTTCTTTCCGAAACTTATAGAAAAGCATACGCGACTTTCTATACAAAACTGCCTGCAGCATATTTACTCGCAAACCTAAGCATAGAATTGGAGGAAGACAAGGTCATTGATCCAGCTTGCGGGACAGGAAGTCTCCTGGTTTCAGCTTTCTTTGTAAAGAAGAAACTCGCTCTAAATCCAAGCAAAATAGATGACCTGCTTTCCAAGAAGATCGATATTCCCATCCTTGACCAAATAAACAAAGACTTATTGGTTGATATTTATGGATTTGATGCGTTAAAAACTGCTGTCTCACTCTCTTCTGGAGCCCTCACTCTTGCGAGTCTAGCCGCGCCTCGAGGACGACTTAAACTTCTGACTACACCTGTCGGTCCCGAAAAAGCAGGCAGTTTAGACTTATTGAAGAACGCGGTCATCAAATTGAATGGTGGAGGATTAACCCTTAAAACCAAAACAGACAGCAAAGATGAACAAATAGAAAATTTCTTTGACGTCGTTATTATGAATCCTCCTTTTACCAGGAGCGACAGAGTTCCGCACTTAATTGGGTCTCGAGCCAGAGACGATCTTAACGATCTCAAGTTAACCTTCGGAAAGATTGCTGTTGAAAATCTGTTTGTTGCTGGGTTAGCGAAACCTTTTTTTGGTCCTTGGCGGACGACTATGCAAAGAAAATGGCCGAATTGCGCTAGTTTTGCCTAATTCTATTCTAAGTAGAGATTCATGGTTATACATCAGAAAAGGCATTGCAAAATCTTATGCCATAGAGTACATTATAGTCAGCTTTGCTAGAGGAGTACCCAATTTTAGTAGCGACACGCAGTTTAGAGAAATTCTGTTGGTTCTCAAGAAGAGAAAAAAGGGAACTGCTAAGATTTTAACTGAAGTTGTTAGCATGTTTGAAGCTGTTGATGGAATGAAGCTTCATGAGATTGATGCGTTAGCCTATGGCATAAAGGCAAAGAAAACTAACATAGTACTTGCTGGAAGAAGTCAACCCGTTGTTGCAAGTACAAAAAGCTTCAATTGGGATCGCGTGGAAAACCTGGTAGATAATTGGTACCGACTTGTCGCATTCCAAAACTTGGAGTTGACCGAGCATCATCTCAAAATCGTTGAGAAGTTGTGCACACCGCTGAAGACCTTTTTCACGCTTGGTTCTGTTGTTGACCACTCTAATGGCTTTGAAGTAATCAAGAATAGGCCAGCGAGCGATTACTTTGCCGCAGTGTGGGGAAGTGGCGAAAAGACAGGTTTTAATGTGCTTAAGGCCTCCCCAGAGCATTTTGTTATTGTTACTGACAAAAGCATTGTAAAATGCAAATTATGGGAAAAGAAATACTCTAGTACTTTGATGATCCTCAGAAGAGGACAGCTAGATACCCAATATGCTTTGATGTTTGAGTTGGATGTTAAAGCAATATCTAACGTCTGGTGGCCATTAATCCCGTCAAAAAAACTGAACGACCTATACATCAAGGCGGTAGTAATTTTTGTTAATAGTACGTTAGGAATTATTCACATGCTAGGTGAAAGGCTTGAAACTCGTGGATTGTGGATGGAATTTAAGAAAGGTCATTTAACCAAACTGCCTATTCCAGATTTTCGAAAAATAGAGAAAGGAAAACTTGATCAAATACTTACGGAGAATCAAATGGATGAGGCCTTTTCGGGGTCGTTACCTAGCATCAGAGATTACATAACCGCAATGGCTGAAATTGAGAAGAATACCTCAAATTACAATGAAACCATAGAGAAAGCACTGGAAAATCCTGCTTTGAAGTACCGCGCCGCCTTAGATAAGGTTAGTTTCGAGTTGCTAAATCTACTTGGTTGTGAAAAAATTCCTCAAGGGGTTTACGGGTTGGTTTCAAATGAATTAGAAGTTCTCAGAAATGTGATGGAAGCAGCACCTGAAAACCACACAATTAGAGATAGAGGCGCATCAGCCCTGCGAGGAATATATGACAAATATCAGAAGAAACTAGGTGAATTCAACACGTGACCAAATATCAGGAGTCTCCTTCAAGTTTGAGATAGGGGAAATATTGCTTCTCCTTGGAAGGAATCGAATTTCATAATGCTCTTTTTTGTGGGTAAGTGTTATTTTGATTTTCCAATTCTAAGCGGAAATGTACTTCACCATTTCAACAATCGCCATAATTATTGCAATCGCCATAGTCGGCGCAGTACTAGCTTTGTTGATGCTCAGAAAGCGACCATAAAAACATCGCAACCAAAAAATCCACTTTCCCTTTTTTTAATGTTTAAATTTACAACTGTAGTGAAATCCTTGAGCGGAGTTCTTCCATGCGTTCTCTAATGTAGGTACCGATTGATGGCATAAGAGGTATTTTGTAAGGAGATACATTTATGACTTTTCAAATAAAAGACGGATGATTATTTAAGAAACAATTTTTCACAAATCAATAACTGCTTGCAACAGGGAAAAATTTCGGAAAAGAAAAAAGAGGGGTTGTGCGGGTGATATCTCCACTTTGTCAGGGGTTCAATTCCCATCCCCAGCTCTTTGTAAGCGTAGTTTAAGCTATAGACCTGAGTATTAGCAAGGCTTTTACATGGGAATGATCCGTAATAAGACGCTATGAGTCCTGCTAGGAAAGTACATGCAACAAGGCGGCATAGGCATACTCGAAGATGGATAGTAGCCGTTTCCGTTCTGCTTATTATCGTAACGCTGCTTACGGTCGCATATCTTTGGTATCCGAAGAACGAGTCGAATGCTGTGAACAACGACCCAGCTTTCAAGGCTTTCACAGATCATTACTTAGGGATAATGAAAAATTTGAACTCCAGCGAAACTAAGGCCAAAATGGCATCACAACTTGATCCAAGCTGTAATCAAACTGACCTCTTCGCTTGGGAGCAAAGCAAGCTAACGTTTACTCAAGACCCAGCAGGCTGGTTTGAAGACCCAACCCAAATTCTGAACAGCGGCAAAGGCATCTGCGTACAATTCAGCATTGTTTACGTGTCTGCTTGTTTAGCGCTTGGCTACCAGAGTAGGCTCGTCGTAGCAGCTGACACGACAAAATGGAACTATATACATGTCTGGGCTGAAGACTACTTCAACGGAACTTGGGTACATGTAGACCCCTCCGACAAAGTATGGAACAACCCGGCAAGATACCAAAGCTGGGACTGGGGCAAAGGAATCGGGTCAGACGTTAAAATCTATGCGTTTGAAGACGGCAGTTATCAAGAAGTAACCTCCACCTACAGTCCTCGTCCAAGCTAGGACTTGAAACCAAGCAGAAGCGACGGCCTGCAGAGCTGTTATATATGGGTTCAATTCCCACCCCCTGCACCTTTATAAGCAAAACTGTAGGGGGTCTCGCGTGGAGACGATCTAAATTATAATTGCTACCTGAAAAATTTACCTTTTGAAAGAAGCCTAAAAGTTTAAGCATGGCATTAAAAAGTAAATACCTTTATGCTTGAGAAGTTTAAGCATAAATCTGAATACTAAAATAAAAAAAATTAAGCTTCTTTTTCTTAACACTTCATTCAATTTCCTAAAATTACATTATAGGAAATGAGGCAGGAATTGACAAATTAGCAAAGTGTGCTTCTCAACAAACCTTATTTCAAGTTGTACTGTAATCGGTTGCTATGCCCAAACGAAACAGAGTAACCGCACTCTTCGTGTTGCCTTTTGCTTTTTTCACGTTTCTTATTGGATGGTGCATGTGCTGGGCAAGCGAAAAAAAAGGCAACACGCCAAAACAAAAAACCCTCAAAATCAAGTGAGCTAACTCTAATTGCAGTTGCGCCTACGAAATATCTTGAAGAGTCAATGCAATGAAATGCAATAATCATCCAACATACTTGTTACTGTAGCCTTACAATCACAGTCGCTTAAGTATTAGGTCGCTCTCAACTAAGGTAAAGGTGGATCCGTATTTGAATTTTGAAGAAAAAGACAATTCTACAATAAACATTTTGCTAAAAAAGCAAGGATATTCTCAGAAAGCTAGCCATGAGATCTTCAAGTGGTATGGTTCTTCCCAAAGACGGCGCAAAGAAAAAACGTCTTCTGAATAATCGATCAACAAAAGGAATGTTTAGCAAAATGGCAAAAGCTCTTGTGCTAATAAACACCGATTCAGCCCTTGAAGTGGCAAAAAACATGGAAAAAGTTGAAGGAGTCAGCGAAGTTATCAAAAAGTCTTCATGTATTCCGACTTTTGATATGTTGTCCTCTTAGTGATATGGCTTATATAGTGTGTAGCAATATTTGCGATTAACTAACAACACGAAAGGATGTATGAAGGATTTGACGATTCTAGTTCAACAAAAAAAACGCGTTACTCAGCGCAGCTAATAATTGCAGCACTAAACGAAGCCCCAGGAATCGGGCTCACAATAGCCGAGATGAAAGACACTCTAGGTGAAATTCCAGTCCTAGTCGTAGATGGCAAAAGCAGCGACCGAACAGTCGAGATAGCTAAGAACCTGGGTGCAAAGGTTGTTTGCCAAGATGGCATTGGCAAAGGCGACGCCTTAACTAAGGCTCTCGAACATGCCGACCTAAACGCGAATTATATCATTCTTACTGACGCAGACTACACTTACCCCGCTGAATACGTTCCGGCTATGATAAAAGTACTCGAAGAAAACCCGCTTGTAGGCATGGTTTGCGGCAACAGGCTCAACGGGCAAGTTGACAAGGAAGCTTTGCATAATGTTTTCCACATTGGCAACATGCTGCTGGCTTTAGCACATAACATGCTTAACGGAGTGCCGCTTCAAGACCCGCTGACTGGACTGCGAGTAATACGCGCCGAAATCTTGCGAGGGAGGCTTCTGAAATCCAAAAGCTTTGACATCGAAGTCGAGCTGAACCATCTGGTAGAACGGCTAGGCTTCACGATTCGAGAAATACCAATTCGCTACAGAGCGCGGTTAGGCGAGAAGAAGCTGAAGGTAAGTCACGGCGTTACTATCCTGAAAAGAATATTGTTGGAAACGGCTTATTAGAATTGATACAAATGCAATTTAGTTCCTTAAAACAGTAATTGTTCCAAAAACTACTGATATCTTGCAGTCGCTATAGTTCAGACGGCTCATCGTATGCCATAAACACTAATAGCCTTGAGCGAATAAGGAATTTTGGTGCTGTCAAGTCTTCGTCTGTTGGCTCGCGTTCTGAATTAGAGTTATCCACTTGTTTTTTCCTTCTATGTTTATTCCGCATGCTTCGCTGGGGGTTTTTCCGTTTAGGCTTTCGAGGCGTTGATGGATGTATTTAAGAGCATTATTACTTGCAGTACTTTGCTGCTTCTTCA
>PKYH01000133.1 GCA_003133625.1 Candidatus Bathyarchaeota archaeon | reverse complement strand
TTGTTGGATGAAAATGGTGAAAAAATATGAAATAGTCAGAACCCAGTCTTCAGACGGAGAAATTCACCTCATCTTCAGCGAACTCAAATTTAACGATGCTTCCAGCAGCAGAAGCGAGCTGGATGAAAACCAAATTAGAGAGATCATGAAAAAGGAAGCTCAAAAACCACTTCGCCTCATACGCGAATAGACGCACGCTTCCAGAGCGAGGCTGTGAAGTCCTAAGGTTATTTGTCTTTCTCCTAAGTCGTCCTATTGTGCTTAGAGACGGAATTCAGAAAATTGAGTTTTAACATGGGTTAGATTAAACTTCAGTTTCCTTCCTTTCGTATTGTTTCCACTATAGTCAAAAATTGCGTGCCCAACCATCTATTCTTTGGTTATATGGATCCATCGCACCACGCTTAGCCACCATATGCTATGAGCTCCGTTGCCGATATCAGAACACCGCTAGAGGTCAATTCCTGCTTTACCAAGCCGACAACAGGTATGTTCGAGTTACCCCACACAGTCGTCACATATGTCGTTCCCAAATCCGTCGTTGTAGTAGTAGCTTTGTCGCAGTTGAATGTACCAGCGGGAACCGTAATTGTCTCCTGACCAATGATCACGCTTGGATTAATTGCTGTTGGAATGTTGTTAACATCACCAGGCGAATAATCATTTTCCGTAGTAGATATCACTATACCGTTCAAGTAGACCTGTATCTTATAATGAAGACCTTGGAGGCTACTTTTATCCAACAAATAAGCCGTAATGGTCTTCATCACAGAACCCTCACTGGAAAGCTCCATTTCAGTCTGCAGTAGCCAACAGTCAACCCCTTTGCTGGTCCCCTGGTCCACAGCGTATCTTATATTGTATCGCGCAGTTACATCTCCATTTTCATCATAGTTCTTCATGGTGTAATTAGCCCAAGCTCCAACTCGGTAGCCCACAGAAGATTGTCCTGACGAACCAGGCGTCGCAGTGACTGAAGGAGTAGACGTCGGCGACGCCGATGATGTTGCTGAGGGCGAAGGCGACACTGAAGTTGAAGAACCATTATTGTTCATGGTCAGTGTCATCGCATAGTACCCTCCAACAAAAAACCACAACAGCAAAGGCGATAATAATTGCAACAATCAGAATCTTAGAACGTTTCGACGACGGTGGCGGAGGGGGAGGCGGCGGAGGATAACTCACTGTATCCATTATCTCATTTTAGTCCCTGTTTCTACTCAAACAATCTATAGATAAAACTTTCGCAGAAAAACGCCGCTTCAGATTTGCATCAAAGATTTATTGCCGCTCTAACACATGCGCGCGCCACGCAGCAATACTTGCCCTAAAATGCTCACTGAAAAGGATTAACGGAAGACTACAGCTACTCGTTTTCTTCTGGCGGATTGTACCATTTCCAAATATTGTCCGCAATGCTCTCAGAATACCCAGCATTGGCAAGAACCTCTTTAAGGAGTAATTCTGAAGGTGAGTTCTGCTTTCTGCTATTTCGCCACTGTTGCATATTCGTCCTATCTGTAAAACGAATAGTAAAGGTTATGAAATACAAATACAATTTGTAGATGTTTACAACACAAATACACAAAGGTCGGTTGGATTAAATTTTAATAAAACCCAAACCTGAATGGATCCTACTCTACTTGGAAGACGTTTCCGCATTTTGTGCATCTGATGCTTTGCTTCTCAGTTCCTTTGGAATATACCAAAAGATAACCGCAAGAAGGGCACTTGATTGACTGTATCTTATTGTTCACTGGTTCCGTTCTCGCAGCTGTTTCTGTCCTGGGCGCTGGTTCGGTTCGGGCTTCTGGCTCTGTTCTAGGCGCCGGTTCTGTTCTAGCCTCGGGTTCCCATTTGCTTGCTTGAACGTTTGTCAACTAACTCATCCCGCTAGTAACTCCAAAACATCTGCCGCTTTTATGTTTACCTCATCGCGCGCGCACACAGGGCGGCACCGTTATTTATCATTCATTTTTTGGATTCATAATTATTATTAAACGCGTTTTCCACAATAGTAAAGGTCAACCTTTACATTGAGAGTTCCATTATGATGAACGAAGCCACGACTGAACAGACGTTTACGAATTACGCGATGATAGCGCACGAGCACGTGCTCTCGGTTTGCAAGGATAAAATAGTCCCAAGGAAGACCGTGGTTTACGAGACCCTGGTCGACCCGACCGTCATAAAGGTGACCGGAGAGAGGCTAAAACGACGGTTGTTCACTAAGTTTGGGATTCTGAGGCCTAAACCCGTACCCATCGAGTTAGTTTCCATGAAGAAATACTACGAACCCTACATAGTGATTAGCGCCCGATACTTTCTCGATTACTACCGCATGTGCGATTACACCGTTTCAATCGACAACGACGTGCGCGAGGTCATCCTGCTGAACCAGAAATTTTATCCGCAGAAGTACCAGAATTCGACTGCGAGCATAAAGCTTGAGGGCGAAGAACGGCTTGTGGTCGAGAAGAAAGCCTTCTTCATGTTAGCCAAGAATGGGCAAGAAGCAAACCTGGAAACGTTACCTTCCGCGCCTTCAGAGAAGAACCCTGAGGAGACAATAGCGAAGCACGGCATCATGGAAATCGATTCGGAAGCGGACGTTGACTTTGTTCGGAAAAGGCTTGTTCACCGACCAGAAAACCTGAGCCGCATAGTAGATGAGGTTTTTGAAATCGGCGAAAGAGTCGTAATTTACGCTCCAAGGTTCAAGCTTACGTACGTTAACGCGTACACTTGCCAAGAAAAATCAATAGAGTTTGACGGAGTCACATCAAAAAGAATCCGCGACGAGAACCACCGTTCTCGAGTAGTCCGAGCCATCAAGTCCGCCTTAAACGCGGTCATCAAGAAGTAGAACAAAACCCCGCTGACTTTTGTGTAGTGAACGGCTTTTCCAGCGTTTCACCCACCTGCTTCAACACTTAATATCGGGACAAGGCAGCGCGCGCGAATCCGACGATGACAAACAGGACAATAAACTTTAACGCCTTCAACCTGAACAGAAATCGGCATAGCTAAGAGTCACCATCATAAAAACACGACTTAAACTTCATAAACCCGCTTTCTCCTATTCCTCTCAAGCCTCATAGCTTCCCGGTACATCTTTAACGTGATTAAGTTAAGCTTGTCCTCAAGGCAACGCTTCTTATGCTTCTTCAAAAGCACATCTCTCCAAAAAAAAGAGGTCATTCTGGGAGAGTTTCCAGAGCAATAGACATGCCCATCTCGAACTGATCCAAATGACAAAAAACCACTTACTTGCTCGGATGCTCTGCAACATCTCTATCCAAGACCTCTCCTAAGATGCCTTTGTGTCCTGATTCAGCCACTTCCCAGAAATACCATACTTCCCGGGATTCCTCAGAAAAGCGTTTGCATGCAACCTATCAGTATACTGCTTTCTGGGAACAAGACCTTGTTCTACCATTTTTTGTTTTGCTAAATTACACTGATCTGCGGTTCCATAAAAGGTAAAGCGACTTTCACGTGGCTTTAAATTGTTAACATGTTCCTTCACCGTTGCGGTCTTGCCTGTCCTTCTCAAGTAACTTATTCTCTTGCCTTTCCTCTCATAAGTCACTCTCTTGCGTTGAGCATAAGTATAACTAGAATGCTTGATTTTTTTGGACGCAATTCCGTATATGGACACAGCATTGTTAACCATTTTAACAGACCTCTTCCAACAGTTTTTTAATCCTCAAAACCTGCAGACTCATGGTTAT
>PKYH01000088.1 GCA_003133625.1 Candidatus Bathyarchaeota archaeon | reverse complement strand
GTCTTTGGCGGTTGCCCATCCGCGTCTAGCCTGAGCGATACCCAACTCTAAGTAATGCAAGTGCACAGTACTGTGGGAGTCAGAGCTTATGCCAAGTTTAGCGCCCACTTGAACGGCTTTCCTTATGTGCTCGTCCCTCAGGTCGAGCCTGTCTGGGTAAGAGTCTATATCTAAGATTGTTCCGTTTTCCTTCGCCATGGTAATGATTTTTTCAAGGTCAAGCTGGATTGGCTCTCTCTTCTGTATTTCCCTTGCTGTCGGGTGAAGAAGAATGTCCAAGTTTGGGTTTTCGATGGCTTTTAGAATTCGGTTTGTCATTTCTTCTTTGCTCATGTCAAAATGCGAGTGAACTGCAGCGCTGGCAACGTCCAGCTTCCTCAGGGCGTCATCGGAAATGTCTAGGCTGCCGTCTTTTAGTATGTTCAATTCGACACCTTTCAGAATCGTTATCCCGTCAAGTTGCTCGTTTAACTGGTCAATTTCCTCAGCTTGCTTTGATAAGCCCTCTTCGTCTAGCCCTCCAGTCATTGCTAGGTATTTGGAATGGTCTGAAATTACGATGTATTCTAAACCGTTCTTTTTGGCTTGTTCAGCCATCTCTTTTATGGAGTTTTGTCCGTCAGTCCAGTTTGAGTGAATCTGTAAATCGCCTTTAATTTGTTTCAATTCTACTAAATCTGGCAACTCGCCTTTTCTTGCTGCTTCAATCTCGCCTGTGTTCTCTCTAAGCTCAGGTGGAATCCACGGGAGCCCGAGTTTCTCGTAGACTTCTTCTTCGGTGCGTCCTGCGATTTGCTCTTCTTTCTGGAACAAGCCGTATTCGCTTAGTTTCCAGCCTTTGTCCTGTGCGATTCTTCTAAGGGCTATGTTGTGGTCTTTGCTTCCGGTGAAGTATTGCAGTGCTGCGCCGAAGCTTTGTTCTGGCAGAGTCCTGATGTCTGCGTTCATCCCGGTTTTGAGTTTGACGGCTGATTTGGTTTTTCCTTTCTCGATTACTTGTATAACTTCAGGCATGGAAACAAAAAACTCCATTACTTTGCTTGAGTCTTCGGTGAGGACAAGGAAATCGACGTCGCCGACTGTTTCCTTCATACGCCTAACTGATCCTGCAGCGACAACTTTCTTTACATATGGGACTTTTCTTAGTCTTTCTTCTATGCTTCGAACTAATGGAAGAGTGAAGCCAAGTATGTAGCGTCCTCTGCTTTTCTTAGCGAATTCGATTGCCTTGAGCATGTTTTCCTCGGTTTTCTTCTTGAAATGCGGCAATGCTGAGATTTTATGCTCCAGAGCAGCTTTTTCTAAGTCATCCATGTTTTTAATTTTCAGCTTGTCCCATAGCACTTTGATTTTTTTAGGTCCTAACCCTTCAATGCCAGATAAACTTTCAAAATCCACAGGAACCTTATTTCTCAGTTCCTCATAATATTGGAGGTTACCTGTTTTGATGAGTTCTTCTATTTTTTCAGCTATGCTCGCTCCAACTCCGGGTATTTGCTTTAACCCTTTTATTCCGTTTTTCGCGTAGATTTCTTCAATGTCTTCTTCTAATGCCTCGATTGATAGGGCAGCTTTCTCGTAGGCTCTCGGCTTAAAAGGTACATCATCCATCTCTAGCAAGATTGATATGTTTCTGAGAATTAGGGCAGCCTCAAAGTTTTTCATGTCAATTCATCTCAGACAATCTGAAAAGAAAGGCTTTTACAAATCATTAAAGATTTCAAACTTTTTTACCTTTTGGAAATCCTATTCTCTATAATTTTTATTCTTTTTTAAAAGAAGGTTCAACATTTGCACAGCTCGCTTCTTTTACATTGCCGCCCAATTAATCCATGGGTTATATTGGGGGCTTAGCGATTTTTTTGTTGTTAAGAGTTTTCATCCACTGCTTAAACTCGGTGGAAGGTGGAAAGTCACGGTAAAGCTGCTTACGCTTGGATTCTAGGAAAAGGTTTTCGTTGCCTGAGTATTCTGCAGCCGTCATAATGCTATGCTCAGCCTTGGAAGCTTGCTGGTATACTTTGTCTATTTTTTGTTTCCACGATTCGTCTCTTAACGCATGATGTTCAAGAATGACCGCAGGCACTGCTTGAACAATGCTTTCCAGATTCCTCAACCCCTGCTCTAACTGAGCCATATCAACTCTGAAGCCTCCAAGGTAAAATGGCGGTCCACCCAGCATAATCACAGTTGGCTCTGCCTTCTTAATCAGCTCAAGCGTATGGGTGGACATTGGTCCTTGAACGTCAGGCGCAAACATGAACCGCTCATCTTCATGCTCCACAACTGCCATGATAACCCAGCCGAGCATTGAATCTTCAGAGCCGTGAGCGACAGGTTCAGAAAAACACAGCACAGTCTTCCCATAAGTGAATGTTTTTCCATCGGCTGCTTCAAATTTTTTTGCGTATTTGCCTCCTGTTTTTTGGAAGAGCCATGCTCTTTGCCTTTGACTGGCGTTGATTTTTTCTCTCGGGTTTTTCATTAGAACTGTTTTGTCTTGGTAGATTTGGCGTGCGGTTTCGTTTGCTTCTGTCCAGTTTACAACCCAGTCCTCATAGGAGGGCGTGTGATGGTCAAAGTGGTAATGGCTAATCGTTACCAGCTCAGCTTTGTCTGCGGCTTCTGCTATTCGTTTGCGTAGTTTATTGATTGTTTGAAACTCAATTGGATGCGGTGGCAAACTGAAACGGTATGGGCAAAGCGATATTCCAGCATCCAAAAGCACAGCAACATCAGGCGTTTCTACTAATGTGCACATGGAGCGGACACCGAAGCTTTCCGCTGCCAACGGAGTAACCTTAATCTTGCTTAACGGATTATTCGCTTTTCCTTTTTCCATGTTAGCAGTCACCCATAGAAACCTTGCTAAAAACCTAAGGTCATAGATAGTAAAATGGATTCCGCTGTTTTAGCCGCAAATTAGTGGCTGTGTCATGACAGCCACAAACAATTAAGTGCAAAGCTACTCAGCATTACAAGAGGCATTAAACCGTTTTTTAAGGAAGATGAAGTATGAGCCAACAACCTAACGATAACAAAAATTTGGAAGCTGCAACGCTTGCAGGCGGCTGCTTCTGGTGCGCCGAAGCCGCATTCAGCATAATAAAAGGCGTAGAAAGAATCGAACCTGGCTATACTGGCGGCACAGTGCCCAATCCATCGTACGAGCAGGTCTCCACAGGCACGACTGGGCATGCTGAAGCTGCACAGATATTTTTCGACCCAAAAATAATCAGTTACAAAGAAATCTTGGAAATATTCTTCGCCATGCACGACCCAACCTCGCTGAATCGTCAAGGAGCAGACGTTGGAACGCAGTACAGGTCAGCCATTTTCTACCATAACCAAGAGCAAAAAGCCACGGCTGAAAAACTGATTGATGAACTCAACAAAGAAGGCATTTGGAATAAACCAATCGTTACCAGCGTTGAGCCCCTGAAAGTGTTTTACAAAGCTGAAACCTACCATAAAGACTACTACAAGAAACACCCGAAAGAACAATACTGCCAAGCCGTCATTGCCCCGAAAATTGCCAAGTTACAGCAACGTTTTTTGGATAAAATCAAGGTGCCCCTATGATTACTGAAAAGCCCGTCTCAAGTAGCGCCGACCAAGTTTTAAGGCAAATTGAGAAGGCAGCAGAAAAGGAATTTCTCCCAATCGTTGGACCACATAAGGGGAAAATTTTGGCTGAGGAAGTTCGGAAGGCTAAGTCACGGCATGTTTTGGAGGTTGGCACTTTAATTGGTTACTCAGCAATTCTCATGGGCAAGGCGCTCGATGAAAGCGCTGAGATAGTAACGATAGAAATTCACCGAGAGGAAGCAGAAATTGCTGGTGAAAACATTCTTAAGGCAAACATACCGCCCAAAGTTAAAATCATCACGGGCGACGCCATCGTAGTAATCCCTACTTTGGATGGTCCTTTTGACTTCGCTTTCATTGATGCCGAGAAAAGCGAGTACTTCCAGTACCTCTCCTTAGCCGAGGACAAACTGCGTAAGGGAGCGGTTGTTGTTGCGGATAACGCTGGAATCTTCGCCGATCAAATGCGGGATTATTTGGATTACGTTAGGAACTCTGGAAAGTACCAGAGCAGATACGTGCAAGTGGGCGGCGACGGGCTGGAAATTAGCGTTAAACTTTAAAGTTTAGCGGTTGACAGAAAGTTTTATATTTTTAATTTTAATTTACCGTAAATGGTGATTTTTCAAATGTTGTCAAAAAATGGAAAATTAGAATTTTTAACAGACAAGAACAGTGCTCTGGTTTTGGTTGATTATCAGCCTTCAATGTTTAGGAGTATTAGTTCTGGAGATAAAACTATAATTAAGAGCGCCGCGGTTTGCGCAGCTAAAGCCGCTAAAATACTGGGGGTTCCTGTTGTTTTGTCATCGATTAATCCTAAACTTAACGGCGAATTTATCCCAGAAATTACTCAGATTTTCCCAAACCAAGAGGTTTATGCAAGGAAAGTGCCAAGCTTTGACGCTTTTGAAGACGAGAAAACTTGGGACGCATTCAAGCGGACAGGGAAAAATAAGATGGTTATTTCAGGGCTTTGGACAAGCATGTGCTTTGCGTACAGCGCCATCCATGCCATCAAGGAAGAGTACGAAGTTTATGGATTAATTGATGCTGCAGGAGACTCCACTATAGATGCACACAAGTATGGGGTTAAAAGGATGTTGCAGGTGGGAGTGGTCCCGCTTACTCTTGAGGCTTTGGTTTCCGAGTGGATGCATGACTGGAATAATCCCAAGGCTGGCGAATTAGTAGCGGAAGTATATTCAAAGTATGGTGCAATGATCGGGCTTCGCTAGGCATAACAACCTTAACGTTTTAATGATAGTATGGGCTGTTTTTTTGTTGGGTGGGCGATGACGACTCTGGCCCCGTAGACCTTAAGGATGATGTGGATCTTGAGTGCGTTGCTTGCATTTGATTTTCAAGTGCACGCCTAAGAGCCCACCTAAAAACTGCAATTTTTATTCCAACTTTAGTTTTACCTATACTATTGGTTAAAAAATGCCAATACTATTGGCTAAAAAAAACGCCTATACTGACCCTACCCCCTCCCCCTACCTTCTCTAAAAAAGCTTCAGCTTTATGTTTGATGGTCTGACTGGGCTATGAACAGCTTGAATCTGCACAAAATAAAGATAAAATTATCTTTCGCTTTTGGGTTTCTCCCACAACTCGAGCTTCTGCTTCTTAAGCTCCGTCCGCTTCTTCTGCAAATAATTGTACACCGTGTGGTGCTGGCAACCTTCGACAATCATTTGCACCGCGTTGTGTGCGGCATCCACTTGCTCAAAACTGCCGATAAGCCCAACCGTGTGACCATAAACAACCACATCAGCCTCAGTTAACTCTTCAATTAGCCTTCTTGTTTTGCCGTCGGCGCCGATTATTCTGCCTTTTACCCGTTTAATGTCAGATTCCGAACGCCCAAAAATCAAGCGCAAATCTATCATGTCAAAGATTTCGTCTTCGTTTCGGATTAAGCGGAAGGCAACTTCAGGCGAGAATCCTCTGCCAATAGCTGTAACCACATCTTTAGCTTTTAACAGTAAGGATGGATCAGACGCTTTTTCTGAAAGCACAATAGTAACGCTTCCTTCACTGTCAACTTCAAGCTTAACCTGAAGCTTCTCTTCAATATGCTGCTTCACTCTGCCTTCGGGACCTATTAAAATGCCCACTCGCTCTTTAGGAATCCTAACAAACGTGTCTGAACCAGCCATTTTTAACCAACAACCATCTTATACAATTCTTCAACGGGATAAACCTTAACATTTAACCGACTAAAGAACCTATTCAAGTTCGTCAAATCCCTTCGCAACATGAAATCAGCCATAGGATGCACAATGGAAACGGATTGGGATACATCAAAAATCACTGGTCTGCCCTTCCATAGCATAATGTTGTATTCGCTTAAGTCGCCGTGGACAAGTTTTGCTTTTTGGTAGAGCCGCTTCAAATAAGTAACCAGTATGCGGTAGATTCGCTCTGGATCAGTTGGTGGCTGCTCCTTCAGCGAAGGGGCACTAACGCCATCCTTCCCAATGAACTCCATAACTACCACGTTACTCTTGACGGCGATGGGTTTTGGCACACGCACATTAGCCTCCGAAGCTTCCTTTAAATTGCGGAACTCCTTCTGTGCCCAAACGGCAATCAGCGCTCGTGTGTCACGTTTAACTGCTTTGAAGCGTGGGTCGCCTTCGATGTATTTGAGCATGCCCTTCTTGAATTCGGCTGATGAAGTTAAGTAAATTTTGACTGCCAAATCCTTGCCTTCCTTGTCTGTACCCCAGTAAACCCGTGCTTCCTTGCCTGAACTAACAACCCCATTGAGTTCATAGAGCACACCGCTTTTCAACAAGTCAAAAACAACCATACGTGTCGTCTGGTCAAAAACCTCCTCCACCGTGGCACGTTCCTTTGTCATGTCGTGTGTTAGCATTTTGTCTCGTCGTTCCACTCTTCTTTCGTTATGAGCAAGGCGTTCTTGAGCTTTCCTAGACATAATATTCAACCATGCTAATCGTTTCAGGGTATTTAAAACCACTCGAACAAGTAAGCCTTCTAAAATGGTACACTCGACTTAAAGTTTGCAAAACCTATGAGAGGTAAGTCGCTATTCATAGGGTAAAATGAAGAAGAATGGTTAAAACTTGAAAATTAAAGTGTCAAAATGCCCTTACGCCTTAAAGTATCAGCTTGCGCATGTGTGTAACGCCAAACAACGTCGCCGCGCTTGTCAGTTTGGAACTCCCAAGGTGAAACAATAACGATGTCGCCTTCACGAATCCAAACGCGCCTTTTCATTTTGCCTCGGATTCGGCATAAACGTTCAGCGCCATCCTGACACTTAACCATTATGCGGTCAAAACCAAGCAGTTTCACAACTACACCTAAGACTTCGCCTTGTCCAGGATAAACTAACTCGCCGATTGCGCCTTCGCTTAACACTTTCTTCTTGCCCAAACGGTGAACCCTCGTTTCGACTTGAAAAAGAGTGGTTTACCTTCCTTAAAAGCGTGTTCATCAAACAATACAGATTCAACAGGAAAAAAAATTGACACGACCAAACAGTGAATTACTCTCCGCTTACTGACGAGGGCTAAAAGCAAAACTTATGAAGCCATTAGAAAGCAATTTAACCTAGATTTTTTAGTCGCAGCTAATCGCAGGGCAATAGTCGCAACTATTGAGCCTGTTTTGGAGTAGATTTTTTTGTCCAGACAATTGAGCTGTCAGAGTGCAGCCTAGTGTAGTATAGTGATAGTGAAGCCCGATGCCAAAGTTATAACTATTAAGCTCTCTGTAAACGCTTTGAGCTTTATGACGGTAGTATAATCCGCACTTTTCCCACCGCAATAATGCCCGCTATAGAGCCAGCGGCTATTGGGAAGGCAGGCGCATTTTTGCTTGGACGTTTGAATAGCAAAATGAAGGTATCCCTCTGGGATAAGTCAGCTCGCTACACTTTGATTAGTACGCGGTTTATGGCGAAGTTTAAGCAGCAGAAGCAAAGCCGCCAGTAAAATCCCAAACACCGTGACTGCGTAAGCGATAAACCGGAAACTTAGCCCATTGCTGTCTTGGGGAACGCTGAGTTTAACAACATAGAAATCATATAGAGCCTTGCCAATTAAGGCAGGTTGCCCCGTCTTACAAGGTGTGATAGCCAAGAGTTAATTATAACAGTGACCGAACCGCCAATTTACGTTAAGTATTCTCTTTTTATTATTGCTGGGCTTGTTGCTGCTTTAGCGGCTGGTGGAGTGGTTTACTTTTTAAAGTTCAGAGAAAAATGATCATAATCGCGTTGTTTATTAAAGCAAACACAGTGATTCTAAGACAAGGAGACAAGCAAAGTGGTTTTAGTCTTCGCGGCTGTCGGCGTAAGCGGTTCAGGCAAAACCACAACGCTTGAATACTTGATTTCCCGCCTCACAAAAGAAGGCTACAAGGTTGGAGCAATAAAACATATTCACCGCGAAAACTTCACCATCGACAGAGAAGGCAGCAACACGTGGAGATTCAGCAAGGCAGGCTCAAAAGTAACAGTAGCTATCTCGCCTGAGGAAATAGCAATAATAAAAAAAACCAGCAGCGCCCTAAACAGCCTAGACCAAATTATTGACTTGCTGGAAAAGGAACAACTCGACATCGTGTTCATAGAAGGCTTCTATACCGCAATTTCTAAAAGAGCAGACATCCTCAAAGTAGTCACTGCAAAAAACAATGAAGACCTAAAAAAAACACTTGATGAAACTGTTCAGCCCATACTTGCAATTACGGGATTAATCGCAAAAAACAAATCCAATGCAAACGAGAGGGGAATTCCTTTCATTGACTTGCCGCAAGAAGGCGAGCAACTTGTTGCCCTTGTTAAGAAATATTTGAAAAACCCTATACAAAGAAATGGATAACACTCATACAAAACGCAAAGCATTCAAAATAATTTGGTGTTTTCTAGCAACCGTTTCGCATGTTTTTCAATGTTATCTAATTCTTTCTTCCATACAGCGTCTTTTAAATCAAAAATAATAGGGGGAATCATAGTGTCTGTAAGTGCTTTTGCCTCTCGAAACAAAATATAATCCTGTTTAGAAAATTTGAATGGTGGGTGAATATTGTTTCTTCTCCTGCGGACTTTATTTAGAAAATCGTAAGTATAATCTTTGATTAATCCTTCATCTTTAAGGTTCTTTAATTTAGTTAGAACAGTCTCATTTCTGGCTTTTTTAAAAGCATTTTCATGTGGAGAGAAAACCGTTGAGTTTACGACATTGTAGAGTCCTTTTGCTTTAATCCAGAGAACATTTATGTTTTCTTCTGTTTGTCTCCAATCAGATATAGGCTCGGATAAAAGATATTCTATTTCAGGGTGAATTAAATCCAAATATTTAGAGTAACAGTTCTTACAGAAATTTAATTCAGCCAATTTCTTTAATTTTTCACTTGAGGCATACATCCTAAAAAAGGCACGCTCCATTTTGTATATTGCATCCTTTATCGCTTAAATTTTTCCGAAAACCTGTAAAAAAACACTTGATGTAGTAAAAACCTAAGATGTACGTAGTAACCTCTTAGAATGGTCGTAGTGAAACCATCACCCGACAGTTAACAGCCCTTTTGCCAACAACAAAAATATCACCCGAACCTTAACAGGGAGATTTATCGCCTACGAAGTTAACAGAACCCAATTATTCCACAATTACATAAGACCACATGAAGGGCTAAATGGAAAGACACCAGCCGAAGCATGCGGAATAAAAATAGAAGGACGTTAGCGGCAAGTAGTTCACTAAATAATTATTCTTTCAGGCACAGTATAGATGTTTAAGCGTTTTCCCCGTACAAACCCTGCCAAAGTCAAATTCGACGCTTCAGCCATTGCTATACCCGAAGAAAGTGCCGCTGCCAGCGAAGCGACAATGGGTAAGCCAACCTTCGCCGCCTTGAAAGCTACATCGCCCGATATGCGCCCGCTCAAAGCCAAAAAGCACTTGCCAAAATCAACCTTGCTCAAGGCAGCCATCCCAATCACTTTGTCCACAGCGTTATGCCTGCCAACATCTTCAGCCAACGCAACCAATGAACCGTCGCCCTTGTAAATTGCTGCAACATGAAGCCCGCCCGTTTGCCTGAAACCTTCAGCTTTGAAGTTCAAAGCTGAAGGTTTCAGGCA
>PKYH01000080.1 GCA_003133625.1 Candidatus Bathyarchaeota archaeon | reverse complement strand
TCTTCCCTGCGCACTTTTGAAAACTTCGCTACCTGCCCTACCGTAGTTTTTTCCAGTTTAAGTATTGCTAAGTAAACCTTTGCCTGGTTAAGAGTTAAACCCAAACCAAGCAGGAGGTCCGTGTTTTCGTCGTTGGACATTTTCACTCCAATAATATTTTTTGTACCAATTTGTATTTGAAATTTTTGGTCGTTTTCGCAAAATATGTAACTATCTTCGCTTTTTGAATTGTTGTGTTGTTCTGATTTTGAAGGTTTCCACTTGTGCTAAAAGGGTAAAAATTGCTGCTGAAGCAGCGTTTGCAGGGCTTATTTGAAATACGGCTGGAAAAATTTTGAGGCGTGTGTTAAAGTAGTAATTTCACAATTAGTCATCGATTGTTCTCTACGCTTTGACCCAGAGGGATGTTCAGTTTACGCGAATATGAAGCCGATGATTAGACCCACTATGAATCCGATGCCTAGCGGTAGTATGCCTATGAGGAGTACTCCGTATTGATACACAATGGAACCGTATTGGGTTGCATAATCTTTCAACACGCTAAGACTCAAACCGAAGAAGCCAAAGTAGGCAACCACAATGAGTATAATCGCAGCTATGATAGCGATCTTCAAGAATTTATGGACGAGGTAGCCCACGATCAAACCGATTACGAATGGAAGAATCATAACAACTATTGTCGGCAAACCACCTATGCTTCCAGAAGTAATNNTATTAAACTTGTGTAGCTGTAGGTCCACAGCAACAGAGCGGCTGCTATATTCAAAGATGCTGTTGGAAAATTCAGGTTCTGACTCAGCATCCGCTATCTGATCCTTGTTTTTTTGTTTTCGCCGTTTATGACCTCTATGCGCAGTCTGTTCAGTGTTTGTTGTGGTTCACTAGATGTGGGGGAAGAATGGTGCAGGAACTACTAGACCGAAGACGGCTCCCAATATTATGCTTATTACGACGAAGATTATCCATGCCAGTATGGCTATTGCGATGCCGCCCAGCCAGCCCGTTTTGAAGCTTGCTTTGTAGACCCATATCCAGGCTATGAGGGCTAAAATTAGTGCGATTATGTATGCCGTTGAGCCGATTAGCGCTCCCAGAAAGTAATCCACTATAATCAATGTGACAGCGTAAACTATTGGGCCAAACAGCGTGGCAATCATGGCGTCGCCAAAAGTGGCTTTTCCGCCAGTTACTGCTTTGCCAGCTAACCACACGGGTATTGAGACTATTATCCACAGAATAATCAAGCCAATTATGGTTACAAGCAGACTCATCAAAGTCATATTTCCAATAATCAGATTGCTCAAGCGCTACACCTGTTAAGTTACATAGGAGTACGAATGACTATTAAACTTGTGTAGCTGTAGTCACACAGCAACAGAGCGGCTGCTATATTCAAAGATGCTAGAGGATTAGGGAATACTGTTCCAGTTAACGACACACCTTATCGGGCCTTGCAAAAAAAGGAAGCGATTTGTTTCTCTTGAAGGGAGCACGTCTCTTTGTTAGGTTAAGTATAAAACCTCACACTTTCCAACACAACATAACACTATTCGAATATGTGTTTCCGAATTTTGTTGTTCCATGCGTGAACAGCTGATAAGTTTTAAATAGAAACTGCATGATACAATGGTTGAGGAGAATCTTATGACTCGAGAAGTTGAAAAGGGGTTGGGGAAAATCGGTGTTACAGTGTCCAAACCAATAATGGCTTTGATAGCAATAGTCTTCGGAATACTTGTCATAGTCTTCAAAGATTTGCTTCCATGGATTGTTGGGCTATACTTCATAATACAAGGTTTACTGTTCTTCATAGAATACTTCGAACTAAGAAGACGATAGCAAGGAGAACTACCAACTTCTACTCTTTTTTATTTCTGCCTCAAAAGCCAAGTCGAAAAGGAAAAACCTGCAGGCTTCTGCTCGACAAGTCTTTTCTCAATTTGGCGCACGCTGCGCAAGCTAGTTTGGTTAATAGTCTTCTAATGTAGAACTACCATCTTAGCATGAGGAGAGCGATTACAAGGGTGAAGAGATACGAAGAATCACGCATGTTTATCATGGACCAACTATAATTCCGAAGGCAGTAGCAAAAAGAAGCGACAACTTGAACTTTTTCTTCAATAAGGAATCCTCTCCGTTAAGTTCCTCAAAGTCAACAAGCTTACAGGTTTACCTCCTTGCGACTTAGCCCTATATGCCAAAGTGCTTAAAGTTACGGTTTTTTGACAATTACGATGGTGTTTTGAAGTTGTCTCTGTATGCCCACACAGACACAGAAATAAAAGCGGTAACGCGATAGTTTATTCGTAGATCGATTGGAGTAGAGAAACTTATGGGGNNCAGAGCTCAAAACGGGGAGATTATAGCGGAAAGTGGAGCTTATGAATCAAAAGAGGGATGCCAAAAAGGAATAGCGTCAGTTAAAGAAAATTCAGCCAAAGCAGTAGTAAAAGACTACACAACTTAGAAACTCGCACTTCCTCTTAAGACGCGTGCGTTATAAGTGAAGCGACGGCATAGCATGAGTAAATTTTTCCCGGTAAAATAGGGTGGGGGTCCCACCCCCCGCACCACGATGTTGAAAAAGCCGGGGGGGTTGTCCTGGGGATGTATACTTTTAGTATTTGCGTTTTCTGAAAATCTTGTGGTTGTTGTAGTCGCAGACGTATTCGAAGCCGGCTTCTATTAGTGCGCAGGCGTCTTTTTCGTTTTTCGCAACTTTGGAATCGTAGTCTTGCTATTCTTTGAAGATGGTCTATACGAGCTGGGTGTGTAGGAGGGTCCCTGACCGCAAATTCCACGTAATCGACGGGGTGAGTTCAAAAGCGTTAATCGCACTTGAACTGTTGAACTACATTGTCATGGAAAGTTCAATTCTGCTTATACTTAAGCCATTCTACAAGCAAAACCCCGGTTGATGCCCAGATGTTGCTGTGGCTTCGCAGTCACACACACTTAAGTCTGTGAATGACGACTTAGCGATAGAGATGATAGTAATGTCAGAAAAGAAGAAAAAAGTTGAAAATGCCGCCGAAAAAACTGGAGAAGCAGTCGGCAAAGGCATCAAGAAAGGTGCTAAAGCCGTAAATGACCTTGGGAAAGGAATAAAGAAAGGACTCAAGAAAGAAGAATAAAAAGAGCAAAATTCCCCTTTCTCACAAAACAAAAAAGAAAAGTACTTGTTTTTATCTATGTGAATTCGCAGATTATGTTCAATTGATCTTGGAGGATGGGGACGGGTTTCCAACTATTCTGGGGAAGAAAAAAACATTCGCCATTACCTAGAGACATTTTGGCTAGGGATGAGAATCTATCGTGGCTTTATCTCAAACTTATTCGACGTTAAGGCTCCTCTGTTTTGCGGACATAAATTGACCTACAACTGCAATCTCCGATGCAAAATGTGCCCATTCTGGAAAAGACCCAGCCAGGATTCAAGCCTTGAACAGGAAAAAGCAATTCTGAAACAGGTTTATAATTCGGGAGCCTGCGGAATCGCGTTTGAAGGCGGGGAACCTTTGCTAAGAAAGGATTTGGCTAAGATTCTCGCTTTTTCTAGGTCTTTGCCCTTGCATACAAGTCTTATCACTAATGGAACGCTTCTTGAATCCAAGATAGATGAGATATCGCCATACATTAACGGTGTTGTTTATGTTTCGTTAGATGGCCTAGAGAAAACTCATGATGCTATTAGAGGAGTTGGCGGATGCTTTAGAAAAGCGGTACGAGGCATAAGTGCGGCTGAAGAAAAAGTTGCTGTAACGATTAACACGACAATAATGGCTGAGAATATTGATGAGATAGAAAGCTTGGTAAGGCTAGCAAAAGAGTTGGGTACAAGAATATCCATAGCCGTAGCTCACGAGTATTGTAATATCAACGCGTCTTCACCTGCTACTGATAAAATATCGAAAATAGCCCACACACTTATTGAAATGAAACGAGAAGGTTACCCCATTGTCAATTCAATCGGTTACTTGAAAGTGATGGCTAAAGATAAAAACTGGCAGTGCAAACCATGGGCGATGGTTAACATTGATCCTAACGGGAATGTAGTTTTGCCTTGCTATGTTCACAATGATTATGCGAGCAGCGTTTCTATTTTTGAAACTAGTATTAAAAATGCTGTTTCTGACTTTGACTGGGAAAAGATAAAAAATTGCAGGAAATGTAGCCTTCATTGTTATGTTGAGCCTTCTTTGGTGCTTTCAGGGGATTTTAGAGCGTACATGCATTGGGCATTTCGAGTTAGCATCTGAAATTCCCAGAAAATAGCAACATTAGATTCACAGAAAGTGTAAGGTTTTATGTTTAACCTAACAAAGAGACGTGCTCCCTTCAAGAGAAACAAATAGCTTCCTTTTTTTGCAAGGCCCG